>NZ_CP139301.1:677473-1016209 GCF_034092395.1 Prochlorococcus sp. MIT 1307 | reverse complement strand
TTGCTCTTAGTTCCTTGATTATCAAGACAGGTCACACAAGTGTCCTTTGCAGTGTGTCCATGAGGGAAGGTGTGCCTTCCTGGTTGGAAGGGAGCGGGAAAGGCTGGCTTAGTGCTGAGTATCGGTTATTGCCTGCTTCTACTCCTACTAGACAAAATCGTGAGTTAATGAAGCTTTCAGGTCGAACTCAGGAGATTCAGAGGCTTATTGGGAGAAGTCTTAGAGCAGTGCTGAATATGGAAGTGCTTGGAGAAAAAACTTTCTTGATTGATTGTGATGTGATTCAAGCTGATGCGGGTACTAGGACAGCTTCTATCACTGGATCCTGGATCGCACTCAAATTGGCTTGTTTAAGGCTTTTAAAGAAAGGCATTTTAATTAATGATCCCATTGCAGGCCAAGTCGCGGCAGTCTCTGTGGGTTTAAAGGATGGGACTTGTTTGCTTGACCTTGATTACAATGAAGATTCATCAGCGGATGTTGATATGAATGTTGTCATGGACGCTGATGGCCGTTTGCTTGAGCTTCAGGGCACTGCTGAAGGTAAGCCTTTTTCAAGAGCAGAGCTCAATA
The DNA here is from genome assembly GCF_034092395.1 of Prochlorococcus sp. MIT 1307. Lineage (NCBI taxonomy): Bacteria > Bacillati > Cyanobacteriota > Cyanophyceae > Synechococcales > Prochlorococcaceae > Prochlorococcus > Prochlorococcus sp. MIT 1307. Next base: position 1,015,636 of record NZ_CP139301.1, on the reverse strand, counting down.
ATTTGCTCGATATTGCTGAGCCAGGTATTAAGCAACTTCTTGCGGTTCAACTTTCAGTTTTATAAAAGTAAGATTCAAAAACGTCATTATTGCTACAAGTTATTTGAAGCGCTCTCCTTAGCGTCCTGCAATCTGCTTCGCCGAAATGGCCGGCGCTATTCGCGGCTTTAGCCGCTATGCACCACAACCAGACTCACCAAAAACAACAAATCTGATTAATGGGCCGGGGCCTGTTAGTGGAACCTTGCTTGATGTCATGAGAGGTCTTGATGGAGCGAATACTGAGTTGATAGAGCGATCGAAAACTATTTTTTTTCCTGGAGACCCAGCTGAAAGAGTTTATTTAATACGTCGAGGCGCTGTTCGATTATCGAGAGTTTATGAATCTGGTGAAGAAATTACAGTGGCTTTGCTAAGGGAGAACAGTTTATTTGGAGTTCTTTCTTTGATTACGGGCCAACGTTCGGATCGTTTTTATCATGCTGTCGCTTTTACAAGAGTAGAAATGGTGACAGCTCCAGCAGCTTCAGTTCTGCATGCTATAGAAGGTGATGCAAGTGTTGGGCTTTTACTACTGCAAGGGTTATCTACAAGGATTTTACAGACCGAAACTATGATTGAAACCCTGACTCATCGTGATATGTCATCGCGCTTGGTGAGCTTCCTTCTTGTCCTTTGTAGAGATTTTGGAGTCCCAGGACAAAAGGGAATCACAATAGATTTAAAGCTTTCACATCAAGCAATTGCTGAAGCAATTGGTTCTACGAGAGTAACAATTACACGATTGTTAGGTGACTTGCGGAACTCCGGCTTGCTACAGATTGAGAGGAAGAAAATATCGATCCTTGATCCAATAGCACTTGCTAAACGATTTAGTTGAGTCACGCGTTGTTTCAGGATGGTAATACAAAGGCTCATTACTAAATTCACTTTTTTCTGTGTCTGGTTGGCTCCTGATCATTGCTTTGTTATTTCTCGGTGGCATCCTCGCAACTTTGGGGGATTTGCTTGGAAGTCGGATTGGGAAAGCCCGCCTTAGCTTCTTTAATCTCAGGCCACGTAGGACAGCAGTTTTAATAACAGTTCTTACTGGCAGCCTCATTAGCGCTATTTCTCTTGGCTTGATGCTTCTAGTAAGTAGGCAACTACGTGTTGGGTTATTTGAGTTAGAGGCTATACAAGCAAAAATTAAATCAGGAGAGAAGGATCTGAAAAAATTGGGGAAGAATTTGTACGCTTTGCGTAGGGGCGATGTTGTTATTAGTAGCGGTCAACCTTTAGCCACTGCAACAATTCAATTGGATCAATCAATGAATGCAAAAAAAGAAGTTGATCTTTTACTGCAAAGAGCAAATTATGAAGCCTATCGAAGAGTTATGCCTGGACAAAGGCCTTCAAGGAGAATAGTTCTAGCATTAAGAGGAGACATTAAAAGACTAGAAGAGATAATAAGTAAAAAAGGCTCATGGGCAGTTAATATTCGCTCTGCAGGTAATGTTTTGTTGGGTGAAAAAGCAGTCTATGTTTTTCCTGAAGTAAGGCCCAATATAAATATTGTTAATGAGGGAGAGGTAATAATTAGCACAGCTATTGAATTAAGTCAGATGAATAACGAATCTTTAGCTAAACAGATTCAATTGTTGTTTGAATCAACATCTGCTGAGATTAAGAGAAGAGGTTCTTTGAGCTCAGTAATTCAATTTAATTCCAGTGAAGTTAATAAAATGGCTAAGGAATTGCTAAAGAGGAAAGAAGGTTTTGTTGAGTTGGAAGCAATTTCTTTGCGTACTAGTCAGACTGCTGATCCCGTGGCAATCTCTTTACAAGTCAGGGAAAAAGTACAAGGGAAGATTTCAAAATATAAATTATGAGAAGCTTTATTGCTATTGACCCAGGCAACAAAAAGTGTGGACTATTACTCGCTGATCTTGAAGCAGATCTTGTTTTAGATGGGAGAGTAATAGATAGTAATGCGGTGATTGATTGCATTCTTGAGTGGAGAGCTCAGGGGCCTATAGATGGCATTGTTCTAGGCAATGGCACTACCAGCAAATATTGGGAAGTGAGGTTGAAAGGTCTTGCTCCTATTGAGATTGTTGAGGAAAGGGGTACTACTTTGCGTGCTCGAGAGCGCTATTGGGAACTTTGGCCGCCAGGTATTTGGTTGCGTTGGTTGCCAAGAGGTTTGCTCTTACCAACGAATCCTTTGGATGCAGTGGCTGCATTGGTGCTATTAGAAGATCATTTGAGCAAGAAGTTGAATTGGACAGGCCCACCAAATTTCAAAATTTCGCTCGAACGGTAAAGATATAGTCCCCACCAGCTTCTAGTTTGTAGTCTGCTTTTATAAGAAATCGCATTAGAGCATCTTGAATCAGGGCTCTTCCCAAGGAAGGTTCAAGTATTAGCTCTCCTTTGTTGAAAGTCCATGTGAATTGCCATTCAAAACCTCCTGCTGAAACTTCTCCATCAAGACATTGATCAATAAAACTTTGACGATATATCCGTAAGTGAGCTTTGGTAACTGGTAGTTGACTCATTTTGGCTATCACTGTTTGGGTCTATAAGAATTAAGGCGATTGGTTCCATGCTCTAGACCAAGAGCTTGAATCAAGTCCAATCCTTCAAGAACTTCTTGAATTACTTCATTAACTATTGGCACTTCTTTTGATGAGAATGTACCTAGAACATGTGGGATTGTCTTTTCCTTGCGCTCTTCTTGTTTAGCAGCTGGAGAACCAATACCTATTTTTATTCTGCAAAAATTTTCAGTACCTAAGTGTTGAATGATGCTTCGAAGGCCATTATGGCCACCAGAACTGCCTTGAGCCCTAATTCTTATACGACCTAAGGGTAGGTCCATATCATCGACTAGTACTAAAAGCTGGCTTACTTCAATATCAAACCAATCCAATGCAGCCCGAATAGATCTGCCACTCTCATTCATATATGTAGTTGGCATAAGTACACGGGTTGCAGTTTTGCCAAATTCAACCTCAGAGAGATTGCCATGAAGTTTTTTTGCATGACGAAACTTCACTTGCTTCTTTGTTGCAAGTTCCTCTAAAACCCAAAATCCAATGTTATGCCTTGTTGAGGTGTATTGGGAACCCGGATTTCCTAGACCTACCAATAACCGGAAATCTCCGGACATAAAATTTCAGCTTTTAAGAGAATTTGTTACCTCATAGTTGTGATTATTTTTGTTCGGTCGAATCTTTTGTGTTTGCAATTTCATCCTTGGAAACTTCCTCGATAGATTCATTCTCTGACATTGCCTGTTGTATTTCTTTTTCGAACTCTGTTGAGGCTGTTTGAAGACCTTTTAGTGTTTTACCAAGAGTTCTTCCTAACTCAGGCAATCGTTTGGGGCCAAAGATAATCAGCGCCAAAGCGCTGATTACAGCTATCTCAGGCAGACCTACGCCAAAGATGTTCATCAGCGCTCCTCAGCACCTTTTACTTTTTTAAACTGATTTTCATTTGGGTTAGACCCCATTCCAATCGACTGAGAAGCCTTGAAGGAGAACTGATTGGTTGTAGATATTCAGCATGATTAGTAGAAAGATAATAAGCATGGCACCAACAAAAGCCATAACTGGTGTTGCCCCCCATCCTGGAACTACCTTGCCTTGGTTACTATTTCCAATTCTTTTAAGCAGGCTTCCAAGCGCAGTTTTCTGTCCCATGACGTTGCTCGAGTCTGAATCGATGAATTAGTGACAACATTGTATGGGCATGCCCCTTCAATGCTGCCTCCTTTGGGGATATTTGATGCAAATTTCTTCTCTGTTGCCTTTTTGAACCAGCCTAATTTCCATGAATTCTTGGTTTTTCTATCCCAAAGCTAGGTTTTGATGAATGAACTCAGCTCAACTTTACGAAGATTGAGGTTCATTGGAGTGTGTTTTGAGGACCAGATTTGGCGAGATTTACATGAGAGCTACTTCGAAACATTTCAATCCACGCCAATCGAAGGGTCTAGAGAGGCATTTTTAGTGCGATTACACCTCAAAGCCTCATAAGATGAGATTGCTTAAATAGTCGTGGTCGCTTTTCATGCTTGCGCTCAAGATTTCCGTTTACACGGTCGTCTTCTTTTTTGTCGGGACCTTTCTCTTTGGTTTCTTGGCTAGCGACCCAAGCAGGACCCCTGCAAGAAAGGATCTCGAAAGTCCACAAGACTGAGAAAGTGTTTTAAAGGCCTTTCTTTAGTCACGCCACATACTGGACCTGTTCTATCCAGTGTGATGGTTGTTTATGGGAAGATTACGGGCTTTAGAAGGCAGTTCTAGGTGTCGAAAGGCCCGCATATCGTTATTGCCGGGCTGATTGGTTCAGGTGTCTTTAGTTTTCTCAATTTTTTTGAAATTGCTAAGGCTGAAACAAATCTCCCAAATATTCGCTCTAAGGGAAAAGAGGCTTCTTATGGAGACACTCCCAATATTTCCAATGAAAATTTATTCATTCGCGGCCTTACAAAAAATGGCCCTTCTATCAATGGTTTAAGTCCACCTCTTGAATTGCAACTGCGAGCAGATCGTCAAAGCTATGACTCTCGACAGAAGCGTTTCGTCGCAGAAGGAAGGGTTAGCGCAATACTAAATGGAGCCATTCTTAAAGCAGACCGTATTGAGTTTGACAGGGATTTCAACACTCTTCTTGCCAGTGGAAGAGTTCGATTTAAAAAGGGTTTTCAATATTTCCAGGCCAGTTCTTTTCGTTACAACCTAATTCAAAAAATTGGTGAGTTAAAAGATGTATATGGCGTGCTTGACCTTGAGAATTTAGATGAAGATCTGAAGATTATTTCTTCAGATACTTATCGAAAGTCGCTTCTCTCGGAAACTCCAGGGCAAAAGCAGTCTTCATCTCTTATCCAAAATTCTCAATTTGGTTTTAAGCAGCCTTTTTTAGAATCATCTCAGAAAAAAAATGATTTAGATCTTCCTTCGAGCCAATTAATTGCACCCCTCAATTCATGGGCCAGGCCTAATAAACCATTCTCAGCGCTTTTATCGCCTACTGAGGAAAAAGGTGATGTTGCCTGCCCACCTGCTTTGCCGCTTATCTCTACTTGGCATCAACATCCTTGGGCGGTAACGGCCTGGGGTGGGGCGATGACCGATTCTGACTTTGGTGAGTCTTTCCTTTTCGCTGGTGATGCCAGAGATGAATATCTCTTAGGTCTTGGCTTAAGTAAAAGAATTTATCGCAATGGTCCTTTCTCTATTGAACTGGGAGCAGATTTATTTAGGCATTTTGCCAATGAAGAAGCAGGGGGGCCTTATCAAGATGGACCATATGCTGCAACCTCTGCAAAAAGTTTTGGTGAGGGGGTTTTAGGCATAGGAGCAAGAGTTTGGTTGCGACCTTGGTTAAGTGTTGGGTTTATAGAAGGCGTTAGTTACAACACTTCTTTAAGTAACTACGAAAAAACAAATAGGAACAAAGCATCACAACTATTGAATTATCTAGGGGCTGAAATAGAAGCAAAGGTCACAGAACAGTTTTCATTAGTAGGTCGAATTCATCATCGCTCTGGTGCTTTTGGGACTTTTGGAGGCGTTAGAGGAGGTAGTAATGCTTATTTGATTGGATTTCGATATCGCTGGGGAGAAGATAAGCAAACGGAAAAAACAATTTTGCCTGCTCCTATTGGATGCTCTCAATCAGGGACCAGAATTAAGTATTATCCTAAGGAAATTAATGAGAGCTTAGAATCTATTTCACTTAGAAAGCTAAAACCTTTCTCTAAGCATGAGCAACTAAATGGATTTGAGATAGATACTCCATTAAAAGTAAATGCTGAATTATCTAAGACTAAGTCTTCTGCTCTTTCCTTTTCAGAACAAGAACGATTAAGAAAAAGATCAATTGCTTTAATTGATCAAAGAATTTATAACTTACAGAGTAAAGAAGGTTTTGGTATTCGAACTAAAGTTGGGATAAGGAATATTTCAGAAAAAACAGTAGAGAAGAATCAGCCAGGCAGTGTCAAGATTACCCAATTAAACCCGAAAGGTCGTTCCAAACTTATAAGTGGATCTATAACTCGTTGGAGAATTCAATCTGGAAAGATTAAACTCAATCCAGAAGGATGGGAGGCAGATAGAATGAGTTTTAGTAATGATCCTTTTACTCCAACTCAGACACGAATTGAGGCTCGCAATGTAGTAGCAAAAGAAGAAAATAATGGAGATATTGTAATAACATCAAAGCGTAGTAGGGTTATTTTTGAAGAGAGAGTTAGTCTTCCTATTGTTAACTCTACAAGGATTAAAAGAAGTGAGAGTGTTGAAAATCGCTGGGTGATTGGAATAGACCGTGGAGACAGAGATGGCTTGTTTGTGGGTCGTTCCTTCAAGCCAATAGATTTGTCTAAAGGATATGAGCTTTCTCTTCAGCCTCAGTTCCTTCTGCAACGTGCAATTAAAAATGAAACTAATAGTTATATTGCTAATGATTCTTCGGTTACATCTGAAAATATTCGTAGTTCAATTAAAACATCTGATTTGTTTGGATTAAAGACTAGGTTGAAGGGGAAAACATTAGGTTTCGATACAAGGATAGATGGAAACATTAGTACATTTAATAGTGAAAGGATTGCTAATGGAAGTAGGTACTGGGCGAACTTAAAGAAAGTATTGACGTTCCCTATTTTGAATAATGTTGATACTACTTTGTTTGGAGCTTATCGATATAGGGTATGGAATGGCTCAATAGGTGAAACAGATATATACACTGCTTATGGGGGCTCTATAGAGAAATCAAAGACTTGGGATTGGGGCGATTTAAGTAATACATATCGCTTTAGAGTGGGTGTAGGAAATTATCAAGCAGAGACCTCTAAGGGCGGAAGTCTTATTGAACTCTGGAGAGCTAATGTATATTCTTCCTTAAAGAGTAAATATACGATTTGGGAAGGGCAGTCTGCAAAACTAACTCATGATGCGGCTTATCGCTATTCCCCTGTCCCTATCATTCCAGGTTTAACACTTGATACACACTTTAGTACGGCATATTTTTCATATGAGGGTGGTGCTACCCAAAGAATAATTAGTTTTACAAGCGGTCCTACAATTACTTTCGGTACTTTTAGTAAGCCCTTTCTAGATTATACGAAATTTTCTATTTACTCTGGTGGCTCATTAAAACAAGGTGGCAGTCCATTTTCTTTTGATGATGTTGTTGATTTGGGGACATTAGGAATAGGCCTGACTCAGCAAGTAGCTGGACCATTAGTGCTTACTACTGGAGTTGAATTGAATATAGATGGTGGTTCTAATTATTATGGTAAAACCATTGATTCTAATGTTGAGCTTCGTTGGCAAAGAAGGTCATATGACTTAGGCATTTACTACAAACCTTCAAGTGGGATAGGTGGCATTAGTTTCCATTTGAATGACTTTAACTTTAGTGGTACTGGAGTTCCTTTTGTGCCATCAGCTTCTCCTGGATTTAATCAGGAGCAGGTAAACTCTGTATTTTGATTCGCAATTTGCACATAAAAAATTATTGATTAATTCTTGGCAAGATTTTGGATGTGAAACTTTTGCTATTCTTTATGCCATTTAAAATTGTTTAGATAAGGAATATTGTTCATGGTTTTAATTAATAAATCTTTTTTGTTAATTAGTTGTGATGTTGCATCCCACTCACCTGTCGAAAGCATGTCTAAAGGGCCGGTTTCGATATTTACTTTCAAGTTATTTTCGCTATTACTAAGTAGCTTTGTTAGAAGGTTAAGCTCCCAATTCTTTTGAGGGTTTTTGTCAATTTCTTTTTGCAGATAGTTGATTTCATCTGATGTTAGGGTCGCACAAGGAATGCCTAGTGCTAAACAATTCCCAAAGAAGATTTCTGAAAAGCTTTGACCAATTACCGCACGTATACCCCAACGCATTAATGCTTGTGGTGCATGTTCTCTACTGGAACCGCAACCAAAATTATCGTTGACTACAAGAATTGAGCTGCCTTGATTGACAGCAAGATCAAAAGGGTGAGAACCTTTTAACTCTTTTCTGTCATCTGCAAATACGTGATTACCTAAATCTTGGAAACTTACACATTTAAGAAATCTTGCAGGAATAATGCGATCAGTATCTATGTCATTGCCATGCAAAACAATACATCGACCGATCACTTTTTTAATTTCGCCATGAGGGAAGGGAGAGTTCGTTCTCATGAAATTTTCCTTGGATTATTAGGCAAAGTTTTGAAGCATGATTCGTACATCTGTAACTTTTCCATTTATTGCGGCGGCGGCAACCATTGCTGGACTCATCAGTAGCGTCCTCCCATTTGAGGAACCTTGCCTCCCTTTGAAGTTCCTATTACTTGAACTGGCACTAATTTGTCGTCCTTCAAGCTTGTCAGGATTCATTGCAAGACACATTGAGCATCCTGGTTCTCGCCATTCAAAACCAGCTTCTCGAAAGACAATATCTAAACCTTCTTTTTTAGCAGCTATAGCAACTTTTTCGGAACCTGGGACTACAAAAGCTTTGAGGCCTTTTGCTACATGTCGACCTTTTGCAATTGCTGCTGCTGCTTGAAGATCGCTTAGACGACCATTTGTACAGCTTCCTATAAAACATACATCTACAGGAAGACCAGCAATACTATCCCCAGGCTTCAAATCCATATATTCGCAGGCTTCTGCAGCTATTTGACGTTCATTTGGATTTAGAGACTGTAGTAATGGGATATTTTCATCTATAGCTACACCTTGTCCAGGCGTTATCCCCCAAGTAACTGTTGGTGCTATTGATGATGCATCAAAGTGAACCTCATCATCGAAAATGGCTGCAGATTCACTTGCAAGGCTTTGCCACCAATTGATTGCTTGATGCCATTGCTCATCATTGGGCGCGTAAAGTCTGTTTTGGAGGTAGTTAAAGGTCGTTGAATCAGGATTGATATAACCGCAACGAGCACCTCCTTCTATCGCCATATTGCATATCGTCATTCTCTCTTCCATGGAGAGGAGCTCTATTGCTGGTCCTGCAAATTCATATGCATATCCAACGCCTCCTTTAACACCTAAGGATCTAATTACGTGAAGGATTAGATCTTTTGCAAAAACACCTTTTCCTAATTTCCCATCAAACCAAAGGCGTTTGACTTTTAGTTTGTCTATCGCAAGACTTTGACTAGCAAGAACATCCCGCACTTGACTTGTTCCTATCCCGAATGCAATGGCTCCAAATGCTCCATGGGTTGAGGTATGAGAATCTCCACAAGCAACTGTCATGCCTGGTTGTGTTAGACCTAGTTCAGGGGCAATGACATGGACGATCCCTTGTTTACCGCTTCCAAGTCCAAAGAGCTGGATTCCATGTGTTTTGCAGTTTCGTTCCAAAGTGCATAGCATTTCTTCTGCTAATGGATCTGCAAAAGGACGCTTCTGATTAATTGTGGGAACTATGTGATCCACAGTTGCCACAGTTCGATTAGGGCAACAAACCTTTAAACCTCTTTCTTCCAGTGCAGAAAATGCTTGTGGGCTGGTCACTTCATGAATTAAATGCAGTCCAACAAAAAGCTGTGTAGACCCTCCAGGTAGATCAGTCACCCGGTGTAGATCCCAAACTTTGTCGTAGAGCGTTCCTGAGCTCAATTTTGAATTAAGTGGAGTTGCAAGAATGAAAAGATTAGCTCTGTGAGAGCAAAAGCAAACGGAGTTGTTCTAATCCATTTAAAACACTGAGGCGTTGAATGCCTATTCTGCCTCTGTTGGCTCCAAAATTTTGTGGGTTTGATTCACAGCTTCTAGGACCAGCAACAGCTATGTGAACAGTTCCAACTGGCTTATCTTTAGTGCCCCCAGCTGGTCCAGCCAGTCCGCTTATTGCGATTCCCCAATCTGAGTTCAATTTTTTGCGAGCACCTTTTGCCATGGCTCTGACAACTTCCTCTGAAACAGCACCGTGATTGTCAATTAATTCTTTGGGAACTCCTAGTAACTTTTCTTTGATTGCATTGCTATATGCAATAACTCCACCTACAAAGACATCCGAAGCTCCAGGTAAGGCAGATATGGCAGCCCCTAGCCCCCCTCCTGTACAAGACTCTGCAATTGCAAGTGTTTCATTTCTTTGTCGTAGAAGTTCAAGAACAACAGAAGCTAAGCTTTCATTTCCAGATCCATAACATTTAACCCCAACTCTATTGCGTAATTCTTGTTCTAAAGGGAGAAGCAGTTTTTGTGCCTCTTCAATGTTTTTCCCTTTAGCGGTAAGACGTAACTTTACTTCCCCAAGACTTGCATATGGAGCCAAAGTGGGGTTGTTGTTGTTGAGAAGATCAGCTACTTCATCAGAAAGAGTGGATTCTGAAATTCCTGAAAATTTTAGAACTTTACTAATCAAAGTATCTGTTGCACCTCCATGTTGCTTGAGCCATGGGACAGCAGTTTCAGTCCACATTTCTTTTAGTTCTGAAGGGACTCCAGGGAAAGTCAGTATCGTGAAATCTTCTTTGGGATGCCAGATCATTCCAGGAGCAGTTCCTGACCGATTTGGAATTACCTTTGCATTGAAGGGTAACAGGGCTTGCTTACGATTACTAAGGCTTGATATTTGACTGTTGACCGACATTTTGTTTTGTATATCTATCCAAAGTTCTGTCTTTTCTTCTAGTGGCATGTTAAAAGCAGCGGCTAATGCTTCTGTAGTGAGATCATCAGGAGTTGGCCCTAGTCCTCCAGTAGTGATAAGAATTTTGCTGCGCTTGGCAGCTTCAAGAACTGCTCTTTGGAGTCGAGCAATATTGTCTCCTACAACGGTCTGTAAATAATGAGGTAAACCTAAGATTGCTAACTCTTTGGCAATCCAGCGCGCATTACTGTTAAGAATATCTCCAAGAAGTAGCTCTGTACCAATACAGAGAATTTCTACGCCATGTTTTTTGATTGGTTGCTCAGACAAGTTTTTAGAGATTATTTTTTGTATAGAGGAAAACGTCTACAAAGCTCACTAACTTTCTCAAGACATTGACCTTGGATCGAGGCATCCTCGGGGTTCAGTAAACGTTTGGCAATTACATCAGCAACTTCATAAAAAGCTTCCTCAGTAAATCCTCGAGTAGTAAGTGCTGCAGTTCCTAGCCTCATGCCACTAGTAACAAATGGAGACTCCGGATCAAAGGGAACAGTGTTCTTATTCGCAGTAATTCTGACTTCACTGACCAGCCGATCTGCAAGCTTTCCTGTCATGCCAATGGATCGAAGATCTAGTAACACTATATGGTTGTCAGTGCCATTGCTTACAACATCGATACCTTGATCTTGAATACCTTTTGCTAAGGCTTTTGCATTAGCTACTATCTCGCGACTATAGATTTGAAAACTTGGCTGAAGTGCTTCTCCAAAGGCTACAGCTTTAGCCGCTATGACGTGTTCTAGTGGACCTCCTTGGCTGCCTGGGAACACAGATTTGTCGAATTTGCGTCCAAACTCTTCGTCTCTGCATAGGATTAACCCCCCTCTGGGACCTCTCAAAGTTTTGTGAGTAGTAGTAGTTACTACATCGCAATGAGGAACAGGGTTTGGATGTTCTCCTGCAGCTACTAGTCCTGCGATATGGGCCATATCAGCTAGTAGATAGGCATCTACTTCCTTGGCAATAGAGCTGAAAGCAGCAAAGTCGATTGTCCTTGGATATGCAGAAAACCCACAGATAATTAACTTTGGCTTATGAGTTAGCGCTTGTTGTCTTATTGCTTCCATTTCGAGCCTTTGACTCTCTCTGTTGACGCCGTAATTAACGACGTTGAACCACTTACCACTTACGTTTACTGGGGAGCCATGAGTGAGATGTCCGCCATGAGATAAGTCCATACCCATGATGGTGTCCCCAGGATTGAGGAGGGCTAGAAAAACCGCAAAATTAGCCTGCGCTCCACTATGAGGCTGAACATTTGCCCAATTAGCGTGAAAGAGTTGCTTCGCGCGTTGAATCGCTAACTCCTCGATTGCATCTATATGCTCACAGCCTCCGTAATAACGTTTTTGTGGGAGACCTTCTGCATATTTGTTAGTAAGAGCAGAACCTTGAGCTTGCATTACCGCTCGAGAGGCGAAATTCTCACTGGCAATTAGCTCTAGATGAGTTTCTTGTCGTTCTTGCTCTTTTTCAATTAAAAAGGCAATAGGGGCATCTGCATCCTTTAAATCGGCGTTAATCGAAAGCAAGGAGACAACCTCCATTTTGGGATTAGAAGCTTTGGGATAGTAGGCAAAGTCGTCGCAATTGGATACTCAGGGCAGTATTTTTGCCTTTATGATCACAAATTAAAAAAAACTGCCCTTGGGGCAGTTAAAAAAACGCGCCTGGAGAGATTCGAACTCCCGACCCTCTGATCCGTAGTCAGATGCTCTAATCCGCTGAGCTACAGGCGCTTGACCAAATCAATCACACTCCATGAAGGGCACCTTCGTCAACTAAGCAATCGAATTGATATCACAATTAGAGAAATTGGAGTTTTCCTTATGACTTTTGACCAGTCTCACCTGCGTGATATTCAGATTGCTATAGGTGACCGTCTTTATATTCAAGTTGCTAGTTGGCATCTTTATTTAGGAGATGCTGGGTTAGCCGAAACTCTTGCTATTGAATGTCTGGCTCATTTGGATCAAGGGTCAAACGTTGCTGCACGAAAGGCACTTGAGACAGTACAAGTACCACTGGCTGGAGGCAGTATGCGATTACCTCTGTCCAGATTAATTCCGTCAGGACAGATTTTTGATCTTGAAGATATTTTGGACCCTTATTGCAGATAAGGTTGAAATAACTTAGGGAGGCCCCTTGTTGATTATCGAGGTCACCAATGCCCGTGAAGTAATGCGTGAACGCATAGGACTTTTGGGTGACAGGTTAATAGGGAAAGTACTTGATGCTGAAGCTCAGGTAGAGAAAGCTTTGATTCAAGAGATAGAACTTTCTTTTCAGGAATTTGGTATTCAAGCTCGAATCGTTTCAGTTCAAGGACCTAAGTTGACGCGTGATAATCAGCTGGAGTTCCCAATTAAGGTCAGGCAAGAACGTGAGGTTTCATTCAAAGACGAATAATGCCCTTTGTAAGAAGTATGAATAATTCTTTGACTTCTTTAATTTTCATGGAGCTACCGATCAATCCAAAAACAAGCAAACTAGTGGCCCCTGACAGAATGACTTGACTTAATAGTCCTATTCCATTCTCGGGCCATGTCACAGCTGTTTTCATGAACCAGGCAACTAATCCAGAGGTGAACCCTGCTATCAGTAGCTTGATCCCATCCAAGCTCCATTCTTTAAGAGGTAACCTTCCAATGCATGAATTCAACTTAAATAAGAGTGCTGTGCAAGTTAGGAAGTTAATTGCAGCTGTGGCCAAAACAAGACCTGGCGCTCCAAAATTAAAGGGCATTTGATCCCCCCAAGGAGTTGGCCCTCCAACTAATACCCAGTCAAAAAGAATATTTAAGATAATTCCTATACTTGAAAGATAAAAAGGAGTTTGACCATCTCCTAGGGCATAGAAAACCCTTACCAATAAATCTCTACATAAATAAGCTGGCATTCCTATGCCATAGGCAATTAATAAGGCTGCAACTAAGTTAATAGCGTTACTTTCAAAGGCTCCTCTTGCATAGAAAAGAGCAACTATTGGAGTACCTAGAGTTATGAAGATTGCGCCTAGAGCAATCATGCTTGCAGCTGAAAGCATGAGCCCTTGACGAATTCTAGCGATTAGTAAATCTTGTTCATTTGAGTTAGTTAGCTTCGCAAATGTAGGAAGAAGAGGGATTATCAAGGCATTAGAAACTAGCCCCAAAGGCGCTTGAATTAAAAAGTTTGCATAGCTAAGACCAGCTGCAGCTCCTACAATGCCAGATGCGAAAAAAAGATCGGTAAAAACGTTGATTGTCAACATCCCTGACGAGAGTGTTGCTGGTCCAATAATATTTAAGACTTCTTTGACACCAGGATGTCGCCAATCCCAGATTAACTTAACTCTGAAAAGACTTTGCTTAAATAAGGTGGGAAGTTGCACAAGCCATTGAATTAATGCACCTATTAATGTTCCCAATGCCAGTACTAGTCCACCTATTAGGGCAAGTTGCTGAGATTCGTAAATTGCACCTTTATTCAGCCAGAAAATGCCTGTAAAGGTCATTAGAGTTAAACTTGAAATTAAGGGCGATATTGAAGGTAGGAAGAATTTATTATTAGCATTGAGTGCGCCAAATCCAATGCCAATTAGACCAGCTAATAAAGCAATAGGTGCCATTATTTGTAGTTGAAATACGGCAATTTTATGAATATCAGTGTTCAGTCCAGGGCCCAAAATTTTAATTAGAGGATCTGCTGCAATGACAAGAATTGCAGTTATTAAAATTAGCCCGGTACTAATTAATGTATGTATTGCAGAGAGGATATATGAACCTTCCTTTTTGGTTTTGCGGCTAAGTACAGTAACTATTGCATTATGAAATGGGCCATTTATGCCTCCTAGAAGGATCAAAAAAAAGCCAGGCAGCACATATGCATAGCTATAAGCGTCATAGGCGGCACCTATACCAAAAGTACCTGCAATGACGAGTTGCCTGGCAAAGCCACCAATTTTGCTGACCAGTGTCCCTGAGGTGACGACCAGAGCAATGTTTTGGAGGGATCTCGTCATTAGTTGGCCGAGTTAATCAGTTCATTGAGTGGTTTGATTAGGGCTCTTAATGAGCCACTATGTCAGAAATGCATTAATCCCAATGGTGGTAAAGCCATTGCTTACGTTCCCATCCTTAGAAGAGGGAATATTGCTGAAGCGATACAAGCGTTTTTTAGCGGATGTGGAATTAAAAGGTGGGCAAATTGTGACTGCACATTGCGCAAATACTGGGCCCATGAAAGGTATTTTGCATCCTGGTGGTCGTATTAGAGTTCGCTATTCACCATCCCCTTCTCGCAAATTAGATTGGTCTTGGGAGCAAGCAGAAGTACCTGATGAAGAAGGTGGATCATGTTGGGTAGGAGTTAATACATCGTTGCCTAACAAACTTGTGCGACTGGTTATTGAATCTGGTTACTTGATAGAAGAATTGGGCCAAGTATCCGAAATTCGTCAAGAAGTTCCTTATGGTTTTGAAAGGCGAAGCAGAATTGATTTATTTATAAAGCCGAAAGCAGAATCTGCTGATTTAAGGCCGATTTATTTGGAGGTGAAAAACACTACTTGGAAAGAGGGAAAAATCGCTCGCTTCCCTGACACTGTGACTGTGCGTGGCCAAAAACACTTGAAGGAGCTTATTGGTGTACTTCCTGAAGCTAGATCAGTACTAGTTCCATGTCTTAGTAGAAATGATGTGGATTTTTTTGCACCTGGTGATTCTGCTGACCCTACCTATGGAAAACTTTTTCGGATGGCTGTACTTGAAGGAGTTGAGGTGATCCCATGCTGTTTTGGATTTCACCGAGACAAAATCACTTGGGAAGGTAAACGGCCCATTTTAAAAAGTTAAAGTTTGGAGTCCCCTTTTTGGAGGCTGATTAATAAGGATCTTTTCATTTGCCCTTAGAGATTCAAGGTTTTGTATCAACCACCACTTCCTTGAAGCCGACTTTAGACAATCTTTGTACTTTACAAATTGGACCAACTAGTCCCGTTTAATTAGCAGCTTCAAATTTTCTATGACCACTGCTTTCCATGCACCTCCACGGAGACGAGCCTCTCGCCTTCAGGAGGCCAGCTTAATTGAAGGACCAATGCTTCTACTAAGAAGTATTCGTGGATTGAGCTCTTATCGCTCTTTTCTTTGGTTGGCCTGCGTTCCACTTGCTTTTTTAGGTTTAGGCCTTTTTAACCTTTCAGCGCATGCTGCTGATTTGCCTGACTTGAATGCGGCTTTCTTAGCGAATAATCTTTGGCTTTTAGTCGCGACGATTCTTGTCATCTTTATGAATGCAGGCTTTGCAATGGTCGAAGCAGGAATGTGCCGTCAAAAAAATGCAGTAAACATCCTTGCAAAAAACTTGTTTGTATTTGCTCTTGCTGTAACTGCATATTGGTTTGTTGGCTATTCGATAATGTATGGCGATGCCGTCGCTGCAGGATGGCTCTTCTTCAGTGGTCTTTTCTTTGATCCAACTGTTACTCCTGAAGTGATAGGTGAAGCAGGATTGGTTCCAACCGTTGACTTCTTATTCCAAGCTGCCTTTGCAGGTACTGCAGCCACAATCGTTTCAGGTCTAGTTGCTGAACGTGTCAAGTTTGGAGAGTTTGTTGTCTTCTCTTTAGTACTTACAGCGATTATTTATCCAATTTCAGGAAGTTGGCAGTGGAACGGTGGTTGGCTGAGCGAAGCAGGCTTCATTGACTTTGCAGGCTCGTCAATTGTTCATTCAGTTGGCGCTTGGGCTGGCTTAGTAGGAGCAATGCTTCTAGGACCTCGTATCGGCAAATTTGTAGATGGTAAGTCTCAGGCAATGCCTGGCCACAACATGGCTATTGCAACTCTAGGTGCACTAGTTCTTTGGATTGGTTGGTATGGATTTAATCCAGGCTCTCAGCTAGCTATGGATCAGTGGGTTCCATATGTTGCTGTTACTACAACACTGGCTGCTGCAGGTGGAGCAATTGGAGCAACCATTGTTTCTACTCTTACCTCTGGTAAGCCTGATTTAACGATGATTATCAATGGAATTCTTGCTGGTCTCGTAAGTATCACAGCAGGATGCGCAAACCTCACAATGTCAGGAGCTTGGTTAGCGGGCGTTATAGGTGGGGTGATTGTTGTCTTCTCAGTATCCGCTCTTGACTCTTTAGGTATTGATGACCCTGTTGGTGCTTTTTCAGTTCACGGTGTTTGTGGCATCTGGGGAACTTTAGTTGTTGGTCTTTGGGGCTATGACATCCAGGGCTCTGGAGCAGGTCTTGGACTCTTGACTGGTGGCGGAATTGGCCAGCTTTGGATTCAGTTCATTGGTTGCCTGGCTTATGCAATCTGGACTGTTGTGACTTGCTGGATTGCTTGGTCAGTGATCGGTGGATTGTTTGGAGGAATCCGTGTCTCCGAATCCGAGGAAATCCAAGGTCTTGATATAGGTGAGCATGGAATGGAGGCTTATCCTGATTTTGCGTCGTCTGGTAATTAAGATTTTTCAGGAATCATTTTCTTATTAAGCCTGGCAATAAGCCAGGCTTTTTTTTGTCAGTCTTGTGGATTTTCTAATAGATTCACTGCAAAGATGTAGCCTTCCTCATATGGATACTCAAGCTTTTAAGCGTTCGCTGCATCAATCAGAACGTTATAACAGGAGAGGTTTTGGCTCTCCTGCTAAACGAGCACAAGCGCTCGAAAAGGTTTATCAAAGTAATTTGATTAGTTCTATTCGAGATAATGGGTATCTCTTGGAGCATGGAAGATTAAAAGTCAAGCTTGCAGAAGCGTTTGGCTTTTGTTGGGGCGTAGAGAGGGCGGTTGCTATGGCTTATGAAACCAGAAGGCATTATCCAAATGAGCAAATTTGGATAACCAATGAAATTATTCACAACCCTTCAGTGAATGATCATTTGCGCAAAATGAACGTTCGCTTTATATCAGCAGAAAATGGGATAAAGGATTTCTCAGATGTAGAGAATGGTGATGTTGTAATTTTGCCTGCATTTGGTGCAACTGTTCAAGAAATGCAGCTTCTCCATGAGCGAGGTTGTCACATTATTGATACCACCTGCCCATGGGTTTCAAAGGTATGGCATACCGTTGAAAAGCATAAGAAACATACTTTTACATCAATAATTCATGGTAAATACAAACATGAAGAAACTCTTGCCACAAGTTCATTTGCAGGAACCTATCTTGTTGTACTAGACCTTGAAGAAGCTCAATATGTTGCAGATTACATTTTGGGGAAAGGAGATCGTAATGAGTTCCTTAGGCGATTTGCTAAAGCTTCTTCTTCAGGATTTGACCCAGATAAAGATTTAAACCGTATTGGGGTCGCTAATCAGACAACAATGTTAAAAAGTGAAACTGAGGAAATAGGACGGTTGTTTGAATTAACGATGTTGAAAAAGTATGGGCCAAAGGAATTAAATGATCATTTTCTTGCCTTTAATACCATTTGTGATGCTACAGAGGAAAGGCAAGGGGCAATGTTCTCTTTAGTTGATGAACCATTAGATATGCTTGTTGTAATAGGTGGATTTAATTCTTCTAATACTACTCATTTACAAGAGATTGCAATTAGTAGAGGCCTTCGCTCTTTTCATATAGATGCACCGGAGAGAATTAATGAGATAGAAAATACTATTACTCATATGCCATTAGGTCATTCCTTAGTGGAGGAGGAGAAGTTTTTATCTGAAGGAAATATTTGTGTGGGTATTACCTCAGGTGCATCTACCCCTGACAGAGTTGTTGAACATGTGATCCAGAAGTTGATTAAGCTGAGTGAGCGTAAGCTTTTAACTAATTAATTTAAAGTTCTGACTTGGAGGGGGATTCGAAAATTGTTTTTTACTTAATAGCTATTCCTTCTATTTCACTAATTGATTTGATGGAAAGGAAGTAGGAGTAAGATGCTTTGGCTGAAACTTGCCTCAAATGGAAGAAAGCGAATCCCAATTGAGTTCAACCCCTAATTTAAATGCCTCAAAGGCACCTCCCAAGGTTGAGGTTGTCGTCCAGAGTCCAAATTCACAGGGTGAAGTCAACATCACTGCTGAATTGGCTTTATTTATTCTTCGCATCGGCTTTTGTTTGTTGATGATTCACCATGGATTGGAGAAGCTTCAGGACCCAGAAGGCTTTGCTGAGTTTGTTGTAGGAAAATATTTTGGCTTCCTCCCTGGAAACCCTGTTATTTGGACTTATGCAGCAGCTTTGACCCAGCTGATTTGTCCAGTGGGACTTGCTATTGGATTCTTTGCTCGAATTTCAGCACTGGGTCTTTTTTCTACAATGATATTTGCAGTTTATTTTCATCTAGTTGATACGGGCTTGGAAGGATTCCCATTTGCTGTAGTAGAAAATCATAACTATAATTTTGAGTTGTCTGCTATTTATGCAGCAATAGCATTTTATTTTGCATGCGCAGGCCCTGGAAGATTGTCTGCATTCAGAAAGACAAATACCATTACTTACTATCCAAAAAGTGAAAGTTGAGATGGCCTCAATTTATTATTAACTTAATTATTCAATTGTTGAAATTAAGTTTATCTAAATCCAATCCTAAAGAAATAATCAGTGAAGAGAAACTAGTTAATGGAGAAAATGACGCATGCCTGTGAAAAGCATGGTAATTCCTAACTCGTCACAGGCTGCGATTGAATCTTTATCTCTAATGCTTCCTCCTGGTTGGATGATTGCTTTGATTCCATATTCACCTGACATTTTTACGGTGTCATCAAAGGGAAAGAAGCCATCACTTGCTAAAACTGCGCCTTTTGCTTTCTCTCCAGAAGCATCTAGGGCTAATTTAGCTGAACCTACTCTATTCATTTGGCCAGCACCTATTCCCAAACTTTGGCCAGAAGAAGCAATTACTATTGCATTTGATCGTACATGTCTTACTAAACTCCAGGCAAAAGCAAGATCCTTCTTTTCTTTTTCGGTGGGGCACCGCTTTGTGACTACCCTCCAGCTTTCGGGCCTTATTATTTGATTATCTTGATCCTGCACTAAGATACCTCCTAATATACTTCTCGCATGATTTTTGCTAACTTGGGTTAGGGACTCTGGAGTTAATTGCAAAAGTCGCAAGTTTGGCTTTTTGGATAGAATTTCTCTTGCTCCTTTATCAAAAGAAGGTGCAACAACACATTCTAGAAAAAGATTAGTTAGTAAAGTTGCTGCTTCTGAATTTACTGAATAATTAAGTGCAACTATTCCACCAAATGCGCTAACTCGATCTGCTTCTAGTGCGCGACTGATGGCATCACAGGACGAAGTGCTTATTGCTACACCGCATGGATTTGTGTGCTTAACAACTACCGCAGCTTTTTGTTTATCAGGATTTGTCTCATCATTGCTATAGCCAAATTCGCGAACTGTCGATAGTGCTGCTTCTAAATCAAGCAGATTATTTGTGCTCAATTCTTTGCCTTGAAGTTGAGTAGCGCCACCCCAGCCTTTGTTCTTTGAGCTATACCAAGATGCACATTGATGGGGATTTTCGCCATAGCGGAGCTTTTGCTGTAGAGGCAAAACCTCTAGCCATTGTGATTTGTCTAGCTTTAGCTTTTCTGCTATCCAGTTACTAATAGCAACGTCATATGCTGCAGTGTGTTCAAATGCTTCCAGAGCGAATTTTTGACGCATTTGTTCTGTGACTTGATCGGCTTTTAATGCATCGAGGAAATAGCGGTATTGATTTGGATTAGTGAGAATTACAACATCAGAATGATTTTTTGCTGCTGCTCGAACCATTGCAGGACCACCAATATCTATATTTTCAATCGCAGTTTCCCAGTGCACATTTGGATCTGTCACCGTTTGCTGAAAGGGATAGAGATTGACAACAACTAAATCAATTTTGGAGATATTTTGCTGCTCTAAATCTCTTAGATGTGTTGATTCAGTTCTTTTGGCAAGTATGCCACCATGCACTCGGGGATGGAGAGTCTTGACTCGGCCATCAAGTATTTCTGGAGACCCTGTGTAGTCAGCTACTCTTGTAACTACAACATTTGCTTCTTCAAGGCTTTTTGCGGTGCCTCCACTAGAAATGATTTGATAACCATAGTCTTCAGTGAGGGTTTTAGCTAAAGGCACTAAGCCTTCTTTATCTGAAACACTTAACAAGGCTATTGGTGCCATTAGAGATAAGGGGAGAGGCATTCCATTCGTCAACCTACGCACTAGAGATGCAAATTACTGGAATGGAAAACGAACTTATTTGTGAAGGTACTGCGGGTGCCACCCATAGATTGATTTTGCTACATGGTTGGGGTGCAGATGCTGAGGATTTGATTTCTCTTGGTCAAGTGCTAAGAAAAGGACTGAAGAGGAACAAACTTGAATTAATTGCACTTCGGGCTCCTCAGCTGCATCCTGGTGGTTCTGGGCGCCAGTGGTATGGATTGTTTCCCCCTGATTGGTCTTCGGTGCCTGCAGCGATTGATGCTCTTAAGCTTCGAATAAAGGCTTTTTGTAGAACTTCGATCGGTTTAGAGAAAACTGTAATTCTTGGTTTCTCCCAAGGTGGAGCGATGGCATTAGCTTCTGGATGTGAGCTCCCATTGGCGGGATTAATTGGTTGCAGTGCTTATCCACATCCGAATTGGAGCCCGCCAGAAAATTTCCCACCGGTCCTATTGATACATGGACTGCAGGATGAAGTTGTTCCGATTGATGCTTCTCGAAAATTACTGACTTTTTTCAAAGCACAGCAAGGAAACGTCGATCTTTTGATATTTGAAGGTGGGCACCAAATTCCTGAAGAGCTGATAATTAAAATTCAACAGGCACTTGATAAATGGTTGGTTTGATATCAAATATTTTCAAACAAATGCATATTCATACTCTTCAATTTCTTCCCAGTCGTCTGCTGTGAGCTCAAGGCCCTCAAAAATGAGAGATTCGCCGATAGCGTCAACTATTGATCTAAGTGAAGGGAATAGAAAATGATTTTCTTCCGCGTATTGGGCACTAAATAGGCCTTTTTCACCCCAGAAAAACCTGTCGGTTGTGTGCTCGTTTCGGCGGACATTCAAGATTGCTGGTGAAGAGAGCCCAATCTCTGCTATGTAACGACGGGCTGCTGTAACAGGTTTGTGCTCTCCTGTCTCGAGATGGAATATTGGGACATGAGCCAAAACCCTCTGACCAGCTAGGCGTCTGCGGCTGATCCGCTTGCGCTTTTTTGACATTTAAGTGAACTCGTTTAGGAGTGAGATGGGGAGAGAACTGAAGCGGCTGAATGCCGTTCTTTGTAAAATCTCGGGCTATTGCACGAGTAGTGAGAGTCACAACCGACAGAGATCCGCGAGTAATTTTTGTCGTAGTAAAACCAGGACAAGTTATTTAGTGCAAAAATCAACTCGACCGCTTCATAGACAGAATTCATCTGTCTGTGCTGTAGCTTTGGTAGCACTGTGCGTGCGATGCTGCCGAGTCGACCTTTAAGCAACAAACGGGAAAGTGTTGTGACGATCGATACCTCCATCTTAATACTTTTTTTTGAATTTTCAACTTTTTCGCTCTGTCGATTTAGAGCTAAATCTGCTATCAAATCAACCGGGGATAGATGACTATGCAGTTATCGGAACGGTTTTTGAATCTTGTTCAACAGCAGTTAAAAAGTTTTGACAGTGAGGTTGGCGTTCAGCGTCTGGTCGTTTATGTGGCTCAGTCTAAAGATGGTCAATCTCCAAGTTTGGAAGCTGTAGGGCAATGGCCAAGTCTTGGTAGAGCTTTGCCTCCTGTAGAAGATGATCCGGGACTTCGCGCTCCATCCCCTGATAGAAGGTGGTATCCGCTTCAAGAAGGTTCCATCTTGCTAGGAGTCCTTAGGGCTGAATGCATTGGGGGGGATCAAGCTTGGTCTGAAAAACTGGATCAACGCTTGCAGGCGACTGCAGCAGCACTTGCACAGTGTCTTGGGTTAGAACTTGACCGTAGAAGACTTCTTGATGAACTGACTCAACAACGTGAGCAAATAGGGCTCATGGTGCATCAGTTGCGGAATCCATTAGCTGCGTTGCGGACATATGCACAACTTCTCTTGCGAAAACTTGGACCTGATAGTAATCATCGTGTTCTAGTTGAAGGCTTGTTGAGTGAGCAGGATCAGCTCAATAGATATGTATCTGCACTTGATGAACTGAGTCAGTCAAAACTGCTTTCATTTGATGGACCACCTACTTCATTGTTGCTCCCTCCAGTTTTCGCTGGAGGACCTTCATTAGATGTGCAATCTTTGCTGAAGCCATTAATTGAACGAGCGGCTGCTACTGCACATTTGCAAGGGCGTAAATGGTTCGGACCCAGGGAATGGCCAGTTTGGACAAATAGGCCTAGGCCTTCAGGCGATGGAGTAATTGCTGAAATTGTGGCCAATCTTTTGGAGAATGCTTTTCGCTATAGCTCTTCGACGATTCCAATAGGCCTTTTTATAAATGAAAGTGGACTGTGTGTTTGGGATCGAGGCACACCAATCGCTATAGATGAACGAGAAAGGATTTTTCAAAAAGGTGTCAGAGGAAAAGATACTAATGATTGTTCTGGGAGTGGTCTTGGTTTGGCATTAGGACTCCAATTATCAGAACAGATAGGTGGAGAGCTCAAATTAATAATTCCTCCTTCAGAAGTTGACTCTACTTTGCCAAAAGAAGGCAATGCTTTTTACTTAACCCTTCCTAAAGAAACAATGCCAGAAATAGAAGCATAAATGTTTCTACACAAACAACAGATGCTCCATAGGAATCACCATTGTGACCACCCAGTTTGTGACCTATTAGTTCCGGAAAAATAAAAGCAGGAAAAACACCACTTAGCAAACCAATTGTTGCATGAAATTGATTAATTGATTTGATTGGCGTTAGGTTTAAAATCAACAAGAAAACTGTAATAGCAATCAATGTTGCTTTTAGTTCGCTGAACCTCTTCCAGTGCAGCTTATGGAATGAACCTGCACCATTCTTGTGGAGATAAGAGAATTTTTGAATTGCCCAGAATGGTGCACATCTACCCCAGAATGTTGCTATTGGAATAGCAAGTGGAACAAGAGAATTAAGTTTAATTAGTGCTGCCAATTGAATTAGAAGAATAATAATTAAAGCTTGTACTCCACCCGCCCCAACTCTGCTGTCTTTCATTGCTTTTAAACATTTAACTTTTCCTGCGGCAAGTCCATCAGCAGTATCCATTAGTCCATCCAGATGAAGCCCTCCAGTAATCCAAATTCCAACTCCAATGGTCAGAAGAGCTATTGACTCTTTCTCCCAGCCGATTCGAGAAAGTAGTACCCATAAACCCGCTTGAACGAGGCCTATGACTATTCCGATCAAGGGGGCGAATCGGGCAATACGCTCAAATCGTGGCTTTATCCATGGAAAGAAAGGTAGAACAGTATAGAAAATCCAAGCTCCTGCAAGGTCTCTCGGCCATGTGAAATTGCTTAGGGTGCGAAATTTCAGTAAGTTCAAAGCTCAAACGAGAGTTTGGTTAGCTAAAGCTTTAATGGACTTAGGCCTTGTTTGCAAAATTGGATGTGTTTGATTTTCAGATCAAGGCTCAGTGCCCTAATACCAATGCTAGAGCGGGTTGTTTTGTTACCCCCCATGGGCGTGTGCTGACTCCAAGATTTATGCCAGTGGGCACCTTAGGGACTGTTAAAGGGGTCTCGTCTAGCCAACTGGCAGAAACGGGTGCTCAGATGATTCTTGCTAATACGTACCACTTGCATTTGCAGCCTGGCGAGGCAGTAGTTCATGCTGCTGGAGGCTTGCACAAATTTATGGGTTGGACTGGACCAATCCTTACTGATTCAGGGGGTTTTCAGGTATTTAGTTTGGCCCAGCTAAATAAGATTGATGATCAAGGGGTTTCTTTTCGGAATCCGCGTGATGGCAGTCATATTCATTTGACTCCTGAAAAAGCAATTGCGATCCAGATGGCTCTCAGGTCTGATATCGCTATGGCTTTTGATCAGTGCCCTCCCTATCAAGCTACAGAGAATGATGTAGAGGATGCTTGTGATCGCACCCATCACTGGCTTGAGAGATGTATAGAGACTCACGATCAACCAGATCAAGCTCTTTTTGGCATTGTGCAAGGTGGATGCTTTTTACACCTCCGAGAAAAGAGTGCTCAAACTGTTGCGAGTTTTGATCTTCCTGGTATAGCAATTGGAGGAGTAAGTGTTGGAGAGCCAATAAAAGAAATACACAAACTTGTGCGTGAGGTTGCGCCACTGCTTCCAGAGGATCGGCCTAGGTATTTAATGGGGATAGGTACTTTTCGAGAAATGACAATTGCTGTTGCAAACGGTATTGATCTTTTTGATTGCGTACTCCCTACTCGACTAGGCCGCCATGGTGCTGCTTTGGTTAGAGATGAACGCTGGAATTTGAAAAATGCTTGTTTTCGCGAAGATTACCAACCTTTAGATCAAACCTGTACCTGTGAGGCTTGTACCACTTACAGCAGGGCATATCTTCATCATCTTGTTAGAAGTGGAGAGCTCCTTGGTTTAACGCTTTTGAGTCTGCACAACCTTACTAATTTGATTCGTTTTACTAACGCGATAAGGCAATCAATTATTGAAGGATGTTTTTCAGAGGATTTCGCTCCATGGAAATCAGACTCGAAAGCACATCACACGTGGTAGCGTCAGTCGAACGACCATAAATTCCTAGGGATGGCAGCCTTTACTTTTGACTTGCTGGCTCAATTGCCTGAGGCTTATCAGGCCTATGCTCCAACTGTGGATGTGCTACCACTAATTCCTATTTTCTTCTTCTTGCTAGTTTTTGTTTGGCAAGCAGCAGTTGGGTTCCGTTAAGCGGAATTAAAGGAAGAAAGAGACCAAGGGCCTTAAAAGTCTTAAAAGTCGCCCATCCAAACAAGATTTTATAAGTTTTTATTTCTGGCTGCCTATTTTCAGCCGGAAATATTTTTGTGTTTTTTTTTAACCAGAAGAAATAAAATAGAACATTAATCTTTGCGAGTTAATTAAAAAAGAAGTTTCAAGGTCCATGGGGTATTGTTCCAGAAGAAATCTGCTTGATTTTTGGATTTAAATTATTATTTTCAATTGAATAGGCTGAGCTTTGATAAAGCGGTTACTCGTTATATTCCATGAGCTTTGAAGCATAGAAGATGATATTTATACCCAATCTTCTAGACAAAGTTCTCGTTGAGGTTCTTCAACTGCTTTCTCTATTAAATCTGCAAGTTTTAGGGCCCTTGAAGCTTGTTGGCCATCTACAGCAGGCTTTTCTCGTCCTCTTACACATTGCAGAAAATGTTCCAGCTCCGCATAAAGAGGCTCGATTGAGGTTGTACTTACTTCTTCAACGAAACCATCATTTCGGTATAACAATTCCCCATGGTCTGCTGAGTACCACTCATGAGCACGACGATGAATTTGGAGCGTGTGGTTTAAAAAGTCCGTTTCAACAAGGCTCCCTCTGCAATGTGCGCTTAAACTTCGAATTTTTCTGTGACTCATTTTGCTTGCACTCAGACTTGCAATAACTCCATTATTGAAACCAAGGGTGGCATTTACATAATCGATAGGTCCATCAGTGCTGCGCCCTCCAACTGCAGATAATTTCACAACGGGTGCCTGCGCTAACTCCAGAATTAGATCCAGGTCATGGATCATCAGGTCGAGTACTACCGAAACATCATTTGCACGATCTGCATTAGGGCTATGTCGGCGAGCTTCTAGTACTACAACTTCTTCGTTGGCTACTACTTTGATTAATTCTCGAAATGCTGGGTTAAATCTTTCGATGTGGCCTACTTGTAGTAATCGACTAGCTTTACTGGCTGCTTTGATTAATGAAGAAGCTTCTTCTTGACTTGCCGCGATTGGTTTTTCGATTAATACATGTTTAGTTGCTTGAAGACATTCAATGCCTACTTTGTGATGAAGCAAAGTAGGCACGGCAATACATACTGCTTCTACTTCCTTTAAAAGTGTTTGATAGTCCGCAAACCATTTACATCCAAACTGCTGAGTAGCCAGGAGGCCTCTTTCTTTGTCTGGGTCGGCAACACCAATTAGCTCGGCATCTTTTAAAAGACTAAGGACTCTGGCATGATGCCATCCCATGTTGCCTACACCTATAACTCCAACCTTTACTGGAATCATTGGTGGAGTCATTCGATAGATATTGTTGTTCTGATTGATTATCGACTATTGATTTCCCTCTTGAGCATTTGTGGTAAATATCAGTTTTACAAGATCTATTCTTGGGCCTTTCATAGAGCAGATTTCAAATTGAACATTTTTGTATATGAAGGTTTCTCCTGATACAGGAACATGTTGGAGTTTCTCAAGAACAAATCCAGCGAGTGTGTGGTGATCAGCAGATTCCGGTAAATCAATGTTTAATTGTCGGTTTAGTTCAAGAATCTCAAAATCTCCTGTGGCTACCCATTGCCCATGTTGACCTTCTAAAGCTTTTAAAGGTGTTTCTTCTTTATCTGCCTGTAGCTCGTCACCCACTATTTCACCTGTCAAATCTGCAGCAGTGACAAGTCCTTCTGTTCCGCCATGCTCATCTACCACTACAAGGAGAGGATTACCACTACGGAATAGTGGTAAAAGTTCAGCTAGCGTGCTTGCCTCAAGAACCATTTTGGCGGGTTTTAGATAGGGCCTAAGTGGTGTATTTGCTTTTAATGTTCCTTTGGAAATATGTTCGGCGAGTTCTCTGAGATCTAGAACTCCTTTTACCTCATCTAAAGAGTCGCCTATTACTAAGAACCGAGCATGACGAGTACGGTGGACCTCTTGCATTAGTTCTGCAAATTGAACATCCAATGAGAGGGTGACCATTCTTGATCTAGGCACCATTACTTCTCGGACCTGAGTATCTCGTAGTGCAAAAACACCTTCAAGAATGTTTTGTTCATCAGGACGTAGCCCAGTTACACCACCTGTTTCAATAAGGGTTTCTAACTCCTCTGCGGATAATGCTGGTACTAATGAATCCCATTTCGCATTTAAGCCAACTAAACGCAGTAGTAGTGATGTGAATGCCTCTAGGAGCGCGAGTGCTGGAGCCAAGGCTCTCATGACAGCTTCTAGAAGAGGCGCTAGATGAAGAGCTGCGGTGTCTGGTCTATTAAGAACTAGCGCTTTTGGAAGAAAGCCAGCAATTATTGTCGCCAGAAGAACTATTACAAGGAAGAGACTCAGATCCCAGATTCGACTTGCTGGCTGTTCATTAGGCCACCAGCGGGCGCTTAGCCCCCTACCTATCCATCCAAGAGTTACTAAAGCAAGAGTTCCGCCTAGTTGTGAAACCATTAAAGCTCTTCGCAAGCGACGCTGAAGCCGATTAATTGCTTTTGCTCCTGGTTTCCTTTCTTCGACTAAACGTTGTACACGGCTAGGTCGTAGTCGCAACAGAGAGACTTCTCCAGCAGCAAAAAATGCTGGTAGAACAAGCAATAATCCTAGGATTAGCAGTCTCATTAATGGGTTTGATGGGGGTCGCGAGGATCGAACTCGCCTTAGCCGAATTATGAGTTCGGTGCATTCACCAGATTGCTAGACCCCCTTATGTTGGATCTATCAAAGTTGCTTGATAATAATGAAGACCTTGCAGAAATAACAATTACGGTTGTTTATACCAAACTAGGAAATGATTCTGAAACCCATTAGTCACTATGGTTGCTCTCCCCACAACTAAGGAGGCTTGTAAAGACAAACTTCTCAACATGCTTGCAGGAGGAGCATATCGTTCTGGGGATTTCACGCTGGCTTCTGGCCGAAAAAGTGCTCATTATGTCAATTGCAAGCCTGTAAGCCTTAGTGGTGTGGGCCTTTCACTGATAAGTACTTTGCTTTTGGATCAAGTACAGGATGATGCTTTATCTGTCGCAGGCTTAACCCTGGGAGCTGATCCTCTTGTTAGTGGTGTAGTGATGAAGGCAGCACAAATGGGACGCTCTCTCGACGGTCTTATAGTTAGAAAGGAGGCCAAAGGGCATGGAACAGGTGCTTGGCTTGAAGGCCCTCTTCCTCCAAAAGGCTCTTTAGTAACAATTCTCGAGGATGTAGTGACAACAGGTGGATCTTCTTTGAAAGCAGTTAATCAAATACGAGAGGCTGGTTTTTGCGTTAAGCGTGTTGTCACTATTATCGATCGTCAGGAAGGAGGAGATGTTGCAATGAAGAATGAAGGCTTAGATCTGATTAGTCTTTTTCTACTTAAGGAGATTGAGTTAAGGGCAAATTCATTTATGCAATGACTAGAAATAGAAAACTTCTTTGGGATCAAATGATGCCTCTTCTGAGGCTTGAGGGTAGAGGGACTAGATCTTTTCTCCATGGACAGACAACCGTAGATTGTTTAAGTGCCAATCCAGATACATTTGTTCATGGCTGTTGGTTGAGTAGTACAGGTCGAGTTAGGGCCTTATTGGAAATTCGCTTGTTGGATGAGGGGGCAGAGATTTTGATCCTTGGAGGAGATGCTGAAAAGTTAGTGAAAGGATTTGATCAGGTCATATTCCCAGCTGATCAAGTACAGATAAAGCCTCTGAGCACTATAAGGAGAGTCCAATATTTGGCCTCTCCCAATCCCCAAAGGTTTAATGAGGTGTCTTGGCTATACCCTGATCAATCCTTACCAAATGAACTAAAGCCTTTTGAATCGGCAGCTCCAGAAAATTTTGAGAGATGGAGAATAGAGCAGGGGTTGCCAATTTCAAAGGGTGAGTTAAATGGAGAAAATAACCCTTATGAATTGGGTTTGTTCGATTTGATCAGTCTCAATAAAGGCTGTTATTTAGGACAAGAAACATTGGCGAAATTGGCTAATTTGGGCAAGGTGAAACAGGAACTTAGATTTTGGGAATGTGACGGTAAAATTTCCGTTGGGGAAAGGATAGTTAAAGCTTTTTCAAATTTAGATACTAAGGAGAGTGTCGGTTTAGTTACTTCTTCGGTGATTGATTCAGTAAGAGATTGCAGCTATGGCTTGGCAATGTTAAAACGTTCGGTTTTGTTAGAAGAAGAGCTTTTTCTTGAGAAAGATTTAAGGACTATGAGGATTAAAATGCCTCTGGGCTTTGTCGCTCTTCCCAAAGGAGATTGAAGACTTTTTTTAATCAAAAGAGTCTTGCTTTAAAAGCCATGATGCAACTGACCAAGTTGCGAGGCAATCGTCATGGTTGTATTTAAGTAGCCATTTCAAGGCATTTATATGGCCTCTTTTTTTGTCTCCGGCCCCTTTCCATTGTCTCCACCACATCAGTGCCCTTGCACCTTCTGCTCCTGCATGACTCCATTGGAAATTTGTCCAACTCGCGACTGTTTTTAATCCATAGCTATTTAATGGCAGGAGCCAGTAGAGTCTTAAACGAGCATGGATGTCGATAAAACGCTTTCTCAGTTCCTTCAGTTCAATGTCTTGCGCGCCTTGCCTTTTGGCTAGGCTCAAAATGCTTCTAGATTCAGTTTCACCATAATGAAGAATGGGCCAGTCTTTGAAAAAGGCCAGTTTGCGGTTAATTCTTTTCCAGCAAATATCTTCTCCATGGTCACTGAGCGTAAGGATTGGTTGGTATTTGGCGGCTTGTAAGTCCCACTCTCCATTATTTCTTCGGTTTAAGCGAACAAATCCATGAAGGAAGTCATCATGATTGTCTGGATCGGCCTCTATGTCGTACAACAACACACCAGGAGCATTAATAAGCTCTGGTAAGGCTTGAAGTCTAGATAATCTTTTTTCCTTTCCAGTGTGTTGTGCTTCTGCTTGAGCTACAAGTTGATGGGCAATTGCCGCATGTTGTTCTCCAAAACGGTTAAGACTTTTGCTAAGTACTTGAGGATTGGTTTTTGCTAAGTCCTGAAGTTTGTTGATGCCAAGTTCTTGCAACATTTGTTCTCGCTTAGCCCCTATCCCACTTATTTCACTTAATTGACCTTGTTCAGATGCTTCGTTGTTGCAAATTCCTCTCCATGAGCAAAGCGAGCATTTGCGGCGATCTGATGTGATTTGTGGGATTTCATCCCTTTTCAGATCTGCATTTAGCTTGATAAGAGCAACCTTGAGTTGATCTTGCAGCTTTTCAGATAATGAAATTGTTTGTCGCTCTAGATATTCGCCTGCTTTTGAAACAATTACTCCTTGAGTGACTGATGCTTTTTGAACTTGCTCTAGTAATAGGCCAACAAAGCACAAAGTTAGGCGGTGCTCTCGTGTGATTTTTCGCCCTTGCCGAGTCAGGACTGGTCTATAAACATATTTTCCCCATTTACACTCTCCTCCCATTCGTTCAAGTAATGGGGGATGTGCTTCTAACAATTCACCTGATGGCCCTACACCTTTTAGTCGCAAGCCTATGACTCCTTTCTTGCCCTGTTGACACGCCCTTAATCCTTTCCCAGCTTTCATGGGCAGTAGTTCAGCTAAGCACCTTTGCTGGTGATCTAACTGAAGAGCCCTATGAGCAGACCAAACTCGTTTTGTTTGATTACCAAATCGATCCAGCCAAGCTTTGCGCTTGCAGCGAACCCAACTTCGCAACAAACGATCAGTAATGATATTCGAGCTTTGAAAGTTCATATCCATATCTCGACGTTAAGTTCCTTGCCTTTTACTTCAAGCTCATCTAACCCTTAGTCATGGAAAAAAACCCACTGCGGCTATATGCCTCGCCTATTAAATTTGGGACGGATGGATGGCGCGGGGTTTTAGGGGTTGATATCACCCTTGAGAGGCTTCTAATTGTTGCTGCTGCTGCTGCACGAGAGTTGGCCTTTCGAGCACCCCTAGGTTTAAAGAGCCGAGTGATTGTAATTGGATATGATCATCGGTTCCTGGCATCTGAATTTGCAGAGGCCATTGCTTCTGCTGTAAGAGGCTGTGATTTAGACCCCCTGCTAACTACAACGCCAGTCCCTACTCCGTCTTGCAGTTGGGCAGTCGTCAAATATCAGGCTTTGGGTGCATTGGTCATAACTGCTAGTCATAATCCACCTGAATGGCTTGGATTGAAGATTAAAGGGCCTCTGGGTGGTTCAGTAGAAGGAGATTTTACTGAGGCTGTTGAGAAGAGACTCTCTGTGGGAGGTATTACGACTCCTATTGAGGGGAAGACTCAAAGATTTGATGGACGAAAAGAGCACCTAGATGGGCTACGAAAAAAAGCAGATATTTCTTCATTGACCAGGGGGCTTAAGGCAATGGGGCTGAAAGTTATTGTTGATCCAATGCATGGATCTGCTGCAGGTTGTATAGCCGAGCTTTTGGAGGCAGATCGGAATCAACTTGTCTCTGAAATCCGAGGAGAACGTGACCCTTTATTTGGTGGAAATCCTCCTGAGCCTCTAGCTCCATATTTAAAAAAGCTTATTGAGCGTGTGAAAGCATCGGCCTTAAAGGGGCAATCAGCTTTAGGAGTTGTTTTTGATGGAGATGGTGACCGAATCGCTGCTATTGATGAAAAGGGGAGGTTTTGTAGTACTCAGCTGCTTATTCCGCTTCTAATAGATCACCTTGCAAGGGTTAGACAATTGCCAGGATGTGTCATAAAAACTGTTAGTGGTTCTGATTTGATGCGTTTAGTGGCAGAAGATTTAGGCCGTGAAGTCCTTGAGCTGCCAGTTGGATTTAAGTACATTGCTTCTGAAATGCTTATTAAAGATGTACTTATAGGGGGTGAAGAGTCTGGAGGTATTGGCTTTGGTAGTCATTTGCCCGAACGTGATGCATTGTTTGCCTGCTTGCTTTTGTTGGAGGCATTAACTGAATCTAGGCAGACCCTTGCCGAAAGATTAGATGAACTTCAAGGCCGCTTTGGAGCAAGTCACTATGAACGTATCGATCTGCGGCTTAAAAATTTAGATATAAGAAAGCGTTTAGAAGCTTTTCTTCAAGCCACACCTCCTTCCAATGTTCTAGGGCAACAAGTAAAAGATGTCATTAGGATTGATGGTGTGAAGCTCAGACTAGATGTAATGCATTGGGTGATGTTCAGGTTTTCAGGTACTGAACCTCTCTTAAGAATTTATTGTGAGGCGCCTACGAAAGAAAAAGTTGATCAAGCACTTCACTGGGCAAAACAACTCGCCGAAAATGCATGAGCAAACCAAATATTTGAAATCTTGTCTGGTTATTGCCAGTGGAAATGTTGGGAAGATCTATGAATTTAGAAGGCTTTTGGCTGATTTCCCTTTAACTATTCATGGGCAGCCTGAGGGGTTGCATGTCGAAGAGACAGGGAATACTTTTCTTGAAAATGCACGTTTAAAGGCACTGGCTGTTGCAAATGCCACTGGCAAATGTTCTTTGGCAGATGACTCTGGATTAAGCGTGGATCACTTGGCCGGTGCTCCAGGTGTGCATTCAGCACGATATGCCAGTACTGATGAAGGACGAATTAGTCGTTTGCTCAGAGAAATGGAAACTTGTAAAAATCGCTCTGCTCACTTTAGCTCTGCTATTTGCATTGCTTCCCCGAACAATGAGATTTTGCTAGAGGTGGAAGGGAGGTGTGAAGGATTGATCACTAATAAACCAAGAGGGTCAAAAGGTTTTGGTTATGATCCAATATTTGAAGTTTTAGATACAGGGTTAACTTTTGCAGAAATGGGAATAGAAAAAAAACAGTTATTAAGTCATAGAGGTAGGGCCTTTGCTTTGCTTAAGCCAGGCTTAACAAACCTTCTTCAACTTTGACCAAGTTTAAGACTATTAATTAGCAGCAACTTATTTTTCTATTCTTAGGATTCATTAACCCAGCTTCCATGAAGCCCATGTGGAATTGAAATAGGTAGTTCAATTAAAGCTTCTTCTTTGAGATTATTTGCATTTAGTATTACTAGATCTGTTCCACGGCGTGAACCATTCCAGACTAAAACCAATATCCATCCTTCATCTTCGACGTGAGAGTTGGGTCTTGGAATCATTAGTGGTTCACTAACAAACCCTCTAGGTGCAGCACTCCAAATGGATTGCTCAAGATTTACTAAATCAAGTTTCTTTATAGCTTGCAGTGGCGCATACCCTTCTTTTCGTTCTGCAATTGCCATCCAGCTATAGCGAGCATGACGTCCCTGCTTTAGAGGATTTGTCGTAGCAAATTCACAACATTGATCACTAAATCTTGTAGTTATGACTTGTTTACTAGCAAGATTTATCTCACAACGTGAGAGTATTCCTGCAGGGATTTGATCAAAGTTCATTGTAAGAAAATCGTCCTGCGGTCCTACTTCTGGGAAATCCGGATAATGAATACTTTCAACTACGATTTGCTTGTTTTGTTCCCATGCATTTAGATGGTGGAAAACAAATCCATCTGGAGCATCGAAACTTCTAGGTTCTTGTCCTGCAAAAATTCCACAATCTCTTGGAATAAGCAAGAATTTTCCTTTGCTACCAGGTTTTGAAGACAAACATTGGGCAGCTCCTTTTTGCCCAAGTATGAATGGCAGTGGGTTGAATGAAATTGCATTTTGCAAAAAGATTGCCCAGTTTGGTGTAATTGCGAAGTCATGAAGAAATGAGAATCCATTAAAGCTGTCTTTTCGACTACTTATAAGTTGACCAGCATTTTTCCCTTCTGTTTCGAACTCCATTAATCGAACAGTACTTTTGGGACCAGTCTTTACCCCAAAAGTCACCATTCGACGAGTTCCGTGATGCCCAGGATCAAATCGAGGATGTGCGCTAAAGGGTTCTCCCTCTTTGAGGACTCCATTGAGATTGGAAAGTCCGTAGGTTTCAAGAGTAATGGGGTTAAGTGCGTGTGGTCCTGCTGCTTCCCAAAGAGCTAGTAGTTGGTCTCCAAGCTTGACGACATGGGTGTTGGCAATGTTTTTAAAACGGAGGTCAAAGGCATTTGCTATTGCACCACCTGGCTTTTGTGTTCCGAATACGCCTCTATAGATGAACTTTCCGGCCTCTTCTTCTTGTTGCCAACCTTCGGTCTGCACAAAGCGATTACTTAGCTTTAATTGACTTTCCTTGAAATGTAAGGAGGTGATCATTCCATCGCCATCAAATGGGTGATGCACTCTTTGACCATTGCGCTCTA
The DNA here is from genome assembly GCF_034092395.1 of Prochlorococcus sp. MIT 1307. Taxonomy (NCBI): domain Bacteria; kingdom Bacillati; phylum Cyanobacteriota; class Cyanophyceae; order Synechococcales; family Prochlorococcaceae; genus Prochlorococcus; species Prochlorococcus sp. MIT 1307. The sequence continues at coordinate 980,931 of NZ_CP139301.1, read as the reverse complement.
AGCGACCTGGACCATTGCGATAAAAGAATCCACAAAGTTCCTTAGGGATTGTTCCTCTAAGTGGTTGAACTCTGACATTGTTCAGCTCTTTTTCAACATTGCAATAACCACTGGCCCAGTCATGTCGATCAAAATGCCTGGTCACCTTTGTAGTGGCAGGGTTTAAGGCAGATTTAGACACAGGCGATTGACTTCATGGATCATTAATAATCGCGTAAACAGGAGGTGGATTGAGGGAATGACTTTGGTAATAGAACTTTTAGCCTTAGACACCAGCTTGCTCTAAGACACCTTTGCTACTAGGTACAGTTCCTGATCTGCGAGGGTCGAATTCCGTTGCCATTCTTAGCGCTCTAGCGAAGGCCTTGAAGCATGCTTCGACAATGTGATGAGAATTAGACCCAGCTAATTGTCGAATATGTAATGTCAGGCCACTATTGTTCACCACTGCACCGAAGAACTCTTTGACTAATTCGGTGTCATAAGTTCCAATTTTTTGAGTTGGAATTACAAGTCCATAGCTTAGGTGCGGTCTGCCAGAGCAATCAAGAACAACTTGCACTAAAGCTTCATCCAGTGGCGCAACAAAATGGCCAAAACGCTTAATCCCAGAACGACTGCCTAGTGCTTGAGCGAGGGCTTGACCAAATGCAATTCCAACATCTTCATTGGTGTGATGATCATCTATATGCGTATCTCCCTTGGCTTTGATTTCTAGGTCTAGTAATCCATGGCTAGAAATTTGCTGCAGCATGTGATCAAGGAATGCAATGTCAGTGGCAACATTGCATTGCCCTTTCCCATCAAGTCCTAAACGAATAAATACGTCAGTTTCGCCAGTTTTGCGATGGATATTTCCAAGTCTTTGAGATGTCATATTCCTATTACAGATTAAGTAATGATGACAGTCAAATTACATTCCGTTAATGCAATATCCTGCATCAACATAAATAGTTTGTCCTGAGATACCGCTCCCAAGATCACTAAGTAAAAAGGCTGCAGTATTGCCGACTTCTTTTTGGGTCACTGTGCGACGTAATGGGGCTTTCTCTTCAACGTTATGGATCATCTCGAGGATGCCACCGATAGCGGAGCTTGCCAAGGTCCTTATTGGCCCAGCGCTTATAGCATTAACTCGAACTTTTTTTTCTGGGCCTAGTTCCGCCGATAGATAGCGAACTGATGCCTCGAGAGCTGCCTTTGCGACTCCCATGACGTTGTAGTTAGGGATTGCCCTATCTGCACCTAGATAGGTCAGTGTGACTACACCTGCTCCTTCACTGAATAGGGGTTTGGCATGTTTGCACAGGGGTGCCAGTGAGTATGCGCTAATTTCCAAAGCCCTTGAAAAGCCTTCGGAAGTTGTGGCGCTGTAATCACCTATCAATTCTTCTTTGCCTGCAAAAGCAAGGCAATGCACTAGGCCATCTAATTGACCCCATTGGCTCTCTATTGCCTGGAAAACCCCCTCTATCTGAGTTGAGTCTTGGACATTTAGTGGAAGAAAAAGGCTGGGGGTTAGTGGTGCAGTTAGCTCTCTTACTTTGGATTCAAAACGTCCCTTATCATCTGGCAGATAAGTGACTCCAATTTCAGCGCCTGCAGCATGTAATTGTTGAGCAATGCCCCAGGCGATGGAGCGATTATTGGCGATGCCTGTTACGAGGATCTTCTTGCCGCTGAGGTCTAGAAGCATCTGAATGGAATTATGGAAGTTATTTCTTTGATTCTCTCCCATGTGGTGCACAGCCTCTAAAAAATGCACAAATCTCGCTAATAATTAATTATTTAAGCCACGATGAAGGTCTGCTTTTAAATCTCATGGTCAAGACCCTTTCGACAATGCTGCCTTTGGGCACTACCCTTCCTGAGTTTGAATTGGCTGTTGTAAAAGGAACCCCTCTTTTTCGAAATGCTCGGCTAAGAGGGTTAGATCAAATCAACAACACTTTACTTGAGTTAAAGCCAGTTTTGGTGATGATTATTTGCTCACATTGCCCCTTTGTTAAGCATATTGAGGAAGAACTTACCAAGTTGGATGATGACTATGGCAATAGAGTGCAAATGCTTGCAATTGCTAGCAATAGTTTGATTACTCACCCTCAGGATGGACCTGAGAACCTTGCATCTCAAGCTCAGAAGCAAGGTTGGACGTTCCCATATTTGTTGGATACAAATCAAAACTTTGCTAAGGCGCTTAACGCAGCTTGTACTCCTGATTTTTTTCTTTTTTCACCTGTTAAAGCTGACCAGCAACAGCTTCGTTATCGAGGCCAGTTAGACGGTAGCCGTCCAGGTAGTAAAACACCCGTGACTGGAAATGATTTGCGCTTGGCTTTGGATGCAGTATTGGAGGATAAGGACGTCTCATGTGATCAAACACCTTCTATTGGATGCAATATCAAATGGCATCCAGGGGAAGAGCCTTTTTGGTTTAGTGGAACATTGAGCTAATTAATCAACAATCTTGTTAAAGCAAGTCCTAAGGTTATTTGCATGCAGATTCCCCCCTTTAGTCTTTCTAAACAAATTTCCTTGTTGGGAGATGATCTTAATTCAGCATTATTGAGGGTTTTGCAAAGTGGTCAATACATCGGTGGGGAAGAAGTAAACACATTTGAAGAGTCTTTTGCTGCAAGTATTGGTGTTCCCCATGTAGTGGGATGTAATAGTGGTACAGACGCATTAGTCCTTGCTCTGAGGGCGCTTGATATAGGAGCAGGAGATGAGGTTATAACAAGTTCTTTTAGTTTTTTTGCGACTGCTGAGGCAATTAGTGCTGTAGGTGCAAAGCCCATATTTGTCGAGATAGATCCAAGGGATTATTTAATTGACCTATCTCAGATTGAGAAAGTAATTAATTCGGCGACTAAAGCGATTTTGCCTGTCCATCTCTTTGGTTGCCCAGTTGATATGGAGCAGCTAATGGCGTTGGCTATGAAAAATGGCTTGAAAGTCATTGAAGATTGTGCCCAGGCATGCGGTGCGAAATGGCAGGGAAGATCAGTTGGTAGTTGGGGAGATATTGGCTGCTTTAGTTTTTTTCCTACAAAGAATTTGGGCGCTGCTGGAGATGGGGGATGTATTTCAACTCAAGATGGTCAACTTGCCCAAAGAATCCGCGAATTAGCTATTCACGGAATGCCCCGGCGATATTTGCATACTGAGCTTGGGTATAACAGCCGATTGGATGCAATACAAGCCGCTGTTTTGAACGTCAAGTTGCCTCACTTGGCTAATTGGGTAAAGAAAAGGGACCTTGTAGCGAAAAGATACTTAGATGCTCTAGATAATTTGCCTGGAGTTGAACTTCCTTCAACGAAATCTACAATTCATATGCTTCATGCTTGGAATCAATTTGTTGTAAGTGTGAAAGACATTTCTTCGAAGGACTCTCTTTCTAGTAAATTGTTTAGTCATCAAGAGATGAGAAGTTCTAATTCACCTGAAAATCAAAATCGTCGAGATTGGTTAAAGAATAGTCTTCGTAATCATGGTGTTAACACTATTATATATTACCCAATACCTATTCATTTGCAACCTGCATACTCTGAGCTTGGATACACGTCAGGGAGCTTGCCTATTACAGAGAGGCTTTGCAGCGAAGTTTTGAGTCTTCCAATCTTCCCTGAAATTACTTTTGAAGAACAGAATTATGTTATTAAAGTAATAAAGAACTTGCTTGCTTGAGGCTGATTATTTACTCTTCGATATTTAGGCTTCACCTTCTTATTGACTTAAAAAGAGCATGTTAAATTATTTTTATATTTTCAAGAATTGACAGGCCCTATACCAAGCTGTGATGCTCTTTCCATCAAGTAACTCATCTCCACTTTCTATGTATTCATTTAATTTATCTTTTGACATGTGAAGGACCTCAATGTCCTCATCATCATCCCCAGCGGGTCTTTCCTCTAATGCACTGAGATCGCGAGCTAGAAACATGTGAATGATCTCGTCTGAATAGCCTGGACATGGTGTCATTTGTCCTAGGAAATCCCATTGAGAAGCTGCATAACCAGCTTCTTCCCCTAGTTCTCTTTGCATTGAGAATAATGGAGCTTCCCCATCTTCTAATGTCCCAGCTGGGAATTCTAAAATTCTTCTAGAAATAGCAAATCGATATTGGCGAAGTAGAACAACCTCTCCATTATTTGTGATAGGTATTGCAATAGCTGCGCCAGGGTGATGAATTATTCCGAAGTTAGTTTCTATCCCCATTGGCAGTTTGATCCGATTTATGTCAAATCGAATCTTTTTAATTGTGAGTGAATCCTTTGTTTCTAAGAGGATCGATGGTTCTGGAGGCGGCAATGGCGCCATAAAGAAGCTTGTGATGAGCTACCAGCATGGCTCCTAATGGTGCAAATGGTTACTCATCGAGGGAACCTCACTCTGGCCAATCAAGCTGAGGTGGAAGACGACTGGGTTTGGTTTCGCCTTGATTAAGTGCTTCTCCTAGAGGGACAACCACAAAGCTCCTTGCTGTGAGACGGGGATGTGGAAGCGTGAGGAGTTCATGTTTTACTTGCAGTGTTCCCCATGCCAATAGGTCTAAATCAAGTGGGCGAGGCCCCCAGCGAATAGTGCAATTTTTGCGGTCTCTTCCAAAATAGGTTTCAATTTCTAAGAATCTTTCTAACAAATTAAGTGCTGATTTTTGCGTGGGTTTTAAAGAAGAAACCTTTGTTCCATCTACCACAACTACTGCATTGATATAGGGAGATTGCCCTATAGGTCCCCCCATTGGATCTGTTTCAAATAATGGGGACCAACGCCAACGCAAATCTGTAGAACTCTTCTCCTCATCTATTTTTTCGCCAAGTGATGTGTATAGCCAGTCACAAATAACTTTCTCTAATTGAGGCCTCACAGCAATTAGCGTTGAGGTAGGAGGTCCAAATGGACTGGGAACGTTTGCACCTAATGCGACAGCAAGAGTGATTTGATCCTTTTGGGTCGGTTTAATCATGAGCCGATCAGCCAGACTGTTGAGAAATTGATTAGTTGGGAACTATCCATGGTTGCAAGCGGATCAGCCGCTCCTCAAGACACCTCAAGGCCGACTGAAAGAGTGGATCAGGGAATGGCTAATAGAGCCTTCCCATTGGCGGCAATTACAGGGCATGGAACTTTGAAGTTGGCGTTGATGCTGGCAGCCGTGGATCCAGGTCTGGGCGGGGTGATTATTGCTGGTGGACGCGGCACAGGTAAATCAATCTTGGCTAGGGGGTTACATGCTTTGTTGCCACCAATAGAGATCTTGGATTTGGATTATGAAGAGCAATCGCCTACAAACTTGCCTCACCTTCGTCCTGTTGGATTGAACCTTGATCCAAAACTCCCTCAAGAATGGGATGAAGGAACAAAACAAATAATTGCACAAAAATTTCAAGGTCAGGAGCAATGGGCAGATGAGGACCTGCCGACAAAAGTTGTTCCTTCGCCTTTTGTTCAGGTACCTCTTGGAATTACAGAAGATCGGCTTGTTGGGGCAGTAGATGTCACTGCCTCTTTGGCCAGCGGATCGCCAGTTTTCCAACCAGGGCTCTTGGCTGAAGCGCATCGAGGCGTTCTCTATGTTGATGAGCTGAACCTTTTGGATGATGGGATAATTAATTTGATGCTTGCTGGAGTAGGGGCTGGAGAGAATCGTGTTGAGCGAGAGGGCTTAAGTCTGAGTCACCCATGTCGGCCACTCCTTATTGCTACATATAACCCTGAGGAAGGTGCAGTTCGTGATCATTTGCTTGATCGGTTTGCAATTGTCCTTTCTGCTAACCAGATAGTTACTAATGAGCAAAGGGTCGAAATAACTCAGGCGGCATTAGCTCATGGTCAGGGCAGTGAAAGCTTTGCAAAAACTTGGTCTGAAGATACTGATGCACTGGCAACTCAGTTGTTGTTGGCTAGGCAATGGCTGCCTGATGTAGAAATCACTCAAGATCAGATTACCTATCTAGTCACTGAAGCTATTCGCGGAGATGTAGAAGGGCATCGATCAGAGCTTTATGCGGTTCGCGTCGCAAAGGCACATGCTGCTTTAAGTGGGAGAGATCAAGTTGATGCCGAGGACTTGCAAGTTGCAGTTCGCCTTGTTATTGCACCTCGTGCGTTGCAATTGCCTCCACAGGATGAACAAATGGAGCCTCCTCCTCCTGAAGAACAGCAACCACCTCAGGATCAAAGTCAAGATGATTCTTTGGATGAAGAAGATACTGATCAAGATGAAGAGGATGAAGAGGATACTCCCGATCAGGAGGCATCACCGCCCATCCCGGAAGAGTTCATGCTTGATCCTGAAGCTTGTGCTATCGATCCAGACCTATTGCTTTTTTCTGCGGCCAAGTCCAAAAGTGGCAACAGTGGCAGTCGCTCTGCGGTGATGAGCGACAGCCGTGGTCGTTATGTTAAACCTGTCCTTCCCCGTGGCCCTGTTCGCCGAATAGCCGTAGACGCTACTTTGAGAGCTGCTGCTCCTTACCAGAAAGCAAGACGTGCTCGACAGCCAGAGCGTAAAGTTATTGTTGAGGAAGGAGACCTGAGAGCGAAGCTTTTGCAAAGGAAGGCAGGAGCTTTAGTGATATTTTTGGTGGATGCAAGTGGCTCTATGGCACTCAATCGCATGCAGAGTGCGAAAGGTGCAGTTATTAGACTTCTTACAGAGGCTTATGAAAATAGAGACGAAGTTTCGTTAATTCCTTTTAGAGGAGATCAGGCTGATGTTTTATTGCCTCCAACCCGCTCGATTACTGCAGCCAAAAGAAGATTAGAGACGATGCCATGTGGCGGAGGTTCCCCTCTGGCACATGGCTTAACCCAAGCAGCACGTGTAGGAGCTAATGCATTAGCTACTGGAGACCTTGGTCAAGTTGTCGTTGTTGCGATTACTGATGGCCGTGGAAATGTACCTTTAGGTAAATCATTAGGCCAGCCTGAACTTGAGGGAGAAGAGCCAGTGGATTTAAAACAAGAAGTACTTGATGTGTCAGCGCGGTATAGGAGTCTTGGGATTAAGCTTCTTGTTATAGACACTGAAAGAAAGTTTATTGGCAGTGGGATGGGTAAAGAGTTGGCAGAAGCCGCAGGAGGGAAATATGTGCAACTCCCTAAGGCTAGCGATCAAGCAATAGCAGCAATTGCAATGGATGCTATTGGAACAGTTAATTAATTTGATATTTTCTGGGAAACAATTAATTAGAGCTTGATGGGTAAACTTCATTAAAGAATTTCCCAAGTCCAATAGTTACACTTCTGAGTGCATTCATCAATTCATCATCATCCATTAGTTTATTTACCTCAGTCCCCATAGTATCAATCTTTTTTGACAAAGATCTAGCATTGCTTGCTGTTTCCTTTATGTCATTCAGTGTTTCAGGATCATCTATAGCGGCTAATATGTTATTTATATGCGCGCTGGCTTCAGAAAGTTCGGTTATAATGGGCTGTGCTCTTTTGACTTCTTTTTTTGTTTGAATTATGAGACTTTCTAGTTCTTTTTGTGTCTTGTCAAATTGATTGGTCGAATCGACTAGGTTTTGAATAATATCTTTTTGGGAAGCTTTTCTGACTATACGCTCAAGCTCTGTAGTAAGTGTTGAAATGCTTGTTAAAGGCTCACCCTTTATTAGATCGTCTTTGCAAAGTATTTGTGAATTAAAGCAATTCTCATCTCCAGGCAAAGTATTATTTATTCCAAGTAATTTTCCACTACTTATTAAAGCAACTTGCACGTCGCCACCTAATAAAGAGTTTTTGACAACTCTTGCTATCACAGGAGTAGGTAAATAAAGATCTGGTTTGTCGATTTTTATTGTTGCTTGAACTGCTTCTGGCCTTACTTCTATTGCTCCAACTTCTCCAACAAGTATCCCTCTATATGTAACGGGTGAACGTTCGGAGAGTCCACTTGCATCTGAGAAGTTTGCTTTTATTTGCCAAGAATTGGCTCCCAACTTAATCCCTCTAAGCCAAAGCATTATCCCTCCAAACGCAATGATCCCTCCTACTATTGATAATCCGACAATGGCATCCCGAACACTGCGTCTCATGGCATTCAATGATCTGCAGGTTGCATTGGTCCTTGAAGACTACCTGTACGAAACTGATTTACATAGGGATTTTTACTTTCTCTGAATTCTTCGATTGATCCTGCCCATTGGAACTTCCCTCCATAAAGCATCAAAACCTTTGCTGCGGTTCGTTCAACAGTACTAAGAACATGGCTTACAACTATTGAACAGCCACCTGCAATGGTTGTTGTTTTTACTATTAAATCTTCGATCCTCGTACATGCTATTGGATCTAGTCCTGCTGTTGGCTCGTCATACAAAAGAAGAGGCATGGCATCTTTTTTTTTGTAAGGTTCACTGATTAAAGCTCTAGCAAAACTAACGCGTTTTTGCATGCCTCCACTTAGTTGTCCTGGAAATTTATCTGCAATGTCGTAAAGGCCTACTTCTTCTAGGGAGGTTGCTACAAGTTTACGAATATTTTCTTTTGGAAGTTTCGCTTTTCTTTTGAGAAGAAAACCTACATTTTCTTCGACTGTTAAAGAACCTAAAAGAGCAGGATTCTGAAAAACTAATCGAACATCTGGAGGTTGTAACTGATCCAGTCTGAGGTAATTTTGTCTTTTCCCAAATAACTGAAGCTCACCTGTTGTTGGCAAAATCAATCCAGCTAAAAGTTTGAGAATTGTTGATTTACCACAACCTGAAGGCCCCACTATTGCAAGACGCTCCCCAGGTTTCATTGCTAAGTGCAATCCATTAAGCACTTGGATATTTCCCCACTGCATTGTTAGGTCTTGCATCTTGACCACTGTTGTGGGTTGAGCCACGAGAAAACCTAAAAGCGCATTGATTTATCTCATATTGCCTTGTCTGTTCAATTTTGGAAGGACACTTAGAGTTCTGAAGGCTGACTTAGATCTAGCTCTACACCGCATTTGACTTCACGGAACCAATCTTCTTATCAACGTCGCTATAAAAGGCGCATTGCTTTGAGGCGGCCTAGAAGATCTAAAAGACGATCGCATCCAAAGGGTATAGCAATGCGAACTGTTAGAGCAGTTCGCTGGTTATTGCCAGGGTTAGTGGTTAAGCGATGGATGTTGACCTCGGGTCTGGGTTTGCTCTTAGCACTTTTGGGAGCTGCAATTTGGGCTGATTTGACCCCAATTTATTGGAGTATTGAAACTCTTTTTTGGTTTTTAACTGCGATTACTACATTCTTGCCAAGGAGTATCACTGGCCCTTTGGTTTTTATTTTGGGTGGTGGGCTTTTGTTGTGGGGGCAGAGTCGTAGCTTTGGTTCGATTCAGCAGGCACTAGCCCCCTCCAAGGACACAGCTTTAGTAGATGCACTTAGGGCTAAGAGCAAATTAAATCGAGGCCCCAATATTGTTGCTATTGGAGGTGGGACAGGTCTTGCGAGTTTGCTAAGTGGCTTGAAGAGCTATAGCAGCCGAATAACAGCGATTGTCACTGTTGCAGATGATGGAGGAAGCAGTGGAGTCCTGCGCCGTGAATTAGGCGTACAACCTCCTGGCGACATACGTAATTGTTTAGCAGCTCTTTCAACAGAGGCCCCTCTTTTAACTCGGTTATTTCAATACCGTTTTTCTTCGGGGAGTGGATTAGAAGGGCATAGTTTTGGGAATCTATTTCTTTCCGCTTTAACTGCTATTACAGGGAATTTAGAGGCGGCTATTACTGCTTCTAGCAGAGTGCTTGCGGTGCAGGGGCAAGTTGTACCAGCTACGAACGTTGATGTAAAGCTATGGGCTGAATTAGAAAATGGTCAGAAAATAGAAGGTGAATCTGCGATCGGCAATGCTCCAAGTCCGATTTTGAGAATTGGTTGTTATCCAGAAAAACCTACGGCTCTACCGCGTGGCCTAGAAGCAATAGCTAATGCTGATCTCATCTTGCTTGGCCCAGGGAGTCTGTATACGTCTCTTTTGCCAAATCTGCTTGTACCAGAATTAGTGGATGCAATTCAAAGCAGTAATGCCCCAAAATTGTATATATGCAATTTGATGACCCAACCAGGTGAGACTGATGGTCTTGATGTAAGTGGGCATGTCAGAGCAATAGAAGCTCAACTAGCAAGTTCTGGAATTAGTAAGAGGATTTTTAATTCAATTCTCGCTCAAGATGAAATCGAGCCTTCTCCATTAGTGGACTATTACAAGGCAAGAGGTGCCCAGCCTGTTACATGTGACAAAAGAGCTCTGAAATTACAGGGGTATAAGGTTATACAAGCTCCCCTGCAGGGTCGCCGTCAAACGCCTACATTACGCCATGACTCAAGGAGTCTTGCCTTGGCAATTATGCGCTTTTATAGGAGTTACAAAAAGGATATTTAATATGCATCTTGCATTTCATAAAAGTCAGGTTGAACGTAGTCCTTTCTCAGAGGCCAGCCTTTCCAGTCTTCTGGCATAAGCAATCTTTTGGGGTGCGGGTGATCATCGAAATTAATCCCGAACATGTCATATGTTTCTCTTTCTTGCCAGTCAGCACCATGGAATAGACCGTAAAGACTTGGAACACTTAGGTCTCCAGAGCGAGGTAAGAAAACTTTGATGCGAACTTCTTGAACATTTGAGTTCGATGAATCATTCGTTGATAGAAAGTTCTGTATTGAAATTAGATGATAAAAACTGACAAGGTTTAATCCTGGACCTTCGTCGTATCCCCCTTGACATTGTAAATAATCGAACCCGTAGCTTTTTAAGGCAGTTGCAATTTCACGAAGATGAATAGGTTCAACACTTATTGTTTCAATTCCAAGGTGATCATTGTCAAGAATAGTGTGGTCAAATCCCTTGGAGCTGAGCCATTTACTCACTAGGCCTGGCTGAAGTGCCTTTTCAGCAGAGATTTCTTGGCTATCGTTTTCTTGTGATGGAGCAGGTGAATTTGGAGGTGTTTCCTCGCTCATGATTCGTTCTTGTTGTTTGATTTTAGGATTGCTTGATCTTTGACGAGATCTTCTTGCTCCAGCTTTATACCAACTCCTGATGGCAGTGCTTTTTTTTGCGTTTCCGCATTCAAGTACTTGCCGGTAATAAGAGGCTCTACTCTCTTCATTTGATGACTAATAGTGTAGTAACGATGTGTCTGACTGATTTTATTTCGTTCGGCTACTGATTCATTTCCCACTTTTTTACGTAGCTTAATTACTGCATCAAAGATTGCTTCTGGCCTTGGAGGACAACCAGGCAGATAGAGATCTACAGGAATTAGTTTGTCTACTCCTCGAACAGCTGTTGTGGAGTCTGCGCTAAACATTCCACCGGTAATTGTGCATGCGCCCATTGCAATTACATATTTGGGCTCAGGCATTTGTTCGTAAAGCCTTACCAGTGCTGGAGCCATTTTCATTGTGACTGTACCTGCCACTATTAAAAGATCTGCCTGCCGGGGAGAACTTCTTGGTACTAATCCGAACCTATCAAAGTCGAATCGTGATCCAATCAATGCAGCAAATTCTATAAAACAGCAAGCTGTCCCATATAACAAAGGCCATAAACTACTTAGTCGCGCCCAATTATGAAGGTCATCCAGACTGGTCAAAATGATGTTCTCACTTAGCTCACTGGTAACCGTTGGGGCCCCAACGGGTCCACATGTGGCCGAGCGTAAGTCTCGTACTGCTTTGATAGAAGGGCTTTCAGTCACTGAATCAACTCCATTCAAGTGCTCCTTTTCTCCATGCATAGGCTAGTGCAACTACAAGAATGGCAATAAAAATAAGTGCTTCTATAAAAGCCAATAAACCTAGACGATTGAAAGCTACTGCCCATGGATAGAGAAATACGGTCTCCACATCAAAAATCACAAAGACAAGAGCAAACATGTAATAACGGATATTGAATTGAATCCATGCGCCTCCGATGGGTTCCATTCCAGATTCATATGTCAGCTCTCGCTCCCCTTCTCTGCTGCTAGGAGAAAGTAGTTTGTTGGTAATTAAAGCGAGTGCTGGGACAGCCGATGCGAGCAAAAGAAACCCTAGGAAAGCGTCGTAGCCAGGTAGTGAAAACATAGATATTTGCTACTCAATTGATACTGGCTATTTGAATGATAAGTCCCATATTCGCTGAAAAGTGTCAGCCTAGATAGAGTTGTCTTGAATTGGAGAGCATCGTGAGCGATGAAATCAAAAAAACAGAAGATATTGGCGAAGTAAGTAAGTTGGATCTTGAGGCTGTTGAAACAATGTCTTCATTAGCCTCAGAAGGGGCATCAGAATCAATCCCTGAGAACACCTCTCATCGATTTGAGTGCCGCAAGTGTGGCTATGTTTATGACCCTGCCGATGGTGTAAAAAAGTTTGGTATTGCGAGTGGAACAGCATTCATGGATTTGGATCAGGGCAATTTTCGTTGCCCTGTATGCCGTTCAGGAGTTGAGGTCTTTAGAGATATTGGCCCCAAGGAATCACCTAGTGGATTTGAGGAAAATTTAAATTATGGTTTTGGAATTAATAATCTCACTTCAGGGCAGAAGAATGTCTTGATTTTTGGAGGCCTGGCCTTTGCCGTCGCTTGCTTCTTGTCTTTGTACTCCTTGCATTGAACCTAATCAATTCCTCTATGAACCGTTTTCTTTCGACCTTGATCAATTGGGTCCTTATCTTGGGCATAGGCCTAAGTTTGGGTGGCTGTGTCTCAACTCGCTTGTCAGTTGCGAGTGCAAGTCCTTGGCAAGTCGTTGAGATCAATACAGATGCCAACCCTCTGGATATTAGTTTTGTTGATCAAAATCATGGTTTTTTGATTGGAACGAACCGTTTAATTCGTGAAACTAATGATGGAGGTAAAAGTTGGGACAAGAGAAGCCTTGATATTCCTAGTGAAGAGAATTTTCGTTTGATTAGTATTGATTTCTTTGGTGATGAGGGATGGATTGCTGGTCAGCCAGGCCTAGTACTGCATAGTCGAGATGCTGGGCAAACTTGGACTCGTTTGGCACTAGGTAACAAATTGCCTGGGGAGCCTTATCTAATTAAAACTCTTGCGACAGATTCCGCAGAACTAGCTACTACAGCAGGAGCGGTTTATGTCACGACAGACGGAGGACAGAATTGGGAGGGGAAAATAGAAGAAGCTTCAGGTGGTATTAGAGATATAAGGAGAGGTAGTAATGGTGAATATGTAAGTGTTAGTAGTTTGGGAAATTTTTATGCGACTTTGGATCCTGGCCAAAGCTCCTGGCAGCCACATCAAAGAGCTAGCAGTAAGAGAGTCCAAACAATGGGATATAAGCCAGATGGATCACTGTGGATGATTTCAAGAGGTGCTGAGATTCGTTTTGCTGATTATTTTGAGGCTCAGGAAGATAGTTGGGGTAAACCAATAATTCCTATAGTTAATGGCTACAACTATTTGGACTTGGCTTGGGACCCAAAAGGGACAATTTGGGCAGCGGGTGGTAATGGAACACTCTTATTTAGTAAAGATGGAGGAGATTCTTGGGAATCTGATCCTGTGGGAGATGTGCAACCTTCTAATTTGCTTCGAATTTTGTTTAATGCCAGTGATGAGCAGGAAAAAATCAGTGGCTTTGTACTGGGAGAAAGAGGAACTTTGCTCCGTTGGGCTGGATAAGCCTGCTTAAAAAATAAATTTGCACAACGCTCTGTAACCAAGCCTGCAAGGCATCCACATAGATACGTCAGAGCCTTGATAAGATCTATGGGCTGATACGCATGAGGTTATGGCTGCCGGCTCTACGGGGGAACGCCCGTTTTTTGAGATCCTTACCGACATCAAGTTTTGGGTTATCCAAATTGTAACCCTGCCAGCTATCTTCATATCTGGGTTCTTGTTTGTGTCTACAGGTCTTGCCTATGACACTTTCGGGACTCCAAGACCTGATGCATATTTCCAGGGTTCAGAGACAAAGGCTCCAGTTGTGAGCCAACGCTATGAATCCAAGTCCCAACTAGACCTGCGTCTGCAATAAGACATGACACAATCTGCTCCTCTTCAATCTGATCGCGTCTACCCGATTTTTACGGTTAGATTCTTTGCTGTGCACGCCTTGGGCGTTCCCACGGTGTTTTTCCTAGGTGCAATTGCTGCCATGCAGTTCATCCGTCGCTGATTGATCACTTTCTACTAGCAATGCAAGTCAATCCAAATCCCAACAATTTGCCCGTTGAGTTGAATCGCACAAGTCTTTATTTAGGACTTTTGCTTACCTTCGTCATGGGAATTTTGTTTTCCAGCTATTTCTTTAACTGAACCTTAGGAATCATGAGCACCAAACTTAAGGGCCCTGACGGTCGAATACCTGATCGACTTCCAGATGGACGTCCAGCAGTTTCTTGGGAACGCCGTTGGACAGAAGGATCTCTGCCTCTTTGGCTTGTAGCCTCTGCAGGTGGAATAGCGGTATTCTTTGTTCTTGGTATTTTCTTTTATGGTTCCTACACCGGTGTAGGGAATGCTGGAGGCTTATAAATTTAGGGATTTGAATTAAGGAGTTCCTTCGCTATTAAAGGTTGAAGTGCTTAAATCGAACTTCCATTTAATGGAAGTTCGATTTTTCTTTTGGAAAGATAATTTTTTTATTGGTTACTGAAATGGCCCCAGTAAGGCCTTGTTAATAAATCAAGCTTCTTACGAGTTTCATTTGGCACCCTCTCTTTGGCTGTCATTAGTCCATCTTTGAGTGCATGATGTGCTGTGCTTTTTGGCCTAGTTGTTGAAATCTTTGCAGCTGTTGCACGAACAATTTTTGAGGCCAAGCTCGCATTAGCCCGAAGGTTGTTCATTACCATTTCTACTGAAACAGTTTCTTCACTTTCATGCCAGCAGTCATAGTCGGTGGCCATCGAAAGAGATGCATAGGCAATTTCAGCTTCTCTCGCCAATCTTGCTTCAGTATGGTTTGTCATCCCAATTACTGAGCAGCCCCAGCTTTTGTATAAGTTTGATTCGGCGCGAGTTGAGAATGCAGGGCCTTCCATGGCTAAATAGATGCCACCTTTATGCATTTGTCTTCCTTCAGGCATCAGCCTTCCTCCTTCTTCCGCTAGCAACCTTGCAAGATTGGGGCAAAACGGATCTGCCATGGTTACATGAGCAACAGCGCCATCAGAGAAGAAAGATAGAGGCCTTTGATGGGTTCGATCGATAAATTGGTCAGGTACGACCATGTCTTGGGGTCTTATTTGTTCTTGCAGTGAGCCAACCGCTGATGGTGCTAATAACCAACTAACACCTAGTGATTTGAGTGCCCAGATGTTTGCCCTATAAGGAATATCTGTCGGTGTAATTGTGTGATGTCTGCCATGCCGAGCAAGAAAAACCACCTCCATCCCACCTAATTCCCCTAAACGTAATGTGTCAGATGGTGCACCAAAGGGAGTTTTAATGTTCAACTCTTGTACATTTTCGAGCCCGTCTATGTTGTAAAGGCCACTCCCTCCCAATATGCCAAGACGCGCATCTTTGAGAAGAGTAATTTTAGAAAGCTGCAATTAGGTTTTCTCAATCCTTTTCATCTTAGCTTCTTTGAAATAAATATAGTTTGAACATAACTTTAAGTTTTTGTGTTTACTTAGTCTTAAACCTTGCCTTTTGCTAAGGAGTTTTGACTGGAAATTTTAAATAGTTAATTTATCAATAGCAAAGAGAATATCCTCATTAGATAACTCAATCAAGTTTATGGTAGTAAAATTGTCAGAATTAGTTTATTGCCTTTACAAACTGTTCACTCTATTGCCCTCAAAATAATGCTTGATGATCATCTTGTTTTAGCGGGAGGAGGACATACCCATGCTTTGATACTTCGCAGATGGTGCATGGATCCTAGCCTTAGACCTAAAGGTTTGATCACTTTGATTAGTCGAAAAAGCACCACAATGTACTCAGGAATGCTTCCAGGTTTAATTGCAGGATATTATTCACTAAATGAAGTTTTGATTAATCTAAGAACCTTGTCGGAGAAAGCTAAGGTCGTGCTCGTAATAGATGAAATTAGAGGTTTAAATGTGATTGATAATTGTATCTTCTTGCAAGATCGCCCTCCAATATATTTTCAACGACTGAGTTTAGATATTGGTTCTGAAGCCTGCGAGGATAAAGAACATGTTCAAAAGACAGGCATAGATTTAGGGATACCAATTAAGCCTTTAACTGCAGCAATGCAATGGATTGAAAACCAAGAGAAAGATACTCTTGATTTTGATAAAAAGCCATTGACGGTAGTTGGATCAGGCCTTTCGGCCTTGGAGGTTGTTTTAGCGCTTCGTAGTCGTTGGAGTAATCGCTTTTTGAGATTGCAAGCAGATATGTGTAAATTAAGTCCCACATTTAAAAAGGCGCTTGATAAGGCCAAGATTGACCTGATACCTAGGAGGGCTTCAATCTCAGGCCACGTATTGTTTTGCACTGGAAGTAAAGCACCTAATTGGCTTAAAAAAAGTAATCTTGAAGTTGACTCTGATGGCAGAGTTTTTACGACTAATACATTTCAAGTAATTAATTACCCATATATTTTTGCGGTAGGTGATTGTGGTGTCATCAAAAAGCAGTATCGACCTGCTTCAGGCGTTTGGGCGGTACGTGCTGCTGAGCCTTTAGCAAGGAATCTTGAGAGATTTAGTAAAAACTTGGAGCCTTCTGGTTGGTTGCCTCAAAAAAGAGCTCTTCAGTTGATTGGTGGTGGGGGGTATCAATCTAAAAAGCCTGTAGCTTGGGCTTCGTGGGGACATTTCTTAATTGGCCCTCACCATTTGCTATGGAAATGGAAGGAGAAAATTGACAGAAAGTTTATGGCGAAGCTTGACGTTGAATTTGGTATGGATTCATCAGAAAATTCAATTGATTCAGATATGGGTTGTCGTGGTTGTGCAGCGAAACTGCCTTCAAAACCTCTAAAAGAAGCTTTGGATCAGGCAAATCTTTCAGCTTTGAGTGCTAATCCAGAGGATTCTGTTTTTATTGCATCGCTACAAGGAGGGAAAGGTCTTGTGCAAAGTGTAGATGGATTCCCTGCTCTGATAAGTGATCCCTGGCTTAATGGGCGATTAACAGCTTTGCATGCATGCTCTGATCTTTGGGCAACCGGTGCGTGCGTTTCTTCTGCGCAGGCTGTAATTACACTTCCCAATGTATCTGACAAAATTCAGAAGGAATTATTAGCTCAGAGTTTGTCTGGTATTAATTCAGCATTAGAAATCCAAGGCGCAAAACTTGTTGGGGGTCATACTGTTGAGGATAGAAGTGATGCTCCTGAACCAATCAGTCTTGGAATTCAAATAGCTTTATGTGTCAATGGATTAGTTTCTAGTGGAATCGACCCGTGGACTAAAGGAGGCTTTTGCGAAGGAGATGCGCTAATGCTGAGTCGAGGCTTAGGTTCTGGCGTTCTATTTGCTGCAGCTAGAGCTGGCAAAGTTTGCTCTCAAGACTTGGACGCAGCAATCAATGAGCTTGCGACTAGCCAACACATTCTTGTGGAGGCACTACTTAAAGCTCAAGAGAGGAATCATTCAAATCCAATTGTGCATGCTTGTACTGACATTACAGGTTTTGGATTGTTGGGCCATTTGGAAGAGATGCTTTTTGCTAGCAATTCTAAACGCATTAAATTAGGTCAATCTCTACTACGAATTCAATTAGAGGCTGAATTAATTCCTTCATTAAAGGGCGCATTAAGTTTGCTTAGGGATGGTTATGCGAGCACACTCGCCCCAGCGAACCGCAGAGCATGGAGCCTTCTCGATAAGAGGGATGGATCACCTGCATTTGTTGAATTATCTTTAGGGAAAGGCCTCTATGCGGGATGTCAAGAATATGAGACAATCATGGAGCTTATAGTTGACCCTCAGACCTGCGGACCATTATTGATAGCTTGCCCAAACGAAGACGCAATAAGATTAGAGAATGAAGCTCCATGGATCAAGATTGGCAATGTTTTATCTATATAAATGGTCGTTTATATATTGCTTTAAATAATTAATCGCAGTCTTTCTAATTTATTAACTTATCTAGCTCTTCGCTCCTTAGTTTTTTTAGTTCTTTTCCTAATAAGGGTCCTGCTTCCCATCCTTTCTGAATCAGCTCTTTAGCAGAAATTGGCGACTTAATGAATCGCCAACAATTTAACCATTTATAAAACGGACGCCAAATAGGACCACCATTGCATATTGAAAGAGCTATAGCATCACAGTGCCAATTATTACTTTCAATTTCATGACTCCATATAGAAGGTGTCCATGATAAATACTCTTTTCTCTCAAGAAGATCACAAAGGAACTTTTGAATTTCTAGACTTTGAATAAGTATTTGTTGTTGATGTTGAGGTAATTGCAACCTTGCTGCCACAACACCAGGGTTTCTTGAGCCGGCTAGAAATGCAGTTAGTAGATCTACTCCGAGCTCTGAAGCCTTTTTTAATCTGTTCCCCCAACCCTTGTCTGCTTGGAGTCCGCTTTCAAGTAATACTAGGCCTCCCCAACTTTGTAGATTCTCTAATGCTTCTGCCCATAACTCTTCATGAAACAAGAGTTCCATTTCTAGGCGAAGCCTCGTCGCTAGAGCTGGAGGAGCAAGATTCGGAGAATCACCTTGCTTCCACTTCCAAGGCCAATGTAAAAGAGTTGATTTAATTTGTTTATGAGCTTCAGGTGCTAAATCGAATAGCAGTCTTGCAGAATAGCGAGCGGCTCGAATTATTCTGGTTGGGTCTTCCTCAACGCTTTTCGAGTGAAGAAACCGAAGTTCTCGATTAGCGAGAGAAGCTTGCCCCCCATAGGGATCGATTAGTCGCATATTTGATAACTCTAGTGCCATAGCATTAACTGTGAAATCTCGGCGCTGAAGATCTTTTTCAATGCTGCCAGGGGTGACTTGAGGGTTTTGCCCTGGCGATTTATATTTTTCTATTCGTGCAGTTGCGAAGTCGAATGGGTACCCATCTATTTTTATCTCCGCGGTGTCATAATCGGGATAAATCCGCAATCCAGATAATCTCCTAGGCTCTAATTCATCCTTTAAGGCTTCTGCTAATTGAGTTGCAGATCCTTCTACTACTAGGTCTAAATCTTTTGGGGTTTGTAAAGGTTGTTCCTTAATTTGGTTAAGTAATTCATCTCGAACTGCGCCGCCAACGATTGCAACAGAATTGATTCCTGCTGTATTGGCTGCTTTTAGAATTTCATCTAAAGGCAAGTTTTTGAGCAAGCTTGGCCATTCAAGATGAGACTTGCTGCTCTCAGTGGGCTCCATTCTTAAAAACTAGCTCCTTTTGTTTCAATATCAATTTCTGAAGAATTGGTTCTGCATCTATTCGCATTCGTGCAGTTCGATTGGTGCGAGACGTGGGTCAAGAATTTTTGGACCTAAACCATCAAACTTCACTGCGATTGAAATTTTCTCACCTTCGCCAAATATATGGCTGATTGTCCCTAACCCAAAGCTTTTGTGGATTACCTTGTCTCCGATAGACCAATTCTTTCCTGCTGAAGGCCCTGGGTGTTTTCTCCTAACAGCATTTTTTGGAATGTTGTTAGGCTCCAGAGCCTTGTTTTGGATGTAATTTCGGTCAATTCTTGTTTGCCTCTCAAGGTTTCTTTCCCGCCTCAATGAGGTACCTCCACTTAATGGGACATCACCTTGAATTAGCTCTTCAGGAATTTCAGAAAGGAATATAGATGGTAAAGCAGCTTCTCTCATGCCGCCCCAAACTCTGCGCTCTGTTGCATGAGTAAGAAAGAGTCTTTCTTTAGCTCTTGTCAGTCCTACATAACACAATCTTCTTTCTTCTTCTAATGAGGCTGGATCATCAAGAGAACGATAACTAGGAAATAATCCTTGTTCCATTCCAACTAAGCAAACAATTGGGAATTCCAAACCTTTGCTGCTGTGAAGTGTCATGAGTGTGACTCGATCAATTTGAGTATCTTTGTTGTCTGCATCGCTTGCTAGAGCGGCTGATGCAAGAAAGCCCTCAAGGTCAGCGGCCTCATTTTCCTCTTGATATTGCAATGCTGCATTTACAAGTTCTTGGAGATTTCGTCTGCGTTCTTCTGCCTCATCAGTTCCTTCAGCAATAAGCCCACTGATATAACCACTTTTCTCCATGACTAGTTGTATTAATTCTGAGATAGAAGAACTAACTAAGTGACTATTTAAGAAATTAATGAGTTCACAGAATTCCAAAAGACCTTTTGAAGATCTTCCGCCTAAAGAACGTACGGCTTCAGCATCAGATACCACCTCCCAAAGAGGAATGCTCAATTGATTAGCTGCATCTGTAAGTCGTTGAATAGTTGTTTTGCCAATACCCCTTTTAGGTACATTCATTACCCGAAGAAGACTCACATTATCTGCTGGATTAATTAAAAGTCGAAGGTAAGCCAAAATATCTTTTATTTCTCTTCGGTCATAAAAGCGAAGCCCTCCAACAACAACATATGGAATACCCCAACGAACTAAAGACTCTTCGATTGCTCTTGATTGTGCATTAGTTCTATAGAGAACTGCCATATCGCCCCAACGCACTTCAGGGTTTGCAGCATTAATCATCCTTAGTCGATGAACTATTGCTTCTGCTTCTGCAATCTCATCGTCACATTTAGTGAGTTTGATTAGTTCACCTTCGGCTCTTGTTGCTCGTAATACTTTCTCTATACGTTCCGTGTTGTGAGAAATCAATGAATTTGCAGCTTCTAGGATGTTAGATGTTGATCGATAGTTCTCTTCAAGCTTGACCATTGTCGAGGTTGTCGTATCTAGAGACTTATCACCAAAATCCGCTTGAAACCCCATCAGAATTCTGAAGTCAGCAGCTCTGAAGCTATAGATGCTTTGGTCAGCATCCCCAACAACAAATATTGATCGATCCTTCCAATTTTTAAATGAAGATGGCTCATTCCCATTGGTCACTAAAAGCTTGATTAATTCATATTGAATTTGATTAGTATCTTGATATTCATCAACTAATATATGACGGAATCTTTGATGCCAATAATCTCGAACATCTACATTTTGCTTGAGTAGTTGCACAGGTAAAAGAAGAAGGTCATCAAAATCCAAAGCATTATTTGCCGCTAGAGAGTTTCTATAGAGCTTATAAGCTTTTGCTGTAAGTTCGTCTATTCTCCCTTGCGCCTTTTCTGCTAAATGATGTGGTAAGAAACCTTGATTTTTAGCCCTACTTATAGACCATCTGATTTTTTTTGGGTCAAAGCGTTTGGGATCAAGTTGCATTTCCTGAGTGACTATTTCTTTGATCAGGTTTTTGGCATCTGTTTCGTCATAAATAGAGAATTGTCTGGTCCATCTAAGACCTTCAGCACCCGTAAATTTCTCTATATCAAACCTTAGTAATCTTGCAAATAGAGCATGAAAAGTCCCAATCCAAAGTTCTTTAGTTATTTCTGTATAGATGCGTTGACGTAATTGACGTTGTTCGATCGTAGGAAGTGTGCTCCAGGGTTGGCCAAATTGAGCATTGGCTAATTTTTTTGCTAAGAGTAATTCTAATCTCTCTTTCATTTCTCGAGCGGCCTTATTGGTAAAAGTAACCGCAAGGATTTCGGCTGGATCTACACCATGGTGCCCGATTAAATGTGCTATTCGATGTGTGAGTGCTCTGGTTTTTCCACTCCCAGCACCTGCAACTACTAAAAGGGGGCCAACATGATGATCAACTGCTTGCCGTTGGGCATCATTCAGTCCTTCAAGGAATTCAAAGCTAGGCTCATTCATCTTGATCGAAAAAAATTATTTTGTTTGTTATAAATTGATGGGTATTGCTTTGATTGATTATTCTTGGGTTTGATTTAGTTTCTTGTCACGCTGTTCTACAAGATTAATTATTACTTGTTTTATATTGCTTAACTCTGAATTTTTATTTAGAGTTGTAGTTATCTTGGCTTGTGGCATTTGCAGCTTCTTTGTAATACTTATTACTTCTTCCTGGAGCCTATCATGATAGTTGGAAAGTAATTTAATTGATTCATTAAGCTCATGAATGCTCGGTTCTGTCATTGATCTAGTTATTTTCAAGATTGACTTAACTTATTAATCTAGCTTTCCTTATAGAAGTTTGCTTTTTTTTAAAGCAAATAAATTGAATTGATAATTAAGAGCCCTTGTGAAACTCTATTTCACTGGTTTGTGATAGTTCTGCCCTCTATTCAGAACAAGGCTTTCACGATAATCTTCGGTTAAGAACCGTTGCGGACTAATCTATTAATAACTTTCTACGGAAAGCTAAGAAGTAGGTTGGTAGATGGTGCTTTTCCTTATGGATCCAAAGCACTTACTCACATATCTGACTCGGTTGTTCCGACCTCCCAATGCTAGACGCATTCTCCCGTGCTGTTGTTAGCGCTGATGCCAAAGGCGCCCCAATTGGGACAGAGGATTTGGCTGCTCTCCGCAAGTATGTTGCTGACGCGAATAAGCGTATTGATGCGACTCTTGCTATTACGCAAAATGTTTCTTGCATAGCAGCAGATGCAGTTTCAGGGATGGTTTGTGAAAACACTGGCATGACTCAGCCAGGAGGTAACTGCTATCCAACTAGGCGAATGGCAGCTTGTCTAAGAGATGGAGAAATCATTCTCAGGTATGTCAGCTATGCACTTCTTGCAGGTGATGCTTCTGTACTTGATGATCGCTGTCTCAATGGGTTAAAGGAGACTTACCTTGCTTTGGGTGTGCCACTCTCAAATGCAATACGTTCTGTAGAAATCATGAAGGTTGCCACAGTCGCAATCATGACTGAAACAAATACGGGACGTAAAATGTTTGAGGGACTTAACTCAGGTTCAGGTGCTCAATGTAAGGAAATTGCTTCTGAAGCGGCTTCCTACTTTGATCGAGTGATCAATTCTCTTAGTTAGTTGATTAATTCGATCATGTTGATTCTTGCCAATTATTCTTCCTTTAGAGGAAGTGGAAAATGAAATCTGCAGTCACAACAGTGCTCTCCGTAGCTGATGCAGCTGGACGCTTCCCTAGCATGAGTGACATTGAGGCCGTAAAGGGCTCTTTGGATCGTGCAGCCGCTCGAATGGAAGCTGCTGAAAAGTTAGCTGCTGGGATTGATAAAGTCACAGCAGATGCCATAGATGCTGTTTATGGAAGGGGTTCTTACGAGCAGGCAAATAAAGATAAATGTGCTCGAGATATTCATCATTATCTGCGCTTGATTAATTACTGCTTAGTTACTGGCGGTACAGGCCCTTTAGATGAATGGGGGATAGCTGGTATGCGAGAGGTCATCAGAATACAAGTTTTGCCGACAGCTGCTTACATAGAGGCTTTTACACATATTCGAGATAGAGTTTGTGTTCCAAGAGACATGAGTCAACAAGCAGCTACTGAATTTAAAGGGTTACTAGATTACTTGATAAATGCATTAGCCTAAGAAGATTAAGTTGATGTTCCGATATTATTTCCTATTGGCATCAATAACTAATAGATTTTCAATGGATATAATCAATATTTAAATTACACAAATATATTTAGTCAAAAGGCGTATTCTAATTTCCTATTTAATTTCTTGTTACGTGAGCACTTACTCTTCAAAGAGGAACAAGCCTTCTTTAGATGATTTATTTGAAGACTTGGCTCACCCTAACCCCAATATTAATAAGAGAGCTTATGTTGATATGGCTACTTATTGGCCAAAGGCTTCAATTGAAAGGCTAATTGGCAATTTAAATACAAAAGACGTAGAGCTTAGGAGGAAGTCAGTTAAGGCCTTGGGGGGCTTTGGTGATATTGCTTTGTTGCCTGTTGTTCGGATTTTCTTTTCTAGTGAGGATATTTCAGTTCGGACAAGTTGCTTAAAAGTTTTTGTCAAAATAGCTGCGATTGAAACATATAAATCAATCCCTGAACCTTTGATAAAGGTGATAGACCTTTCAATAAAAGATGATAACCCTCAAATTAATTTGTCAGTTGTTTCACTTCTAAGGCAGTTAGGCAAGCAAGGTTTGCCTAAACTTATTGAGATTGCTAAACAAGAAAATGTTTTACTCGCTAAAGCTTCGGTTACTGCAATTGGAGAGATAGACGATCCTTCTTCAGTAGATTGCTTGAAGGCTTTGTCGGCGAATTCATCAATAGATAAGCTTGTCCAAGAAAGCGCTATTTATTCATTAGACTCTTATATTAAATATCTATACCCTAAGAATAACTAATTGATATTTATTAGTCTAGCCTTTGCTTAAATTATTGATTACTAACTTTAGGACTGGAGAGACTTCAGCATCTTTTTCAGTTCGATAAATCTTCTTTAGTTCATTGATTGCATCACTTGCCTTTAGCTTCATCAAGGACAATGCCGCATTTTTTCTAACACCAGGATTTGGGTCTGCAAGCCTTTTTATTAGTAAAGGTCTTGCCCAGAGTGGATCATCAAGCTTTCCCATCAAAGTTGTAGCAGCTGCTCTCACTTCAATTGCAGGATCTTCTAAAGCATTTACGACTAAATTTTTTGCCGATTTATCTCCTAATAATTGAATTTGTTCTCCAAGTGCTGAGATCGCCGCAGCTTTTACAACTGCATTTTTAGATTGTGCAGCTTTTCGAAGGGCTTTCGGCGCTTCTGCTCCAATAAATGAGAGCCCCCAGGAAGCTAGACCGCATTGAGTTGTGGTGCTATTTGAGTTAACCAGCACTGCCAGTAAATATTCGACAGCACTTTCACCAAATATTGCCATTGCGGCAACAGATGAGCCTTGTACAACAGGGTCTTTATCATTTATTAGTGCTAGTAGAAGGTCTGGGAGAGCACTTGGGTCTCCTACTAATTTGAGAGCTTTTGCCGCTGCTCGTCGCACGGTGACGTTGGAATGTTGAATTAGAGCTTTACGCAGTGCTGGAACAGTTGATTTACCTATAGCCCCAAGACTTTCAGCAAATGTTCGTCTTAGCAGCCCTCTACGATCGCCAAGGCCTGCAATTATTAGTTGTATTCTTTTTTCATCTGCTGTTGGGATGCTGCCTCTTTGAAGTTCTGACTTGAGCTCATCAGCTAGCTTCGAAGCTTCATCTTCTCCAAGAACTATTTCCTCTGACGATTGTTGGAAGTGAGTTTTTTTTGACAATTTAATAGGAGCAGGCTTTTATCAGTTGTCTAAAACCTAGATAAGAGTCTGGCTAAGGTAAATAGAATACTGATAATTTAAAACAACTATAAAAGAGTTTTTGCTTATTTTTTACTTCCAATATTAATAGTACAAAAATTATTTTCCATATGTTTTATTTATGCGCTATAATATGATTAATTTAGATCAGTTATATTTCTGATAAGCTGACTATTTCTTCAAAGAGTGAAAAAAAATCCTTTTGATAACCTTCCAATATTGAGCAAAGAAGAGGCCTTCAATATTCTCTCTAAGCGCACTGATGAACTTACACGATCTAGTGATTACTATAAAGCAGCCTTTCATTTGTTTAAGTATCCAGGCCCTGATACCCAAAAAGTACTTTTAAAATTAGTTGAATCTGAATCTGAAGCGCATTGTGTTGTTATTGCCAGAAGAAAAGCTATTGAGGTTTTAGCTCGTCACAAGTGTGTAAGTGCAATCCCTGCTATTGGTCGATGCTTGAAGAGTCCTGATCCATACCTAGTCGAGAATGCTGCTTGGGCCTTGCAAGAACTTGATTGTAATGATTCTGGCTTGATTCAATTAATGGCAGATTTGCTTGATGATTCAAAGCAGAATAGAAGAGTCTTAATTCAGGCTCTCGGAAATTTAGGTGCAGTTTCACAATTACCACGCATAGAACTTTTCTTAAAAGGCTCTTGTGTATCGCCTGGAATTCTAGGAGCTTCTATAGCAGCAGTTAAAAGATTATCTGGAGCATCTAATCAAGTTGAAGAACTGATTAAACTCTTATCTTTGCCAAATCAGAATGATAGACAATGTGCTGTTAATGACATCATTGATTTTGGAGATATTCAGTTATTGCCATATATTTTAAAAACCCCAGTTGCTCCTTCATTTAGAGTTCGAGCTGTGAACCTTCTTTGGCCAAAGAATATTGAAAACACTAATGGAATTGATTTACTGAATACAATTGACTCCTTGATTTTGGATGACCCTAATTATTTCGACCTTCCCAATAATTGTGAAATATTTTACGATGAAGAGCTTCTTGTATTGGAACTCCTAAATACTGACTATAAAAGGTCATACCTTGCTTTAAAAGTACTTTTACAAAAAGATCCTAATAACCTGTGGCCAATTTTATCCAGACATATAAGTAGAATGAAAAGGGACTATGGTGCTCTTTACTTTTTAATGATTCTTTTCAGGTCCCTTAAAGGATGGAACCATCTTGCCCTCATAGAAATTAAAGAAATTACATTGTTTTGTCTGGGACAGAATTGGCCTGACTTTATGAAATTCAAGCCAGCTGCAATATTAACCTTGGCAAAATTATTCCCATCTATTGCTGTAAAACACACTGTAAGTTGGTTGGATGCGTCAATTACGCCTTTTTGGGTGTCACGTTATGCAGCCCTGATGGCAATTCAAAAATATCCTGTGACAGGAATAGACCAAAAGATCAAAGATCAAATATTAATAAGTAGGAACGATAGTAATCGATTTATCAAGCTAAAAGCCGAAGAGATTAGTAGTAAGTATTCTTCTGAAAATTTATCTTTAGGATGAATAAGTCACTAAAATCTTCATAATTCTAGCCATTGATCAACAAAGAGATTTTTGAAGTTTTGGATTTTTTTGAATTTTAAATAGCCATGTTCAGCACCCCAGATCTTCTTATTTGTATTAAGGTCAAACCCTTCATCTAAGCTTAGCCATTTATCTTTTCTTAATTCAATATTGCTAACTAGATAGGACATTCTGTCTCCTTTCTGAATTAGACACCTTTGCCCAGGCTCAACCTTTCCTAAATAAATATCTGAACTGACTTGAGTGAAATGCATGGCACAACCATCTCTTTTACGAAAAGAATTTTCTCGTATGTCTTTTAGTAGATCTGGCATAAAGCCACTACCAGCAAACTTTTCAGGCGAATTTAGTGAATAGTTTTCAACTATAAAAATATTATCTATACTTAGAATTTGATGTATGCCTTGCCTATAAGGTGACCAAGGTGCGTAGTCATAGCTTTGTTCCGAGTAGAACCATGCTCCTTGTAAAATTGACCACTCTATTGGTAAAAAGTAAATATTAATATGAGCAAAATCCCTGGGATTTTTTTGAGCTTGCTCAACATTTGAATACTTGCCTGAGAGGTTTTCGGCGAATTGCAGCAGTGGACTTTTAGTTCTTATCATCTTTACTTTTTTATTGATTCTTTAAGGCTTGAGATGCTTGATTTCTGAGGCAAAGGAAGTTTGCAATATCCCTGATGTTTTTGTTGTGTAGACCACCGATGACCGACAGCGGACATTCTCTGAGAGGTGCCAGATACGTTCTTCAGTAGTCGTTTTCTCGTATTTACTCTTTAGCTTGAATGTACCATCACTTAAGAAGCAGTATGTTGATATTAATGGAATAGCCTCTGTATAACCAATACTTCTTATAAGCAAACCACTAGATTTTGTTTTTGGGATTGGAATCAATATGCTAGAGCCTGAGCTATTCTCTTTACTAATCTCTTTAGACCAGTCACTTTCTGCTTCCCATTGAATCAAGAATGGTGTTGTGTACTTTGCTCTATTTTCAGGACTTGAGCTTAGTAGATCTATAACTCTTGGGTCATTGCCTCCTAATATTTTGACTGTGATGGTACTGAGGATTTGCTCGAATTGCTGAAAAGCAAGTGAGTGCCCACTCCTCATAGATCTCCATTCTCCTTCGCTTCGAGCAACAAACTGCTCAATTGTCATCAAAACTGTCCTTGGCTTCTTCACTATCTAGATTTGAAGTATTCTTATTTGCTTTTTGGATCATTCTGACCATTGAATCAACCATCATTGACATTGCAGTTGGAATCTCCTTGCCTGAGGGCGTTTTTGAAGATTGATCGCCAGGTCTTTCATCAGATGGTGGGTGAAGTATTGACATGAATTTGATCTGTTGTGATGGATAATTTAGATTGGTTAATCCAAGATATCTAACTTGGGAATGATTCATTGATTAGTACTGTGTCTGATTCTTTCTTCTTTGTTGATAGGTATTCAGCATGCTTGGGAAAAATAATTTCATATGGGCTTTTATTTGTTAAACTGTGAACTAATTGACTTACTCCACTTTTTTCGCTTGAAAGTGTTTTTCGCTTATGAAGTGCATTGTCGCTAGTCGCGAAACTTTGTGTTAGATAATAAGTATTAATGAAGCTTGATGTTCTGGCACCACTTGGTGAATTCCAGCAACGTTGATATGGAACAATAAATGGGCCAAAGGCTTCCTGATATTCAATTGAATCTATTAGCTTGTCAACATGGCTATCAAAGCCTTCTTCTGACATCACTTCTATACTTTCAATTACCTCTTGTTGGTGTAATGGTGGTCTGCCTAAGAGATGTTTAAAGTTTAGTTCAATGCACCTTTGTTGAGACACATTTTCCAAATAATGAGCTTTATAAAATTCTGACTTTGAAAGTAATCTGATGAACTCTCGAATAACTAGATCCCCATTCCTAAGCCTCCTTTCTAATTCTATTGGCCGCTCACTTTCCATCAGGTGGAAGTTACCAAAGACCTGGCGGTAAGAAGACTTAATAGCCAGGTTTAGTGATTCATCATCATTAGGTACATATTCATCATAAGTAAAGGAATCTCTTGCAGTTTTTGGGAATTTAGTTCGCATTGGAACTTGACCCTCTAAATATCTTTCACGCCTAAATGCTCTCATGACTTTATTGTCGCTAACCTTGTCTCCAATGCCAGGACTGGTTCTTGAATTGGTCATAAACAGTTCTTGCTGTCCTGGCATGCAACCTCCTTTGGAATGGAGGATATAACTAACTTGTGTACTCCCTGAAATTCTAGTTTTGTCATAGGTAATGGGTTGCTCTGTCAAGCTTTGGCCGCCGAAGGCAAGGGCATCAACTGGAATAGAAGACATTCAGAATCCTCTAGAGAGAAATTTAAATTGAACGATTTTGAAATTAATTCTATCTCAATAAACAAATTTAATTAAAGAGGATACAGTTTAATATGTTTTGTAATTTATTTATGCGTCTAATTCAGCCATCATAAAAGTCTCCATCTTTGTAGAAGTCTCTTCTCTAAAACGCTTAACACTTACCTTTTCAAGTACCAATATAGCAAGAACCATGACAATTATTTCTAACAAGAAAACAAATGCAAATGCCATGTATGTATTCTCTGGCGCCGTTATTGCTCTTCCGATATCTAGAAGACCTCCTCCGAATACTTTCCCCATTGCTCTAGACAGTGCTTGTGCCAGTCCCCAAACACCTACAAAAGTCCCTGCAACTTCTGGAAGTGTTAGATCTAACATTAGAGATAGCGCGCTATTAGTTGCCAAGCCAGCCGCAACGCCAAAGATCACTAGTACTCCATATAGTCCGTTTACAGTTTGAGTAGACCCACTAATAATTAGAAGTCCTAGAGAGACAATAATCATCCAACACCCAATCCTTGCCGTTGATAATTTTCCAAGGCGTGGAGTGACCCATAATCCACCAAGAAGTAGGCCAAATAGTGTCCCTCCTCCCCAAAATGCATTGAGAAGAGTCGTTTTTGAAATTGGTAAGTTAAAAACCTCTGCACCATAACTTTCCAGTATTGGATCTTGAAGGAAAAGTCCTAATGTGTAAAGAATTAGAAAGGTAAAAAAGATTATTATCTGAGGACTCGAAGTGATTAATGACCACGCTTCCTTTAGTCCTATCTCCTTTGTTTGCTTTGTCTTACCTGTACCTATCTTTTTGTTTTTTGGCTCTATCCCCCAGCAGGCAAATATTGAGATTGCTAAGACTATTGCACTCACCCGTATCATAAACTTCTGCAGTGCTGGTTCTAGTAACTCCACATCACTTACCCCATCTAATCCTTTAGTGGTAATTGCAATTGCAATTGCCCCAACTATTATTCCGATTGTGAGCATGCACCAAATAATCCCGATTGCTTTTGGTCGCTCTTGCTCA
The DNA here is from genome assembly GCF_034092395.1 of Prochlorococcus sp. MIT 1307. NCBI lineage: Bacteria > Bacillati > Cyanobacteriota > Cyanophyceae > Synechococcales > Prochlorococcaceae > Prochlorococcus > Prochlorococcus sp. MIT 1307. The sequence continues at coordinate 950,848 of NZ_CP139301.1, read as the reverse complement.
TTAGTCAAATCAATGACAAGGGCGAGGTATGGAGTGGTAGCCATAGAAACGGCTAAGCCATAAAGAGAAAAAAGAATGCAGAGAGCTACTGAGCAAAGAGCAATAGGCATCAAACTCCCTTGCCTTAAAGCTTCTTCTGTAATGAAAATGAGAGGAATAGAGAGAACAGCCATCGAACAAAAACCAGCTGCACCAAGCCAAATGTAAGGAGTTCTCTTCCTGCCACGAATGGGCCAGCTGTCTGAGATGTTCCCAAAAAGAACTCTGGATGGAGCCATTAATTGCTCGAATGCCAACCCTCCGCCAACCAGGATTGCTGGAAATGCAAGTTCTGAAATCATTATTCGATTAAGCATTCCCGCAAAGATCACCGCCAGGCAACCTAAACAGGCCTGAAATAAGCTCAACCTAAGCAAGGTTAGGAGGGGTAATTTGTTATCGCGATTTAAAAGAAATCTCATTTTGATTGAGTTTTTTTCATTAGTGAGCTTGCTAGGGCCAATGTCGTTTTATTAGCCTGAAGGGGATGGAAATTAAGCCAAGCATCGATAGTATCAATATTATTACTTCTATAGTTCTTTCTTTATAGCCATGAGTATGCAGACTTCTTTTTTGAATAGTGGTTTACTAACAATTTGCATTGTTTTGGCAAATTGTGTTCAATATTGATATTCAGACTACTTGAGGGTAAAGCAAAAATCGCGGATTTTAAGATTAGACAGATAATTGGGCCTTAAGTTGTGTATTAATCTATAGAGAATCTTCTTCAAAGAGTGAATCTAAAAAATTAGACGCCAAAAAATTTTCTTGATACTTAATTTTCCCTGAAGATGAATTTGCAGAACCTAGCTTTTTGTTGAAAATATTGAGACAAGTCCTAACTTGAGGTGAAACGAAAAAAAAGTTTCTATGGATTTAAATATTAAAAACAATTGAATTAGATTGATAGCAATACTTTGTATCCATGAAGTTGATTAGTTGTGATGTTTATCATAAAAACATGACTATCAAATACCTTTGCTTTAAAGATTATCTTTAGCTTAGTCAAGCTTTAACAGTCTGAGGCGAAATTCAGCTATTTTCTTTGCCTCCCTAGGATACTCATTTAGGAATGGATGATCTTTAATTTCTGAGAGAATAATTTTTATCTTCTCCTCTTTACTGGTTACAGATTTGTTAGGCTGAGAAGAGAAACTTTTCCATTTATCATCAAAGGCCATAGCAAAACTATCAGCATTGTTGTAGTATCGATCATTCCCTTGATTGCTAGATGTGAAGGCCATGTTATAAATCCTCTTATTGTTTGGTTGGCTAAAAAAAGAATCAAAGCATATTTCAGCAAATAAAAGTAAATAGACCTTCTCCCCGTAATAAAAAATGGTTGATTGATAAAAAAGTTGCCATCCAAGTGTACTAACTCGACCTAAGGTCGAAGATTTTTTAAAAGTTTCTAGAAATCAAAAGGGCTATAGCATTTGTTTATAAGAATACACTTTGTGCTTTTTAAATAAAATAATTACTGGTCAATCAGACCGTTTGATCAGTAATTGAATATCAAGTTCAAAATGGCTTTTAAAAGGAAAGTCTTTAAAGAAAGTGAATTCCTGATTTGGGGGGGTATGCCAGGACCCAGATTTGAACTGGGGACACGGCGATTTTCAGTCGCCTGCTCTACCAACTGAGCTATCCCGGCTTTTTGCCTGTGCATCTGCTCAGGACTACTAAATCTTAGAACACAGTGTGAGGAAAAGTTTTTTTGACAGTTGCTGCTGCTGGTTTCGTTTAAGAGATCAGAATTTAAATCAAAGTTTTAATAGGTTTTGAAATTTTTGGAGTGTTAGGAGTTATCTGACTTTGTGAGTCAGGAGCGATTTGGTGTTTCTTCAAGCATTGCAACTAGGCTTCTGTGAGCATCTGAGCTGTCGATGAGTCTGTGATCAAAAGCGATATTTACAGTATCCCCATCCACTTCCAGCTTCATCTCTATTGGGTTTAAATCAATCATCTTCACCTGTTTAGGCTTAACAACTCCTCCAAAATGCTTTGCATATTGAATTAATGCTTCTTGGTGATCAGCATTCATATGGTTGCAGATTCGTTTGCTGATATCTGGAGTTAGTGGGGTTGCTTTCATTAGAGTTTTATTTAGATCTAAACTCTAAAGATATACGCTATATCGCAATCTGAGGCTTAGGCAAATTTCAATACTAATAATGTGAGGCTGATTGATCTCTAAAGCTCATCTAATTAGTAACTAGCAAAAGGAGAAAATATAGATAATGTTCTTGGGTTTTCCAAACTGGTCTTGGTTTAGGGATTCTAGTCTTTTGATGATGTTGAGATCAATGCTTTTTTAAGATTGCTTTTAAAGCAATAAATGCTGCTCCTTGTGCTGGGAAATTCCTGCATGTCCTTATTGGAAATCCCATGATCCTTTCTCTAATAATTCTCCATTGAGGATTTTTAGCACCGCCTCCAATCGTAATAATTCTTTTGGGCCTTGGAGCGCCAAGCTCAACAAGTTTCTGCCAGCAATGGCTTTCTTTTTGGGCTAGTCCTTCAAATATTCCATGCAGATAGAGTGAATCACTTACGGGTCTTGGCTTCATAATTGGTTTTAAAGAGGGGTCATCAACTGGGAATCGCTCACCTTGAAAAGGCATGGGTCTGAGGTTTAGACCGCTATCTAAATATGGATTGATTTGTCGACTTAATTCCTTCAGATGAATATCACTAAAGAGTGGACGTAGAACTGCGGCTCCAGTATTGGAAGCACCTCCGCAGATCCAACGATTTAAAATACGATGATTAGTTATACCAGCTCCTTTTATAGGACTTTCTACAAAGCGCTTAACTACAATTGTGCTACCTAATATTGTCAACCCATCGTCTTTTTCTAACTCTGCACTTAAAACTGCTGCATTTGAATCAGTTGTCCCGGCAATGATTAGCAGATCTTTTGGCAAGTTAAGACTACTTGCTTGCTTATTAGAAATGGTTGTGAAAATCCTTCCACTTGGAACAATTAGAGGTAAAGACCTTTGCAATGAAAGTTTTTTAAAGTTTGAAGGCCATGACTTGCTATGAGGGTCCCACCCAAGTCGGAGATTATTACTCTCTTCGCCCCAGTCCCAATTCCCTAGTAACCAGCCTGTGATCCAATCTGATTGATGCCTTAAGAGGAGATCGGGACCATATTGTTTTATTAGGCGAAGAGCTCTTGCAAGACTGCTGTTGACACTGGAGGCGATGCCACCTTCGGGAAGTATTTTCGCAAGAGGCAGTTTTTGTTCAGAACAGCAGAGGTAATAGGGCAAAGCCGGTCCTAATGGGCTTCCTTTTTTGTCACAGGCCAGTAGTGTCCCTGATGTGCCGTCTATGGCACATGCCATGAGGCAATTTCTTATGCTTTTTGGAATTCCATGAATAAGTGTTTTGCAGCATTCTTTCCAACCTTCCCATGAAGATAAATCATTTGGGTAGGCCATCTCTGCACTATGGATCAAGACTCTACTTTCATTTATTACAGCTATTCGAACACCACTTGTGCCTAGATCTATTCCCATCACTAGAGAAGGCATTTTCATTGGGATTTAGACCTTTTTATCTGTAGCGATAACTCTGTGATTTTATTTTTGAAGCTCTTTTGCTTTCTGCTCAACATCTTCCCAGGGAAGATTTAGGTCTGTTCGACCAAAGTGTCCGTATGCAGCAGTATCTCTATAAAAGCGACCATTTCTTCTCTGTGGCAATGTCCTTAATTGAAATTGCTTGATAATGGCTCCGGGGCGAAGATCAAAGTGCTTTTTCACTATCTCTGTTAGTTCACTGTCAGCAATGATGCCAGTTCCAAAAGTTTCCACCAGGATTGAAACTGGTTTTGCTACCCCTATGGCATAACTAAGTTGGACTTCTGCTTTTTTAGCAAGTTTTGCTGCTACAAGGCATTTCGCTACATATCTAGCTGCATAGGCAGCTGATCGATCCACTTTTGTTGGATCTTTTCCTGAAAACGCTCCCCCTCCATGCCGTGCGTAGCCTCCATAAGTATCAACGATAATTTTTCTGCCAGTTAGGCCTGCATCCCCTTGAGGTCCTCCTACTACAAATTTCCCAGTGGGATTTACTAGAAATCGTGTGGTGTGCCTTTGTGGTTTCAAATGAAGATCAGCAGTTGCAGGTTCTACAACATGCTCCCAGAGATCTTTTGTAATGCGATCTTTTATGGCTTCTTCGACTTCAATGCCTTCAATATTTGAGGTGTGTTGAGTTGAAATTAATATTGTATCTATTGCCACTGGCTGGCCTCCTTTGTAGAGAACACTAACTTGGGTTTTTCCATCAGGAAGTAGGTATTTCAGCAAGCCTTGATGACGCACTTGAGCAAGTTTTCTTGATAGGCGGTGCGCCAGGCTTATAGGTAAAGGCATTAATTCTGGCGTCTCATCACAGGCATAGCCAAACATGATCCCCTGATCGCCAGCCCCTACCTTGTCAAGAGGATCACCTGAATGATCATCAGCTTCATCTACTCCTTTAGCGATATCCGGTGATTGCTGATCAAGAGCAACTAAAACCGCACAGCTTTTGGCATCAAAGCCTCCTGCTCGAGCACCGTCATAGCCAATTTCTCGTATTACATCTCTTACAAGTTGAATGAAATCAACTTTGGCTTTCGAACTTATTTCGCCTGTAATTAAGCATAAGCCTGTATTTACAACTGTTTCACAGGCCACCCTGCTTTCTGGATCCTCTGCCAAGAGAGCATCTAGCACTGCATCACTAACTTGATCGCAAATCTTGTCAGGGTGCCCTTCTGTTACTGATTCGGAAGTAAAGACGTAAGTACTCATAAGACATCTCTTTCATGGTGCACTTTAGTGTTTGCTTTGTTTAATAGTTAGCTCATTCCATTTATTGATTAAGTATTCGTGCTTCGTCAGATGTGGTTTCTGGCTCCAACCACCTGTATATCCAAGAGTAATGCCTACACCTGATTGACGGGCCATAAGCAGGTCTGAATCTGCATCCCCAATAAGTGCACATTCAGATGGATGGAGGTTGAGCTTGTTGCATAGTCCTATTACTGCAGCTGGATGTGGCTTAGCTGGGGAGTGGTCAGCACTCCAAAAATTATTAAATAAGCTTTTAAGATTGTGTTTGGATAAAAAACTTTGAATTCCTGAGCCACTGTCGTTACTTATTAATGCGCAAGTTATATTTGCTTCTCGTAGGTTTTGTAATGTAATCCGAACTCCTGGTAAAAGTGTTCTGGGTATTGACTTGTTGCTGATTTTCTCGTCGAGAAGGTCTACTAATCTAAAGACCTTATTTGATAATTCTAATGCTTTTGGCCAGGTTTCCCCTATAAGGCAAAGTACAGTTGCTGTTGAGAGCAAGTTGTGTGCTCTTGAAGCAATTGCAGTAGTTCCATTTGGACTTATTCCTTGTTCGTTAAGTCCATAGGCTTTAGGAAGTAATTCTTGCAAGTTTTTAATTGCTTTGGAGCTTGCACCTTTTTCTTTGAGTAATTGAGAAGCTGTCTGGACCCTTAGCTCTGCCAGTTTAAGAAGGTGTTCTTCGCTGTTGGAAAGGGTGCCATCTTTATCGAAAAGCACCCCTTTTATAGTGCCGATAGGTTCTCCCCTCAGCAAAATCGTTGGCATTGAATGAAATCAGTTCAAACTGACATAACTGCTATTGGGTCTTCTCCTTCTTCTGCTTGCTCAAGAAGCATTTGCTTATAACGAGCTGCCATCTCTTCCGCTTTGTCAAACACTTTTTGTGGGTCTGTGAGCATGTCACCAGGCTCGGGCTCTAGAGCTTTTGTTGATAAGGAAATTCGACCTCGTTCAGCATCAAGATCGATGATCATTACCTTCATTTGATCATTGACATTGAGAACTGAGTGAGGAGTCTCAATGTGCTCGTGGCTAATTTCTGAGATGTGCAGTAGGCCACTAACTCCTCCTATATCGATGAAAGCCCCATAAGGTTTAATCCCGCGTACTGTTCCTATGACAACTTCACCTACTTCAAGGCGATTCATTTTTCTTTCAACTAACGCTCTCCTATGACTTAGAACCAGACGGTTGCGCTCTTCATCAACTTCTAGGAATTTGAGAGGTAAAAAGTCTGCGACAAGTTCTTCTTTGGCCTTCCGAGTACTGATATGAGAACCAGGAATAAACCCTCTAAGACCTTCTACACGTACAAGTGCTCCGCCTCTGTTTGTCGCAAATACTTCTGAATAAATGGTGGCATCTTCTTTTTGTAACTGTCTGACCCGTTCCCAGGCTCGTTGATATTCAATGCGGCGGATGGAGAGTGATAGTTGGCCATCTTCATTCTCCTCACTCATGATGAAGAATTGTCGGATCTCTGATGGTTGCAGTACGTCGCTTAATCCTTCTACTCGATTTATTGAGACTTCTTGCATAGGCATAAAAGCGGCTGTTTTAGCACCTATATCAATCATTGCTCCTTTCGATTCCAGGGCAAAAACTGTGCCGTTGACAATATCTCCTGGTTTGAAGTTGTAGTCGTATTTGCTTAAAAGGGAAGCAAACTCATCGAGTGTGAATCCAGCACCCTCTAAATCTTTCTTGTTGACCCTGCTACTTGGGTCATCTGCAGTGGGAATATCAGTTGGGATGATTAGATCTTCTTCAGAGGTTTCTGCACTTGCATCATCAGAAGTCTCTGCAATTGCAATAGCATTTGGATCTTGCTCGTTACTTGTTTCTGAATCTGATGCCTGAATAGGCTCTGTGGGGTTAACAGGCATGGTGCTTTGGCGGTCTGTCCAAAGGACAGTGCGTAGGATTTTCGAATGGCCCGCCTGCCTTTCGAAATTATTTGCCTACTCTACAGATATGCCCATCAGATTTTGCTTATCAAGCTTATGCAACTGTGGCTAATTGTCCTTTTTTGGAATTAAATGTCTCTAATGTTTCGACAAAATCATTAATTCCATGGAATTGTCTATAAACCGATGCGAAACGTACATATGCAACTTCGCTAATACCCTTTAAATGATCTAGTACCATTTCCCCAATCTCAGAACTATCAATTTCTCGAATATTTCGTTGTTGCAGTTGTAGCTCTAGCTCATTAACAATTACTTCGACTTTATTACTTTGAACAGAAGTTTTTTCACAAGCTCTAGTGAGACCATTAAGTAGTTTGTTGCGATTAAATATTTCTCGGTTGCCATTTCGTTTCAAAACAGTCATTGGCACCGTCTCTACCCTTTCGTAGGTAGTGAAGCGGAAATCACAATTTAGGCATTCTCGACGCCTTCTAACACTTCTCCCTGAATCTGCCGAACGAGATTCGAGAACTCTGCTATCTGTGTTTTGGCATGAGGGGCATTGCATACTGCCCTATCTATTCAAAGGTAATTATCCTTACTGTATACATTGATTAGTAATCTGAGAAGTCCTTTAGTTAAGTATTTGTTTTTAGAAAGGTTTGAGAACTATATTTTTCTTGGAAATTTAGTGTGGTAATTGGCTTGATTTGATGAGCTTTAGATGCCTGATAAGCAAAAAAAAGCCCCACAAAGGTGGGGCTTTTTTTTAACGATCGTTTTTGTATTTCGGCGGATCGCGGAAGGCGACGCAGAAAAAGAGTGTGACAAGCGCTAAGGCTGTTACAAGGGTGTAGGTGAATGCTTCCATAAAAAGATTCTAATTTAGGTAACAGAGCTTTTGTATGTCCTGATCTTAGGCACGACCAGGAACACGACGTGTGGATTCGTCTCCAAGCTTTTTGAATAGACCGAATTCCACTTGATCGCCCATGTCTGGATCGACACCAGCAAAGACATCTCCGTAGAGAGACCTTGCAGCATGCCACCAATGGCCAAACAGGTAAAGCAAGCCAAAACAAAGGTGAGACCAAGCAAACCAGGTTCGGGGACCACTGCGGAAAACACCGTCTGACTTGTAGCGATCCCTATCAAACTTAAAGGATTCTCCAAGCTGAGCTTTCCTTGCAAGACGCTTAACGACCACAGGATCGTTGAAGGTCTGTCCATTGAGCTCTCCACCATAAATGGTTGCAGTAACTCCGGTCTGCTCTATGGAATACTTTGCCTCGGCACGACGGAATGGGATGTCTGCACGTACTACTCCATCTTTATCTTCTAGAACTACAGGGAAGTTCTCAAAGAAATTTGGAATTCTACGAACTTCAAGATCGTTGCCATTCTTGTCACTGAAGCCGATATGACCTTGCCAGCCTGTTGGAACACCATCTCCATTGACCATTGCTCCTGGTCGGAATAAACCACCTTTCGCTGGACTGTTGCCAACATAGTCATAGAAAGCAAGTTTCTCGGGGATGGCCGCATAGGCTTCCGCCTTACTTGCTCCATCAGCCATAGAGGCTTCTACACGACGGTTGATTTCAGTCTTGAAATAGTTGCTATCCCATTGATAACGGGTTGGGCCATATAGCTCAACAGGAGTGCTGGCAGTGCCATACCACATTGTGTAGGCAACTATTATCGATACAAAGTGAGTAGCCGCACAGGCACTGGAAAGAGCACCTTCTAAGTTACCGATCTTTAATGCTCTATAAAGCCTTTCTCCAGGTCGGTTAAAAATGTGCCAGTGGCCACCAATTACTCCAAGAAGTCCAGCGCCTATATGGTTGGCAACGATTCCGCCTGGGTTGAATGGGTTGAATCCTGCGGCACCCCAAACTGGATCAATTTTTTCAACGTGACCTGTAAGTCCATATGGATCAGATACCCATAGACCTACAAATTGGGAACAATGGCCTAAACCAAACCAGAAACATATAGTTCCTGCAAGAGTTAGATGAATCCCGAAGATTCTTGGGAGGTCTAATGCTGAGTCACCGGTGCGGGAATCTTCCCAGAGTTCAAGATCCCAGTAGGTCCAGTGCCAGATGGCAGCCAAAATCAGTAGACCACTTAAGAAAATATGGGCTACGGCAACACCTTCGAAGGTTGCATAAGGAAGAGCTTTGCCCCAGAAACCCAATGCATCAAAATCAAATGAACCAACCCCGCCGGTTATATCCCAGCCGTTCCAGCTGCTTGTTACACCTAGACGTGCTGTCATAGGCATGACATACATACCCTGGCGCCACATTGGGTTCAGGATTGGGTCAGATGGATCAAAGATGGCCAGCTCATATAGGAGCATGGAGCCGGCCCAGCCGGCTAACAAAGCTGTATGCATGAGGTGCACGGCCAGAAGTCGGCCTGGGTCGTTAAGAACGACGCTGTGCACCCGATACCAGGGCAATCCCATGGGCTCAGATTTCGTGAAACAAAGCTGCTCAATGCAGCTAGACCCGACGATCGTAAGGCTTCTGCCTTTATCTAAGGAAGATCTTGTTGTCAGCTGAAATGTCTAGTGACACTTGAAAACTCCAGAAATAGGCTTTATTCCAGTTGGGGTGACGTGTTTTTTAATTTCAAACGAACGAAGAATTTTTGGTCACAAATCGCAATGCCAACTGGTTTAGGGGTCTTTTGGATTTCCTCTTTGGACGCAAATGCTTGGTTGGGTTCCCTTTATTTGGGAATTGCAGGATAGTTAAAGCCTCATGTGATTTTGCAGAAGAAATCTACGCAGCCTTGATCGGGTTAATTGGTATTAGGTGCCGGATTAGCGCTTCTTGGATAAAAAAATTTGCTTCTCTTCCATCAATTCTCCGTATTTTTTCTTGTCATGGTTAAAAGTGTCTCAGAGTGGAGAGTTACAAAAGGTTCCCAAAACCAAATGGGAAATTTTAGGCTGTTTGATCTGCTTAGTGCTTCTTAATTGAGTCGCTGCTTGGGGATTGAGTGATATTTCAGGACCTAATTCAGAGCAAGAAGTGTTGTTTCTCTTGTAAAGCCCATGAAGAGCCCTGACAGGAATCAGCTTTATAGGGCCTGTTAGTGATAACTTCTGTGGGTAACCATTCGTCTCAATGGAAACCACCAATTTTGGCGCTGCCGCCACCCTTCTTTTTGTAGCTGTTCCAGTGCTTTTCCTACTTGGGACATTTCTTGTTACCAATGAAGGAGAGAAGTCGAGTTTCTTATCTGCAAAGGGCAAGGGAAAAATCGGCCCAACAATATAAAAAGCAATAGGGGTTTTGCAAGCACAATCCCTATTTCTCAAACCCATAGCTCAATAAAGGCCTTCTAAAGTTAAGTAAGGCCTATTTCACTATGTTTTGCATTAGCCTAATTTAACCCTATTAGAGGTAATGACCAAAAGTCTTTTGGATACAGTTAACTTTTAATTGAAATTAAGTACTAAATTGTGATAGATAAATTAGATAGAAAACCTTGGAGAATTCAGAAAAGAGTATTGCCCCAGCATACTGATCATGCAGGAGTTATGTGGCATGGGGCGTATCTAAATTGGCTTGAGGAAGCAAGAGTGGAGGCTTTAAATCAGGTTGGTTTGCCTTATAAGAATCTTTCAGAGGAGGGATATGAAATGCCAGTAATTTCACTGGAGATTAATTATAAAAGTCCTCTTCTTCATGGGCAATTGGTTTGGCTTGAGAGTTGGTCATTGCCTAGAAATCGGGCACGTTGGCCATGGATGACTAATTTCTTGAGAAATGGAGAAGTGGTTGCTGAGTCGAAGGTTGATTTGGTACTTGTTAAAAATATTGATAAGAAGCATCGCCTGATTAGAAATGTGCCAGATCACATCTTAAGTCCTTTGCTGAAACTGCAGTTCGGGGAATAACTAGCCATTAAACTTTTTGGTTTTATTTGTGTGAAAGCCCTATTGTTGTTTTATGGCACTCTTGGATATTTCTGGCGCAGAGTTATTGCTTTGGAGAAGAAAACTTTTATCAAAAGGTGGTAGGAAGGTTGATATAGATTGGCTTTTGGATATTGGGGGTGGAGTTCGTTGGAGTCAATTGCAACAAATTCATCTTGATCCAAAGCGCTCTTTAAAGCTTGAGGAACCATTGGAGTATTTAGAAAAACTCTGGTGTTCGCATTTAGAGGATCAGATCCCCTTGCAGTATTTAGTTGGCAAGTGTCCTTGGAGGGATTTTGAACTTGAGATAAGCCCTGCGGCATTAATTCCTAGGCAGGAGACGGAACTTTTAGTTGATTTGGCTTTAAGCAAATTCGACTCAGACTTTCTCGGCCTTTGGGCAGACTTGGGGACTGGCTCAGGCGCTATTGCTGTTGCCTTGGGAAGATCTTTGCCTCGTTCAATTGGACATGCTGTGGACTTTAGTCAGGATGCTTTATCTCTCGCTCAAAGGAATTTGCAGCAACTATCTCCTATTGCACAAGTAAGTCTTCATTGTGGTAATTGGTGGGAGCCTTTAAAACCTTGGTGGGGATCATTTGGTTTTGCCCTAGCAAATCCTCCTTATATTCCAGCTTCCCTGATAGACGGGCTTGACCCAATAATTATTAGAAATGAGCCATATATTGCTCTCTCTGGAGGAGCTGATGGCTTAGATGCGATTCGAGAAATAGTTAGTGGTGCTTTTAATGCTATTCGTAATGAAGGCTGGTTATTTCTTGAACACCATCATGATCAGAGTGATGATGTGTTGGAGCTTATGAGCCAGTCTGGTTTCCAAGATGTTGACTTTGAGACGGACCTGCAAGGTATAAGACGCTTTGCATTAGGTCGTCATCAATGAATTTGAACCCTTGCATGATGGAAGAGGTGAAAAAAATTTGCACATATGATTCAGTTGATCTTTCTGCAAAATTGCAGAAAGGTGCTGCAGTTATATTCCCTACAGATACATTGCCAGCACTAGCATCATGCCCACTATTTGCATCTCAATTGTGGGAGATAAAACGTAGGCCAGCAAATAAACCTTTTATTTTGATGGGTTCGAATTCGAATCAATTATTCGAATATATATCTAAGAAGGCATTGAAGGATGCGCAATTAATGGCAAAGAAATTTTGGCCAGGTGCTCTTACTATGGTTTTACCGGCTTCAGGGGGAATCGTTGAGGCTCTTAATCCAGGCGAATCGAACCTAGGGATGAGAGTGCCAGCCTGTGAACTTGCTATTGACCTCCTGTCCAGGAGTGGTCCATTAGCTACAACTAGTGCAAACTTATCAGGAGAGCTTCCTTCTACGAATGCAAAAGATGCAGCAAAGAATTTCCCTGAGTTGCCATTGTTAGGTCCTCTTCCTTGGCCAAGCGCATCAGGGTTAGCCAGTACTGTGATCTTGTGGCGAAGCTCAGGCCGCTGGCAGGTTTTGCGAAGTGGTTCTTTGACTCTGGAAGTCGGTTCAAATTAATGATTTGGCTTATAGGTGTTGTCCTAATCCTTCAGGCTTGCTTCTACTGGATTTTGAAGCCTGCAATTTTGATTGCTACTCCAATAGTTGAATTTAGGAATTTAGCCTTCTGGATTTTGGTTATAGGGCTTTGGCTTTTTTCTGGAAGATCTGAGCGAGAAGGACCTCTTTAATTTTTTATCAAACTCTCATTGGAGTTTGTTCTTCCTCTTGCCAAAATACCTTTATTACATATGGTGCCTTGTGGTCAATTCAATCTGGGAGCTTAATTATTGAAGCCGGCTAACGGATTTGAACCGATGACCTTCGCTTTACAAAAGCGCTGCTCTACCACTGAGCTAAGCCGGCATACTTCAAAGTTTAACTAAGAAGGCAGCTGAAATCCTGCCTAGAAGTTTTTAAGAGAAGCATTTCTTTGCTAAAACTAAATTTTATTTGGCTTTACTTGGCATTATTTTTGTTTTCGTAAGGCATCTAATAAATAAGGTAAGGTTGAAATTTTAATTAAGAATTAAGCTTAATTTTTTTGCTGCTTTGCTTTGATTGTTCCTAAATATATAATCTCATCAAATCCATTGTTATTATTAGCGAATGCAGCTTAGTAGTTTCAATGAATAAGTATAAGTCAGCTCTGTTCTGATGTCTCTTCCTCTAAGCTATTAGCTAAGTCTTTGGTTTTAATTGCCCCTGAGGAGTCTCGTTTTATAGGTAAGTTAGCGACAAGGGCAGTCATCCTGTCTTCAGTCTCCAAACTTACAGCTCCATCTTCTATGTCGATCTCCACGTATTTGGCGACAACTTCAAGAATTTCTCGCCTCATTTGATCTAACAGATCTGGACTGAGATCAGTGCGATCGTGGGCAAGAACTAATTGAAGACGTTCTCGTGCTGTGTTAGCACTTGCTTCTTGACGTCTTAGTAATTTGTTGAGGATGTCTCGCAGTGTCATGGATTCAGAAAATCTTGGTTTGCATCAAACGCCTGAACTTGTTACGAATTCCTGAGCCTTCTTGAGATGGGTCGATTAAGGGCACATCTTCACCTTGCAAGCGACGAGCAATGTTCGAGTAGCAGCGAGCTGCAGGAGAATTGCTTCCGCTGAGAGTTAAAGGCTCACCTCTATTAGTACTAACAATTACTTGCTCATCTTCCAGAACTATCCCAAGTAATGGCAACGCAAGAATGTCTGTCACATCTTCCACTGAAAGCATCTCTTGGCTGGCAATCATTTTTGGACGAACTCTATTTAGAACCAATTGAACTGGACTTACCCCATGAGTATTGAGAAGGCCAATAACTCGGTCAGCATCCCTAACAGCAGAAACCTCAGGATTAGTAACTACTATTGCTTCTTTAGAGGCAGAAACAGCATTTTTGAAACCGTCTTCAACCCCAGCTGGACAATCAATCAACACATATTCAAACTGCTCACTCAATAAGGAAACTATTCGCTGCATATCATCAGGCTTCAGCCAATCAAGCATACGAGGGTTGCCTGCTGGTAAAAGCGCAAGATTTGGTTCTTGTTTGTGTTTAACAAGTGCTTGATCTAGGCGACAACTTTCTTCAAGAACTTCTTGTGCCGTATAGATAATGCGATTTTCCAGACCCAGGAGTAAATCGAGGTTCCTTAAACCAAAGTCGGCATCCAAAACCGCTGTTTTAACACCTTGTTTAGCAAGGGCGATCCCCAAATTTGCCGTCAGAGTTGTCTTCCCGACGCCTCCTTTGCCAGAGCAGATAAGAATGATGCGTGTATTTGGCGCCACGGACCTCTTAAAAGTGGGCGCATCCTACGTGGCATTCAGATTAGGAAACAGCAAAATGGGTCAAGATTTGCATTTGAAAGTCTTTCTGAATGTTGTTTTGGTTAAATCTTGTTCACTGAATCCCAATCCTGCATTGGCTTCACACTCATTCATTGAGAAAAAGTTAGTTTTGATATCAGTTACGCTTAAAAGAATTTGTTCTTGCTGGTTTGATCACAATTCGTCCAGATTCAATAAGAGCTTCTTCAGCTAAGCCTTCTTGAGGCTTTTCTTCTGGGCCTCGGGCAACTTTATTTGAAATTCTTAGTTGAAGTGGTCTGAGTTGAAGGGCCATGATTTTCGCCTGATTATTTCCTGACTTGCCTGCATGGGCGATACCAAGCAGTCTTCCCAAGACCAATACGTCTCCTTCTGCAGAAACTTTTGCACCTGGATTGATATCTCCAAATAACAGAAGGTCTCCCTCAGCCTCTAAACTTTCTCCGGACCTAAGTGTTCCTTGATGAAACAGGAGAGATTGTTTTGGGTCTGACGCGGGGGCTGCAATTTTTCTATTGCTTAAGTTATGTTGGCTGTCTTTTAGGTTTAAATAAGTTTGATATCCCAGTGATGAAGCACTGATGATAGTTTCAGGTACATTAGATTGAATGAGCTTTATTTTCAGGCCTGCTTTTTCTAATAAAGCATTTATTTGTTGAAAATCTCTGCAACTAAGAAACCAGTCTAGACAATTAATTATGATTGGTCCTGGTTGGAGCTCAATTAGTTTGAGAGGAAGCACTTTCCTCCAATCTTCTTTACGGCTCAATGGGAAATTAATGGTTTGAAATTCTGCTTGACTTTTATTCATTTAGGTGGCCTAGTGAGTTTAGTAAAAGGTAAGCATTGAGAACTAGAGATTGATTTCTTTTTTAAGTTCTACATGGATCTCTTTGGGGTGAATTAACCAAGCTGCTCCTGCAGGATTAACTAATCCTGCAACTAATGGTGAAACATTTTCTAAGGCTTTAAGCTCTTCGCCATCCCATAAACGAAGACCCTTTTTATAGGGTTGATAACTTTCTAGTTTCTGGTGGCGTAAAGTACATAAATAGTCAGGGTTTTCCCCTTGCTTTTCAACCATCTTTCTGGCCTTTGCTAGTAACTCTAACTGAGACTCGCTATTGAGATGATGGACATCTAATGCTTTTAATAAGTTTCGATTTAATATACGTTTGCAGGCTTGAGCAAGTACTTCAGGAGCTTCTTCTTGCCATCTTGTTAAGTGGTAGCAAGTTCTTATATCATCATTTGCTAGAAATGTGTCCAATTCAATTTTATCTGACTCCCAAAGCCATTTGGCCATATAACTATCAGCCCAAACTTTTTGGGGTCCCAAGGACCGAGCAGTACAAATGATTTGTTCTAGTAACCAGCTACAAACTTCATTAATTCTGTGGTTATATACACTTCGATACATAAGATTCCTAACAACAAGATAATGTTCAACTGCCATTAGGCCTTTGGGATGAATAGCTAAATTTCCGTCAGGAGCAATTGTTAGAGCTGAGAGGATTCTCTCCAGATCCAGTTGGCCATATCTAGTCCCAGTGCTATAGCTATCACGCAATAAATAATCCAAACGATCACAATCAAGTTGACTACTTACAAGTGCTTTTAGGACTGGATAGTGCGAGTGATCTTGCTCAATAAGATCTGCGACTTCGATTGCTGTTCCTTTTGCATATGACTCCAAAGGATCTCTAATTAACGGATGTTCTTTAATTAATCGTGCGGTCCAGCTTTCATGCTTTAGACCAAACATTTCTTCTCCTGTATGACTAAGAGGTGTGTGCCCTAGGTCATGAAGTAGAGCTGCTCCATAAAGGATCCCTTTGTGTTCTTTTAGGCCAGAATCTAATCCTATTAATCTATTTAGTGCTTTTCTGGCGATATGGAAAACACCAATCGAGTGAGTAAACCGGCTTGATTCAGCTCCATGAAATGTCAGAAATGCTGGCCCAAGTTGCCTAATACGTCTCAATCGTTGAAATGGAGCTGAATCTATTAGTTCAATAACCATCGCTTCTGCTTGGTTATTGCTATCAAGGCTTATTCCGTGATGCAGAGGGTCGTGATAAGTCCTTTGGCTCATTAATTAGGCATAGGAATTTGATTTTCAAGGCCTAAGGTGGTTTCTGTTGAATCTGATTTGATTGGATGTGTAGATGATTTTTCAATTATTTGACGTTCAAGAATGGCGCTCATAAGTAGTTCTGCATCTTGAATCCAACGATCTTCATCACTTCCTGGGTTAATTGGTTCTGGCATATCTAAAAGACGGTCGGGTTTTAGTCCTTGATTTTGTATATCGATGCCATTGGGAGTTAAATAGCTTGCAACAGTTACTGCAAGTCCACTGCCATCACTCAGGGTGCTTAATGACTGTATTAGGCCCTTCCCAAAAGTATTACTCCCAATTAGTTGAGAACGATCATTATCTTGGAGAGCTCCTGCAAGGATCTCGCTTGCACTTGCAGTACCCCCATTAACAATAGTCACCATTGGACCGTCATAAAGAGTATCAATCCCTGCAGGTATGGCATCACTAATACCCTCACGATTCTTGGTTTCAACTATTGGTTTATTGCTAAGAAAAGCATCTGCGACAGCTAGTCCAGAGCTCACTAGTCCACCTGAATTGTTTCGCAAATCAAGAACCAGTCCTTCTACTTCTTTTTCAGCAAGTTCTTGAAGGGCTTCTTTGACTTGGCTTGGAACACTCTCACTGAATTGGGTAATGCGAAGGTATCCAATAGTGTGGGACTTATCTCTTAGACGGCGAGTGCGAACTGGGCGCAAATCAACACTGCGGCGTTCAAGGGTTAGTTCTTCGCTTTCTCCTTGAGGTGCTTTGACTTCAACTATTACTTGCGATCCAATTTCTCCTCGAAGTCTTGCTGCAGTTGCTTCTAAGCCAAGGTTTTGAGGAGATTCTCCGTTCACTTTTAGTAATAATGTTCCGCTTACCACACCTGCATCAGCTGCTGGAGACCCTTCTAAAGGAGCAATAACAACAATTTGCCCATCTTCGCTTCTGGCTCCTAATTGAAGACCGACCCCATTAATTTCGCTTCCAAGATTGCTTTCTTTCATTGCGTTGTAATCCTTAGGCCTCAATAGCCTTGTGTAAGGATCTCCTAAAGGAATAAGCATTTTCTCGATAGCAGAATAAGCCTCTTCACTTGTTGTAATAGGGCTTTCGAGTGCTTTTTCCCTTAGACGTCTCCATTGAATTTTGTCGAATTTTTTGGGGTCTAAATAGCCCTGATTAACTAGCGTCCAACTTTCTAAAACGATTTGCTGACCATCGTTTAGGGCAAATGTGATTGGTGCATTAAGAAACGCACAGCAGGTAACTATGCATAACGCCGTAAAAAGGCGCCAAAGAGCTTTTGACCAGGATTTAAAAGATGGCTGCATTGGATTGATCCTTGGCAAGGACCTTGGAGCATTCAGTAGAGTGTTGGGATACAAGCTCACCTCATAAATGGCGAACTCCTCACCCGTCTATGACTGGTTCCAGGAACGTCTTGAAATTCAGGACATAGCGGATGACGTCACTTCAAAATACGTCCCACCTCACGTCAATATCTTTTATTGCTTGGGAGGAATCACTTTAGTTTGTTTTTTGATTCAGTTCGCGACTGGCTTCGCGATGACTTTTTACTACAAGCCAACTGTTACAGAGGCCTATAGCTCAGTTAGCGCTTTGATGACTGATGTGAGTTTTGGGTGGTTGATTCGCTCAGTGCATCGTTGGAGTGCCTCAATGATGGTGCTATGCCTAATCTTGCACGTCTTCCGTGTATATCTGACTGGAGGCTTTAAAAGGCCAAGAGAACTTACTTGGATTACAGGTGTGACTATGGCTGTGATTACTGTTGCATTTGGTGTAACTGGGTACTCACTCCCATGGGATCAAGTTGGTTATTGGGCTGTCAAAATTGTTTCTGGGGTGCCGGCTGCAATTCCAGTGATTGGAGATTTCATGGTTGAATTGCTCCGAGGTGGAGAAAGTGTCGGACAATCAACACTTACTCGCTTTTATAGTCTTCATACTTTTGTTCTGCCCTGGGCGCTTGCAGTTTTCATGCTCATGCACTTTCTTATGATTCGCAAACAAGGTATTTCTGGTCCCTTATAAAAAAAGCGGGGTATACGTGCCCTTTTTTATTAATTTCTGTTTTTCTTCCTAAAGACTAGTTTTACCCATGTCAACACTAAAAAAACCCAATCTTGTTGACCCTAAATTGAGGGCCAAGCTTGCAAAGGGAATGGGGCACAATTATTACGGTGAGCCTGCCTGGCCAAATGATCTACTTTATATATTCCCTGTGGTCATTTTGGGCACTGTTGCATGTGTTGTAGGTCTTGCAGTTTTAGATCCAGCAATTCTCGGTGAGCCAGCGAATCCCTTTGCAACTCCATTAGAAATTCTTCCAGAGTGGTATCTATATCCAGTTTTTCAAATTCTTAGAGTTGTGCCAAATAAACTTCTTGGAATTGCCTTGCAGACACTTATACCTTTGGGCTTAATGCTTATTCCATTTATAGAAAATGTTAACAAGTTCTATAACCCATTTAGACGGCCAGTTGCAACTAGCTTCTTCTTGTTTGGCACTTTAATTACTATCTACCTTGGCATTGGTGCCTGCTTGCCCATAGATAAATCCTTGACTTTAGGCCTTTTTTAAAGTTGTTTGTCTTCTCTTAAGGCATGATCTCTTCAAGATCAAGCATTAATACATCTTCTGGGGCAACTCTCAAAAGATGGTGCAGCAAGAGAAACCCCACAATGGTCCAAGTTTGGTATGTCCTTGATTGCTGTCCAACCCAGGTTCCGGTTGGACCATCGAAGTACTCGGCCCATTTTTGACGTGGTAATTGATTTAGTTGACTCCAATAGCATTCCTCTAGGAGTGCTCGCATTTGCCCCATCAGCAATACGTCAGCATGTGGATAACGCTTTTCGTGACGAATTATTGATGCTCCAAAGAACCAAAGAAGACTTGGCCAATGCCCTCCATTGTGATAACTCCAAGGCCAATTTTTAGGATCCGATCCAGTCTTGTTTTGCCACTCTGCTCCATCCATAGGGGGGTGACAAATTCGCATTGGCATTTGGGCCATTAAATGCTCTCTGTTATGAAGAACAAGCCGAAAAAGAGCCCTTTGCTGTGGAGCTGTGAGGACGCCAAACATGCATGCCAGTGAATTTCCAAGGCTATAGAAGCGGAAATCAGGTCTACCGGTTCGAATGTTGCCGATTAAATACCCACCTCGGTTTTCTAGCCAGTCTTGTAGCCAAGAAGGAACAACTTGGGGCTGAACATTGAATTCGTTTTGGTGCTGATCTTCGCCATATTGTTCAGTTGGTCTTCTTCTAAGGACCTGCATTGTTTTACTTGTAACCCAATAGTGCTTCAGTAGGAATTGGCGCAAGTCATGGACCCATTGCCTTGTTAATACAAGCCTTTGATCGAGGAGACGACTGACCTGATTTTTTCGACTGAGTTCCATAAGCTCTATGCAGCTGCGAAGGCAGGCATATAGCAGGACTTCTACTTCTAGCGGCGCTCCCCATACATCCATAGGGCGATCAATCATGAATGCACAATCAGGAACAAATAGAACAGGTGTGCCTTCAAATGTGGGATGAAGGACTAGATCAAGCAGAAGTTGAACTCCTCTTTGAACCCGTTGACTTGTTCCAAAGCTGTCGTCTCCACTTCTTCTTACATAAAGCCAGCACAAAATTGGCCACCAAAGGCTTGCATCTGCAGATGTAATACGACCTATCGATCTTTGACCATAGTCAGCAATTAACTCCCCTTGCTCTTCAACAAAGCTTGTAGGAAAAACTCCTCGAGTTTGGTAGGTAGTGCTTTGTAGGTCTAAGCAAACACTTAAGAAATGTTTGACGATGTCATAGCGCTTCTGAGTAAGGAGGTAGATCATGACTGGCACGTTGTCACGGAGAAAAATCTCTCCGTAATTCAGTGCATCGTTGTTTGCGGGATGTTCAAGTGCCGCCACACTTCCCCCAACTTTTCCTGCAACTTCGATCAATGTGCGCTCGAAATGCTCTTTGGCCCTTTTGATAACTTGGTCTTCATTAGAGTTGGGGCGTACTCTTTGGTCTTGTTGACTGAAGCGTCCAGCCATTTAGTAATTCCTATTCTCCATGGCCAAACGCTAGTTCTTGCAGGGCAATTACGCAGCCTACGCAAGTCTGGAGATAGTGTTAAGCCATCTTTGTTGCCTTGCGTCCCTTAATGGTCTAAGTTATTTGGATGTGCAAGGGGCTGAGCCCTGAGGCACTCCCACGATTTCTTGAGGCGAAGGTCTTAATCAAGTCAGTGGGCGCTTACAAAGCTTGAAGGAGAAATCCTCCGGTGTTGTAAGTTTTAAATGCGGTCGTTTGGCCGCAGAGCCTGAGACTTCCTTATCTTTGGAAGTTGTATGGCAGAACCTGGACAACTGAAAAGTTTAGGAACTGACGCTTTTGTCGCGTTCATTGTTAGTTGAGCTTTTATAAGCTTTATCTCTTTGGACAGATATGCGACAGAAGTGTGAGGTCCCGTCAAAAGAAATTAGTTTCTAAAATCTGTTTACTGCATTTATTTTGCTTTCACGGGCTTGTTTAAATGTAAAAGGTGTAGCAGGTTGAGGAAACGACCGGATCTGAGATCCTGGAAAGTCACAAGGAAGAAATTCTTAAGTGCACTCTTTTGAACCCTTATCTATATATATGGAAAGGAGGCTGATACTGCTAATAGTACGCCAGTGCTCATTAGGAGGATAAGCAAATCAGACTGAATAGTTGAGTTTTAATCGACTCTCTATAAAAGGGCCTGATCTACTACGGAGAGTTTGATCCTGGCTCAGGATGAACGCTGGCGGCGTGCTTAACACATGCAAGTCGAACGAACCTTCGGGTTAGTGGCGGACGGGTGAGTAACGCGTGGGAATCTGCCCTCAGGAGGGGGATAACGGCTGGAAACGGCCGCTAATACCCCATATGCCGAGAGGTGAAACGAATTTCGCCTGAGGATGAGCCCGCGTCTGATTAGCTTGTTGGTGAGGTAATGGCTCACCAAGGCTTCGATCAGTAGCTGGTCTGAGAGGATGATCAGCCACACTGGGACTGAGACACGGCCCAGACTCCTACGGGAGGCAGCAGTGGGGAATTTTCCGCAATGGGCGAAAGCCTGACGGAGCAACGCCGCGTGAGGGATGAAGGCCTCTGGGCTGTAAACCTCTTTTCTCAAGGAAGAAGATCTGACGGTACTTGAGGAATAAGCCACGGCTAATTCCGTGCCAGCAGCCGCGGTAATACGGGAGTGGCAAGCGTTATCCGGAATTATTGGGCGTAAAGCGTCCGCAGGCGGCCTTTCAAGTCTGCTGTTAAAACGTGGAGCTTAACTCCATCAAGGCAGTGGAAACTGTTGGGCTTGAGTGTGGTAGGGGCAGAGGGAATTCCCGGTGTAGCGGTGAAATGCGTAGATATCGGGAAGAACACCAGTGGCGAAGGCGCTCTGCTGGGCCATAACTGACGCTCATGGACGAAAGCCAGGGGAGCGAAAGGGATTAGATACCCCTGTAGTCCTGGCCGTAAACGATGAACACTAGGTGTCGGGGGAATCGACCCCCTCGGTGTCGTAGCCAACGCGTTAAGTGTTCCGCCTGGGGAGTACGCACGCAAGTGTGAAACTCAAAGGAATTGACGGGGGCCCGCACAAGCGGTGGAGTATGTGGTTTAATTCGATGCAACGCGAAGAACCTTACCAGGGTTTGACATCCTGCGAACCTCTAAGAAATTAGAGGGTGCCTTCGGGAACGCAGTGACAGGTGGTGCATGGCTGTCGTCAGCTCGTGTCGTGAGATGTTGGGTTAAGTCCCGCAACGAGCGCAACCCACGTTTTTAGTTGCCAGCATTCAGTTGGGCACTCTAGAGAGACCGCCGGTGATAAACCGGAGGAAGGTGTGGACGACGTCAAGTCATCATGCCCCTTACATCCTGGGCTACACACGTACTACAATGCTACGGACAAAGGGCAGCGAACTCGCGAGGGCAAGCAAATCCCATAAACCGTGGCTCAGTTCAGATCGTAGGCTGCAACTCGCCTACGTGAAGGAGGAATCGCTAGTAATCGCAGGTCAGCATACTGCGGTGAATACGTTCCCGGGCCTTGTACACACCGCCCGTCACACCATGGAAGTTGGCCACGCCCGAAGTCGTTACTCCAACCCTTGTGGAGGAGGACGCCGAAGGTGGGGCTAATGACTGGGGTGAAGTCGTAACAAGGTAGCCGTACCGGAAGGTGCGGCTGGATCACCTCCTAACAGGGAGACAAAAACTGATTAAGATGTCTGAATCTTTTTATTTTTAGGCCTTAATCCTGTCACCTTAGGTCGATCGGTACCTCATTTTACTATCTTGAAAGTGAAATTTATTAGCTTTTAAAATCATTAGAATCAGTTCCTAAACTTTGTCTAGGTCACACCCAACAAGGGTACTCCTGGGCCATTAGCTCAGGTGGTTAGAGCGCACCCCTGATAAGGGTGAGGTCCCTGGTTCAAGTCCAGGATGGCCCATTCGGTGTTGGGGGTATAGCTCAGTTGGTAGAGCGCCTGCTTTGCAAGCAGGATGTCAGCGGTTCGAGTCCGCTTACCTCCACTGATCGACCTTTTGATAACGAAGTTCAAGGAGAACTTTGTTTGTTGTGATCTAGAATTTATTCTCAGTTAAAGAACCTAGCTTCTTGTCATTCCACTAAGGATTCTTATTTTTAGTATTTTTGATAAGATGCTGGGCTCCCTGCAATTCACATTATTGTTTTGCAGAGATCTTCAGTAGAACCTTGACAACTGCATAGAGTGAGTCTGGAAAAAATAAAGCATCTCATGGATGCATTGTTTTTTGAAATAGATTTAGAAGCTCCTAAAACAATTGGGAGTAATAGATTTATTTTAAATTATAATGTTTAATTCTTGAGCAAGAGCTGAGACTCTATAACGTTCTTTCTTTGTATTTATTACATTGAGAGTTGGATTTTTAATTTTGATTTTTGGACTTAAGTAATTGTGTATTTTCTCAATTGCTTGATTCTAAATTAACACTACAAAATTAAAGAAAACAGTGTTAACAACATATGGCGTTTTAGAGATTAATGGTCAAGCTACAAAGGGCTCACGGTGGATACCTTGGCACACAGAGGCGATGAAGGACGTAGTTACCTGCGATAAGTCTCGGGGAGCTGGAAGCACGCTTTGATCCGGGAATTTCCGAATGGGGCAACCCCTAGAACGACCAGCTGAATCCATAGGCTGGTACGAGCCAACCCAGCGAACTGAAACATCTTAGTAGCTGGAGGAAAGGAAAGTAAAAACGACTCCCTAAGTAGCGGCGAGCGAACGGGGAAGAGCCTAAACCGATAGTTTCGACTATCGGGGTTGTGGGACAGCATTGTGGACCAACAAACCTAGAAGAAGCGTTTGAATGGCGCGCCATAGAGGGTGAAAGCCCCGTAATCGAAAGGAGAGTTGGCCTAGCTGTATCCCGAGTAGCACGGAGCACGTGAAATTCCGTGTGAATCCGCGAGGACCACCTCGTAAGGCTAAGTACTCCTGTGTGACCGATAGCGCAACAGTACCGCGAGGGAAAGGTGAAAAGAACCCCTGGAGGGGAGTGAAATAGAACATGAAACCGTGAGCTTACAAGCAATGGGAGCCCGACTTATCGGGTGACCGTGTGCCTGTTGAAGAATGAGCCGGCGACTTATAGGCACTGGCGGGTTAAACCGGAAATGGTGGAGCCATAGCGAAAGCGAGTCTGAATAGGGCGTTTGTCAGTGTTTATAGACCCGAACCCGGGTGATCTAACCATGGCCAGGATGAAGCTTGGGTGATACCAAGTGGAGGTCCGAACCGACTGATGTTGAAAAATCAGCGGATGAGCTGTGGTTAGGGGTGAAATGCCAATCGAACCCGGAGCTAGCTGGTTCTCCCCGAAATACGTTGAGGCGTAGCGTCTAGTGCTCCAGCAGGGGGGTAAAGCCACCATTTCGGTGCGGGCTGCGAGAGCGGTACCAAATCGAGATGAACTCTGAATACCCTGTGTGTAACTAGGCAGTCAGACTGTGGGGGATAAGCTCCATAGTCGAAAGGGAAACAGCCCAGACCGCCAGCTAAGGTCCCAAAATCAACACTAAGTGATAAAGGAGGTGGGATTGCCCAGACAACCAGGAGGTTTGCCTAGAAGCAGCCATCCTCAAAGGAGTGCGTAATAGCTCACTGGTCGAGCGATCCTGCGCCGAAAATGAACGGGGCTAAGTGTTGTACCGAAGCTGCGGATTTAACTTGTTAAATGGTAGGGGAGCGTTCCATGTGGGGTGAAGCGTTAGCGTAAGCGGGCGTGGACTGCATGGAAGTGAGAATGTCGGCTTGAGTAGCGAAAACATGGGTGAGAATCCCATGCCCCGAAACCCTAAGGGTTCCTCCGGCAGGCTCGTCCGCGGAGGGTTAGTCTGGACCTAAGGTCAGGCCGAAAGGCGTAGTCGATGGACAACAGGTCAACATTCCTGTACCGGTTGTGTTTTGGGAAGGGGGACGGAGAAGGCTAGCCAAGCCAGATGTTGGTTACTGGTTCAAGTGTTCGAGGCGTTGAGGAGCGGAGAAAACGTTCTGAGCTGAGGCACGAGTACGAGCTGCTACGGCAGCGAAGTTGGTGATGTCATGCTTCCAAGAAAAGCCCTATACCCGTTAAGACATAACTGCCAGTACCCGAAACCGACACAGGTGGGGTGGTAGAGAATACCGAGGGGCGCGAGATAACTCTCTCTAAGGAACTCGGCAAAATGGCCCCGTAACTTCGGGAGAAGGGGTGCCAGCGAGAGCTGGTCGCAGTGAAGAGGCCCAGGCGACTGTTTACCAAAAACACAGGTCTCCGCTAAGTCGCAAGACGATGTATGGGGGCTGACGCCTGCCCAGTGCCGGAAGGTTAAGGAAGCCGGTCAGCGTAAGCGAAGCTGGCGACTGAAGCCCCGGTGAACGGCGGCCGTAACTATAACGGTCCTAAGGTAGCGAAATTCCTTGTCGGGTAAGTTCCGACCCGCACGAAAGGCGTAACGATCTGGGCGCTGTCTCGGAGAGAGGCTCGGCGAAATAGAATTGTCTGTGAAGATGCGGACTACGTACACCCGGACAGAAAGACCCTATGAAGCTTTACTGCAGCTTGGTATTGTGCCCGGGCTCTGAATGCGCAGGATAGGTGGGAGACGTTGAAGTAGTGCTCGCGGGTATTACTGAGTCAATGGTGAGATACCACTCTTTCAGAGCTAGGGTTCTAACGCTCACCCGTCATCCGGGGAGCGGACAGTATCAGGTGGGCAGTTTGACTGGGGCGGTCGCCTCCTAAAAGGTAACGGAGGCGTGCAAAGGTTCCCTCAGGCTGGTTGGAAATCAGTCGTCGAGTGCAAAGGCAGAAGGGAGCTTGACTGTGAGACCTACAAGTCGAACAGGGACGAAAGTCGGCCTTAGTGATCCGACGGTTCTGCGTGGAAGGGCCGTCGCTCAACGGATAAAAGTTACTCTAGGGATAACAGGCTGATCTCCCCCAAGAGTTCACATCGACGGGGAGGTTTGGCACCTCGATGTCGGCTCATCGCAACCTGGGGCTGAAGTCGGTCCCAAGGGTTGGGCTGTTCGCCCATTAAAGCGGTACGCGAGCTGGGTTCAGAACGTCGTGAGACAGTTCGGTCCATATCCGGTGTACGCGCAGGAATATTGAGAGGATTTCTCCCTAGTACGAGAGGACCGGGAGGAACGCACCTCTGGTGTACCAGTTATCGTGCCAACGGTAAACGCTGGGTAGCCATGTGCGGAGTGGATAACCGCTGAAAGCATCTAAGTGGGAAGCCCACCTCAAGATGAGTATTCCCATGGCATAAGCCAGTAAGGTCACGGGAAGAACACCCGTTGATAGGCTCTACGTGGAAGCCTGGTAACAGGTGCAGCGGAGGAGTACTAATAGACCGAGGGCTTGACCATATCTTTGCTCTTAATCAAAAGGTGGTTTTTATTTAATTCAGACATAGGTTCTTTTTTGAACCCTCACAAATCTATGCAGTTCTCAAGGCTCACTCCTTGGGACTTTAAATATCCTGGTGTTCATGGCGATGTGGACCCACTCCGATCCATCTCGAACTCGGTTGTGAAACGCATCAGCGGCGAAAATATTTGGGGGGTAGCCCCCTGAGAAAATAGCTCAATGCCAGGTAAAACATTCCCTTCAAAGTTCTTTATTCTTTAGTTTATTAGAACAAAAAAAACCTCCTATTTAGGAGGTTTTTTTTGTTCTTTTGACTTGAATTATTTATTGTAATTTTTATCTGTCTAGGTTCATTCGTATTCTATATATCGTTTTATATTTGATCTAAAAGTGTTATCAGACTTATCTTTTTATATTTCAAGCCAACCTTCCCTTACATTTGGCATCTTGGACACCAGTGCGTGCTTCTCCCTGAAAGCTTTTCTCTTTGAATTATCGCTCCACATTTGCGACAAGGCTTTTTGTTTCGTCGGTATACCCAGGCCTCTCCACCATATTTGCCATTGACACCTTCTAAGTCTCGAAAGTCACTGAAGGTAGTGCCTCCTTTCCCGATGCTTATTCTCAGTACTTTTATTAGGCTTTTGCACAATTTTTCAAGCTCTAATTCCTTCAGTTGTCCTGATTTTTTTTGTGGTAGTATCCCTGCATCAAAAAGGCTTTCGTCGGCATATATATTACCTGTTCCAGCGACTAAAGATTGATCTAATAGGGCTGATTTAATAGAGCGACTTTTACCTTCTAACCGTTGTTTTAGGTAACAAGCATTAAAATTCTTACTAAAAGGCTCTGGACCAAGATTTCTTAGCCCAGACATCACTTTTTCTGGAGTACTTTCTGGGTCTATCCACCACATTTGTCCAAAGCTACGGACGTCTACAAAACGAAGTTCAGAACCTTCTTTATTCCAAAAGCGCACTCTTGTATGAGGACAAGCAGGGATTTCTTTTTGATGTAATTGAAACTGCCCTGTCATCCTAAGATGAACTCCCCACCAACCACAAAGAGAAGAAAGATCTATTTTTTTCTGATCTTTCAGCTGCTCTCTATGCATAGATGCGATTAGATATTTACCACGTCTTTGCCAGTCCCCAACAAAATTACCTCTCATCTTTTTGATGAACTTCTTAGAGCCTCCTTGGCTAGCAATTGCACGTTCTCTACAAACTTCTAAACGCTCAATACAAAAATCCGCGAGACGATCATTTAACCCTTTACGGACCGTCTCGACTTCAGGTAATTCAGGCAAAAGAGGTAACTTAGACCGCTTCTAATTCTGATTCAGCATAGTTGGAGGTGCTGGTTCCACCGTCTACACCGCTGTAAACCTTGTAGTCCACTTTTTTAAAGCGGACAGTGACAGGGTACTTTCCACCACCTTCAGATACTACTGAAACTACTGTGCCTACCTCGTTGTACCAGTAAGACTCCGGACGCTTGATGCGCACCTGCTGACCTTTGGATACCGCCATTGCTGGTTTGTATAAAGCACTTCATTACCCAGGTTATCGCTGCAAAGGTGTGTGTTCGATTTAGCGTCACAGAATGTCGTCGCTGTGGCCTGACTCTGTGACAGCATCCGTTTCTTCTTCAATGTGTTTTTGTGAGATCGACACTTATTCCTGACCCTTCATTGCTGCAATTAGATTTGCCTGATCCAGACAGGGATGATCTGAATCATGTTGAGTTTTTAGCTCAACTTGAGAGGGCTTGGGCTGTATGTGATCGCTTTGATTTGCAGACTGAGATATGGAGAGGGAGAATTTTGCGCGTAGTTAGAGATCGGGAAAAACGAGGTGGAGAAGGACGTGGAGCAGGTTTTTTGCAATGGTTGAGAGAAAGAGATATAAGTAAAACTCGTGCATATGGATTGATTCAATTAGCTGATTCTGCTGATGATCTGGTTGGTGAAGGAATGCTTGCTGAAAAAAGTGTCAACAATTTTTCAAAGAGAGCCTTTATTGAAACGGCTCTTGCTGCACCAGAAGTGCAGCAGATGATTTCTGAAGCAGCTAATGAAGGACAGGAAATTACTAGGAAACAGGTTCGTCGGCTTTCTGATGAGTTCACTTCAGCAACTAGTCCCCTTCTGCCAGAAGAAATACGTGAAAAGACGCAGTCGAATTTGTTACCGCCAAGAGTTGTTGCTCCATTGGTCAAAGAATTGTCAAAGCTGCCTGAGCCTCAGCAAGAAGATTTACGCAAAGTTTTGAGAGATGAGCCTGAGATTGACTGCATTAAAGATGTAACCAGTACGGCTCGTTGGATTAGTAAATCACTTGATGCATCGCTGTCTGTGAGGGCTTTTCAGGTTGAAAATGTGAATTTAGAAAAAGCCATGGAGGAAGCTAAAAGGCTTGATGCATTGGGGTTGTTGGCAGATGCATGTGGTCAGGCTCAGTCCATCGAGGCATCTGTTCTTAAGCTTCATACCTCATGGCGCCGATTAACGGGCCTTCAGGAAAGACTTTGGTTAGAAAGTGGTAGTAGTACTCCTTATTTGCGAGATGTTTTAGACGCTTTACAAACTCTGAGTGGATCAACAATGCGCGTGTCGCTTGGGGAACTTTCAGGTGGGAAGAAAGTTCGATTGCAGATTGTTGAAGAAGCCGCTGACCAGTTAGAACCACCTCAATTGACTGAATCTTAGGCCTGGTTCTTTCCAAATTTACTGGCTATCTTTTGGATTCTGTTTGTGGCGCTTTTTGGATTCACTGACTTCGGCGTTACGGAATTATTATGGATGGGAGTCTTTTAAACCTGGTCAACGTTCAGTTGTAGAAGCGATTTTGGCAGGACAGGATGCCTTGGCTGTATTGCCTACAGGTGGGGGAAAGTCGTTGTGTTATCAACTACCAGCATTGATTCGTCAAAGCCTTGTTGTAGTTATTTCTCCTTTAGTGGCACTAATGCAAGACCAAGTCAAACAGCTCAATAGGCGAGGTATACCAGCTCTTTGCTTGCATGCAGGATTAGACCCAGATAGCCAAAAAGATAGTTTGAGAGTTTTGATAGATGAACGTTTACGTCTTCTCTATTTGGCGCCGGAAAGGCTCCAGGGAAGATTGATTAGAAAATTCTTGGAAAAGAAAGCAGCACAGAATCAAATTGTTGCTTTTGCCATTGATGAAGCGCATTGCATTAGCGCCTGGGGACATGATTTTAGGCCTGATTACAGAAGGCTTGGTGAGCTTCGAATGCTATGCCCTTGCACACCAGTAGTAGCACTGACTGCTACTGCTGGTCCTCAGGTTAGAGCCGACATTATTCATCTTCTTAATCTGCGTAAGCCATTAGTACAGGTTTGCTCTGCTCAACGGAATAATCTTCGCTACTCGATGAGTAGACGTGCTAAGGAACCTCTCCCAGATATTTTGGAAATCTTAAAAAAAGCTCGAGGGGCTGCCTTGATATATGCCAGAACCCGTAGGTCAGTTGAACGTTGGGCAACAGCTTTACAAGTGGCTGGGATTGAAGCAATTCCTTATCATGCTGGGCTGGATAGTTATTCACGAGAGCAAGCACTTACATATTTCCTAGAGAAAGAAAAGCCAGTTCTTGTTGCAACAGTTGCCTTTGGGATGGGAGTTGACAGAAGAGATGTAGGACTAGTTCTTCATTTGGACTTACCCTCTACCCCAGAGGGTTACCTTCAGCAATCTGGCAGGGCTGGTCGCGATGGACTTCCAGCTAATTGTGTTGTTTGGTTTTCGCCTGGTGATCGAATCCGACTTGGTTGGGCAATTAAGTCCTCTGCTGCTCAAAGTAGTGAATGTACGGAGGTTGCGACTCAAAAGCAGAGACTTGAAATAGCGCAGCAACAATTGAGAAGAATGGAAGCTATTGCAGAAGGCAATTCATGCTTGGAGCAAGCACTTCTCTTGGCTGTAGGTGAACTAGCCCATCCTTGCGGGCGTTGTGATCGCTGTAATTGCACAACTACACTTAAAAATTGGTCTGATAAAGCTATTGTTTTATTGGACGCTCTCGAGAATAGTAAAAAATTAGATATTCATAGCCTTGTCCATAGTCTTTCCAATCAAGAAGGAAATAAAGAAGATCGTTGGGGATGGCTAGCGAGAAGATTGGTTCAAGATGAGCTGATTCGAGAGAGTAATGATGGTTTTCAGACGCTTTCTATTCGCGAAAGTGGGAGACAATTTTTGAAAGAGCCTTGGGCTTTGAGGTATTTTGAATGTAAAGATATAAACTAATACTTTAGCCTTCTCTTGTAAGGCAAAGATCATTGATTAAGTTTCGCTCGAAGTTCTCCTGAGGAGAAATCCAATGATTCCAGGCCCCATCTATTCCTGTTGCATTAAGCTTACGGAATGAGCAGTTAACTGCTAAATATAGAGCCTGGCCACTTTGATGAAGAGTAGGAGCCACATGGCTTCCATCCATTACTTTCCAATTTGACCAATCGATTTGAAGTGGGCCATATTTGCGCCATTGAGATTCTCCAACAATTTCTTCCTTGTAAGTGTTGCTTGCGAGTTTTTGGAGTTGTCCTGAGTTGATTTTTAATAAGAGTCTAGTTCCTAGTTGCAGCTCATTTGGGTTTTTTATATTATTAAAATTCGCCAAATTATCTAATGAAATATTATATTTTTTAGCTATTAATGCAAGACTTTCTCCTTGCTTGACAATGTGATATTGATTCGCCTTGAATAATTGATTATTGCTTAATCTTTTTTGACCACTTCCCTTAGCTCTGGTTTGATAAAGTTTAATATTTTGACCTACATATAAATAATTAGCATCTGTCAGACCATTAATTGATTTAAGCTCTTCCTGGTTTTTGTTGTATTGCGCAGCGATTGTATTAAGAGTATCTCCTGCAACTACTTTATGGACAGTTTTTAATTTTTCCTCCTTCCAGCTTTGAGGGGAGGGAATCTGAATATTTTGATCAACATATAAATGATCAGGACTTCTAATATTGTTTAGAGTAGTAAGGTCATCTTGTGTGAGTCCGTACTTATTTGCAATTGTGCTGAGTGTTTCTCCGCTTTGAACCTTATGAATTTTTTTCTGTGTGTTTACTTGAAAGTAGGAATTGTCTGGAAGTTTTAGCTTGGTACCTGCTTGTAATTTGGTGGGATTGTTAATGCCATTGAGTAGCTTTAAAGATTTTGTTGATATTTTGTATCTCTCTGCTATCTCTGAGAGCGTTTCTCCGGGCATGACAGTAACTTCTCTTGCAGCAGAGGAGAACGAGGTTAGAGATATCAAAGTAATTGCGGCAAAAATGGCGCGTATCATCAGTACCTAAACGCTTGACGAAACATAAGACCCTTCTATAAATACGCCAGCCCTTGAAAAGGATCTTTCATGCTCTGTTTGATATGTTTAGTTGTCGACTTTTAGCCAAGAAGTCTTTTGAGCATTGAGATATTCATGCTGTATGGGGGGTAGCGGAACTTTATATCCATCCAAAAAGGTCTTTTTAAAATTGATTTTTGGTGTGAAAAAGTTTCAAAGCCTGCTTTTCCATGGTATTGACCCATTCCGCTTGCTCCTACACCTCCAAAGGGCAATTCTGGAACACCTGCTTGCATTACTACATCGTTAAAGCAAACTCCACCTGAGCTTGTTTGGTCTACAAGCTTTTGTTGCTCTTGAGTCGATCCTCCAAACATATAAAGGGCTAGAGGACGAGGCTGGCTATTGATGTTATTAATGGCTTCTTGTAAGTTGCTGATACTAATAATCGGCATTAATGGGCCGAATAATTCTTCTGCCATTAATGGATCATCAATGCTTTTAACTTCAATTAGGGTTGGTGTGATGCATCTTGATTGATCGTCAAACTCGCCACCAAAAAGAATTTGTCCTTTTGCTTTTGCATTAACAAGAAGGTTTTTGAGCCTTGTGTATTGGCTACTATTAACGATTTTTCCTAGATGTTGTGAGGTTAGAGGATTAGCGCCATAAAATTCTTTAATCGCATTTTCCATTTCATTTAGAAGAATGCCTTTTAATTGCTTTTGCAAAAGTAAATGATCAGGAGCTATACATGTTTGACCTGCATTAAGTCCTTTCCCCCAAACAAGACGTCTAGCAGTGACTTTTAAATCGGCACCTTCAATAACTATGGCTGGACTTTTACCACCTAGTTCAAGAGTTACAGGTGTTAAGTGCTTCGAAGCAGCAGCCATGACTTTCTTTCCGATCTTTCCACCACCAGTAAAGAAAATGTGATCGAAAGGTTGTTCCAAAAGATTTGCGGCGACTTTCCCATCCCCTTGAACAACTCTCACAATATTTGAGGGTAAATATTTGCCGACAAGGTCTGCGATTAATTTTGATGTCGCTGGAGCGTGTTCTGAGGGCTTAAGAATAGCTGTATTCCCTGCTGCTAATGCGCTTATCAGTGGTTGAAGAGTGAGAGAAAAGGGATAGTTCCACGGGCCAATTATTAGTACACACCCTAAAGGTTCCAGTTTTACCATTGCTTCACCAGGCTTGAGAGAGAGGGGCACATGCACATTTTTTGGGCGCATCCATTTGGTGAGGTTCTTCTGGACTACTTTTAACTCTTGCCTTAGTGCAATGATTTCAAAAAAAGCTTCAGTTGGTGGTTTCCCTAGATCTTTATTTAACGCCTGAATTATTTCGGTTTCATTGCCCTCCAGCAAGGCGCTGAAGCGTTCTAGCTGTATTCGCCGCCAACTTTCAGGCCTTGTTTGCCCTGTAAGAATTGGCATGCGGAGTTCATTCATTATCAATTCTTTTTTTAAGGAAGGGGCTGACGACATTGCGATGTTTGTGTAGCAGTAGTTAAGGGGCTTGATGATTGGGCGTTAATGGCTGCAAGAAGTTCTTGGTGGGAGGGTGCTGTGATTTATCAGCTAATTCCTCGCAGCTTTGCGGATGGTGATGGTGATGGGATAGGAGATCTTCAAGGTTTATCAAGCCGGCTTAGTTATTTGCGTTGGTTGGGAGTAGAAGCGATCTGGCTGACTCCTATATACCCTTCCCCATTGCAAGACGGTGGTTATGACATTACCGATTTCAAAAGTATTCATCCTGAGCTGGGAGATTTGGCGGCATTTCATCGGTTCCTGACAGCTGCCCATGATCAGGGGATCAGAGTAATCCTTGACCTTGTTCTTAATCACACTAGTCACCTTCATCCATGGTTTCAAAGGGCTCGTTGGGCTCCAAAAGGCAGCACAGAAAGAGATGTTTATGTTTGGAGTGATTATCCCAACCGCTATTCTCATGCCCCAGTATTGTTTCGGAAGTTTGAGTCTTCTAATTGGGAGTGGGATGAGGTTGCAGAGCAGTATTACTTGCATCGATTCCTGAGGCATCAACCTGATTTGAATTATGAGAACCCTTGGGTTCAAGATCAAATGCTTGGTGTGGTTGATTTTTGGTTAGACAGAGGAGTCGATGGGTTTCGTTTAGATGCTGTGCCATTCCTTTTTGAATCTGAGGGTACTCGTTGTGAAGGGTTACCAGAAACTCATGCTTTTCTACGTAAAGTTCGTCAAAGAGTTGAAGGTAAAGGTCGAGATGTTTTGCTTCTAGCAGAGGCTATTCAACCTGTTAATGAGGCAGCCCCATACCTTGCCGACGATGAATTACATGGCGCATTCAATTTTTCTCTGACTGCACATCTTTTTGCAGCAATCGCCAGTGGAAATTGTAAGAAGTTGCAAGTTTGTCTTGAGAATGCTCAAAAGGTTGTTCCTGGATGTCGCTGGGCATTACCTCTACGTAATCATGACGAGCTTTGGTTAGGTGATGGTCACTTGGTTCCACAAGATGTGATTCAGACAATTCGTTCTGGCTTGCATGAGGGACATGGACACTGGCTGAATTGGGGGATAAATCGTCGATTGGCTCCTTTGTTAAATGGTGACCCTCGGGCGAACCGCTTGCTTCATGCTCTGCTGTATAGCCTTCCTGGAATGCCTTGTGTTTATTACGGAGATGAGCTTGGTATGGGAGATTGGCCTGGATTGAGAGATAGAGATCCAAATCGCACACCGATGGCCTGGACTTCTGCAAGAAATGGTGGCTTCTCATCAGCTCCAGACCCTTTGCTAGTTCTGCCCGCAATTACTGCGCCTGGCTACGACTATCGGGTTGTCAATGTTGAGGTTCAAAAGCAATTACCAGGATCACTTTTGAATTGGCATCGACGCATGCTGACATGCCGCCGACTATTACCAGCTTTACGTCGTGGAGATTTTGAAATCTTGGAATCAACTCATCCAAGTGTCCTTGTATATTCTCGGTCCAGTGGAAGCATGACTGTTCTAATAGCTACGAACCTCTCAGGTGCTGGTGCTTCATTAAGACTCGACCTTAGTAAATGGAAAGGATTACGAACTCGAGAAGTCCTCTGGGGTTGTGAATATCCTCCCGCTGATGAGAATTGGTTTGTTTACTTACCTTCTTATGGCTTTAGTTGGTGGTTAATTGGCGAAGTAGAGGATGATGACGTCTCTTGAAATTGGCCTAATCACTTGGAGGATTAAGTCACTGTTCTAGATCTAGTGCGTCTGCGTTAAGTCCTTCAGCTTTTAAATGACTGTTCACAACAGGTAATAGCCTTTGGGCTTCAGCTAAATCAACCATGGCAAGCCTGCATCGGCGTGCAAGGATATCCGTTGGAGTACATGCAAATTCATGGTGAATTGCGTGTTTTATTTCTGCTTGGCAGATGGGGACTATATGGCTAAGGGGATTGAGCTCTTCTGGGGAACTGTTCGCAACTATTGAGAGTGCTTCAAGTCCATATTGTGATTGAAGATGAACAATTTGCTTGGCTTGTAGCTCAGACTTCGGAAGATATTGTTTTAGTTGCTTTTTTTGTTCAACTATTAAAGTAGTTGTTGCTTTCAGGTTTTCTCTTGAGCCAATAATAGGTAAATGTCGAGGCGGTGGTAGTGGTTTTCCTAACACAGCTTCTACTGCTTTGAGGGTGTCTAGTGCTATTTGTCGGCATGTGGTCCACTTCCCTCCCATGGCACTAATTAATCCGCAAGGCATGATTTCTACTTCATGTTCCCTTACGACACGACTACTAGAGATTCCTTCTTGTGTTGACTTAAGAAGAGGTCGCCCTCCTGCCCAAGCACTACCAATAGTCGTTTTTTTTAGTCTTGGGAACCAGCGCTTTATATATTTTATTAAGTACTCCTGTTCTTCATCTGATGTTTTTTGAGCTGTTTTGATATTGCATGGAGTATCTGTTGTCCCAACCTGTGTATAGCCAAAGAAAGGTAGTAGGAATAAGACTCTGCCATCATCGGTAGCTGGCAATATCAAACCAGTCTCATTAGGGCAAAGGTTTTCTTTTAGAACTAGGTGAACACCTCTACTGACAAGAATTCGTGGAGCAATATTTGGATCAGCTAATTGGCGAACAGCATCAACATTGATGCCTGTTGCATTTACAACTGCGCCAGCTTCCCACCTTTCTTGTTCCCCATGTAAATCTTGGCTAATAGCACCACACAATTTCCCATCCGCTTGACTCTCCAGTTTGATAACTTTGCAGCGTGTTCGTATTACTGCTCCTGCTTTTTTTGCAGTAAGTGCTAATAAAAGATTGAGCCTGGAGTCATTAAACTGACCATCGCTATAGACTACACCGCCGTCTAATCCATCTCTGATCAAGGGTAAAGCTTGTTCAATCTCGCTTTTGGAAAGCAGTCGACTAGTTCCAATATTCTTTCTTCCTGAAAGAATGTCGTACAAGCCAAGTCCTATTCGGTAATAGGACTTGGAAAAACAGTCTTCTGTAGGTAGGGCTAATTCAATACGATTGGCTAGAAAAGGAGTTTGTTCAAGCCAGTAAGCCCTTTCGAGCAAGGCTTCCCGAACTAATTTTAACTGAGCTAAGTCGAAGGTTTTAAATGCTAGTTCTAGATAACGAACTCCACCATGTAGAAGCTTTGTGCTTCTAGAGCTTGTTCCTCCTCCAATATCTCCAGCTTCTAGTAGTGCAACCTTTAGACCACGTTTTGAGGCCTCATAGCCCACGCATGCGCCACTAGCTCCTGCCCCAATGATTAGAAGATCGACATGATTATTATTCATGCCACTTTAAACTTCTTTTTACAGCTTCATTCCAGTTTTTGCGCCATCTATTTCGTGTAGGCAAATCCATATTAGGCGTGAAGATTTCTGCTCCATGTTGCTTTTGTGATGTTAAGTCTGTGAGGTCTTGAATAACTCCTGATTGCAGCCCCGCCAATAAGGCGACACCTTTCGCAGTACTTTCTAGATTGACGGGGCGCCTTATTGTGAGCCCTGTGCTATTTGCTTGTGCTTGTAACAACGTATTAGATGCAGCCGCGCCACCATCAACTGCTAACTCACTTAACCCATGCCCTATTGACTCTTCTGCTATTTGAACCAGTGTGGCGACAGAAAGAGCAATGCCCTCAAGAGCCGCTTTAGCAATATGCCCTCTTCGAGTATCTCTAGTTAGTCCAAGTATTAAACCTCGAGCGGAAGGGTCCCAGTGAGGTGTTCCCCATCCGGTAAAAGCTGGTACAAGCATTACCCCAGCGGCATCTTCTACTTCGTCTGCGAGTTTATTTACTTGTTCAGCACTTTCGATAATTTGTAGCCCGTCTCTCAACCATTGCACAACAGTTCCAGCATTAAAGAGGCTCCCTTCAAGACAATATGTTGGTAAACCATTGGAATCAGTCCAAGCCAGAGTGCTTAGCAGCCCATTATCAGATCGATGGATTTCCTTCCCTGTATTAACGACTAAAAAAGCTCCCGTTCCATAAGTGCATTTTGCCTCGCCTTTGTTTAGACATAGTTGGCCAAGAGTAGCTGCTTGCTGGTCGCCTAATAAGGCTTGTATTGGAACCCCTTCAAAAGGGAGTCCTGATTTGATTTTTCCAAAATCCCCTCGACAGGGCACTAGTTCTGGCAGAGCATCCATGGGCAATCCAATTTTGTCGCAGAAGGCTTCAACCCAAGAGCAACTTTCCAGATCCATTAGTAGTGTTCTGCTGGCATTGCTCATGTCGGAGTAATGACTTTTCCCTGCAGTGAGTCGCCAAAGTAACCAGCTTTCTACTGTCCCAAAGCAAAGGTCATGACTTTTAAGAGCTTTTGCCGCTTCTGGTTCATTGAGCAAAAGCCAGCGAATCTTGCTTGCGCTGAAATATGGGTCAAGTAGTAGGCCAGTGCGGTGTTTCCATTCTTTTTCCAGTCCATTCCTTTTCCACTCAGAACATATATCAGCAGTCCTTCCGTCTTGCCAAACTAGTGCTGGCCCACAAGGTTCACTGTTACTTCTTCTCCAGAGCACTGTTGTTTCACGTTGGTTGGTAATACCACAGGTGACTACAGAATCTCTCTGCTCTGGAGTTAGCGAGTCTTCTAACCCTTTCATGGCTTCTTGTTGACTGATCCAGATATCCCTTGGATCCTGCTGGACCCA
Organism: Prochlorococcus sp. MIT 1307; assembly: GCF_034092395.1. Lineage (NCBI taxonomy): Bacteria > Bacillati > Cyanobacteriota > Cyanophyceae > Synechococcales > Prochlorococcaceae > Prochlorococcus > Prochlorococcus sp. MIT 1307. The sequence goes on along the minus strand of NZ_CP139301.1, from coordinate 913,222 downwards.
TCCATCTGCAGGATATTCAATCTTGAGAGGAGAACTGAAACTAGCGATTAGTTGACCAGAAGGATTAAAAACTGCGGCTCTTGAACTGCTAGTACCCTGATCAAGAGCTAAAAGGAGTGGCTGATTAGCCATGGCTTTTGTTTTTACCTATTGCTAGCGATGGGTTTGTCTAATGCAAAGGGAAATGCAGCATAAGAATTTGTTTTGCAAGCCTCCAGGTTGGGTCTCAGATGCGATTGCTTACCAGATTTTTCCTGATCGTTTCCGTCGAAGTGGCCATGTTGGAGTGGATCAAGGTTGGGATCTGCAAGCTTGGGGGGGTGTTCCATCTCATGAGGGATTCTATGGAGGTGATTTGTATGGAGTGATAGATGCTCTTGATTACCTTCAGCAACTTGGAATTAATTGCTTATATCTAAATCCTGTATTTAGTTCAGCAGCTAATCACCGTTACCATACGTTTGATTATTTTCAGGTGGACCCTCTTCTGGGGGGGGGACTGGCTTTAGAGGCATTGATCTCTGCTCTGCATAGCAGGGGTATGCGAATTATTCTTGATGGGGTTTTTAACCATTGCGGGAGAGGTTTTTGGGCCTTTCACCACTTATTAGAAAATGGATACACATCTCCATATAGAGATTGGTTTCATGTGCACAATTGGCCACTTCTTCCTTATCCACAACCTGGTCAGGATTGCGGCTATAGCTGTTGGTGGAATGACCCTGCTTTGCCAAAGTTTAACCATAAACATTTTCCTGTTCGCGAATATTTAATTTCAGTTGCTGTTTACTGGATTGAAAGAGGAATAGATGGGTGGCGGCTAGATGTTCCTGATGAAGTTCCTATAGAGTTTTGGGTTGACTTTCGAAATAAAGTGAAAGCAATAAACCCTGACGCCTGGATCGTCGGAGAGATTTGGGGAGATGCACGAAAGTGGTTAAAAGGGGATCATTTTGATGGAGTAATGAATTATCGAATTGGTTGGAGTAGTGTATGTTGGTCTGCAAAAAATAAGCTTAGAACAAGTTATAAAAACCCTTCCTATCCACTTAAATTAATTTCGGGTGCCGCTTTTATTGATATTCTTCAGACTACCTTAGGCTGGTATTCCAATGAAGTAAATAATAGTCAGTTGAATTTGCTTGATAGTCATGATGTGCCTCGAGCATTGAATACTCTGAAAGGCGACATCTCTGCATTAAAGATAGCTCTTTTTCTTCTTTTCCTTCAACCAGGAGTGCCTTGTATTTACTATGGTACGGAGGTTGGCTTGTCAGGAGGGGAAGAGCCTGCTTGTAGAGAGTGCTTCCCTTGGTATGAATCTTGGAATGTAGATTTAAGATCTTTTATTCTCTCTTTGGTTGCTCTTAGAAAGAATATTTTTGAGGTTTTTAATGGAGAGTTGGAATGGAAAACTGTTGGAGAGGATGGATTGCTTGCTGTTTTTCTGCAAAAAGAACTCGATGCGTCTGAAGTCAAAAGCTCAATTGAGATTTTTGTAAACCGAAGTCGCAGCTCTTGGATGCCTATACAAGCCTCTGGTTCGGAATATTTTTTTTTAGAAGGAGAAGTTGACGGTCAAGGAAAGAGGCTTGCCCCACAGTCGTTTGTGTTATTTAAGGAAGCTATATAATTGAAACTTAGAAAGTTGCTAGGCTTATTGACTTGCATTTTGTAGAGATTGATTACATTAAAAAACCTTAAAGAACCTGTCAATACTTTATTTCAAGAACAAAGTATTAGAGAGTCTCTGGACTGCTGGGGTAAATACGTTTAAATATTCTTATACGTATAAAAAAACATGATTGAGTTTGGATTTAAAGGCGGAATAACTTTGTTGGCACTTACACCATTTTCTTTTTCAGGGATTAGCCTATATTTTGTCCCTGCTTTACTTTATGCGGTAATTTATTTTCTCAGCCAATGGGAACGAAAGGTAGAGACTTATTCTGCTCAAAGGACGTCCAAATTGACTAATCATAATCAATTACAAGTGAAAATAAATGAGCTTGATGTTGTCTTAAGCACCTCAAGAAGGCAAAACAACCCTCCTGTTGATTTGTTATTAAAAGAAGAACAGCAAAAAGATTTTTCTATAGACCTTGATCTTGGCTCTTCAAAAATAAAATTTCTTCAAGAGTCATCTCTGTCCCTTATTAAATTATGTAAGATGAAGATCTTTAATGAAAGTAGAGATCTGCTAAGGAAATCTTCTTTAAAGAATTTTAGCTTTGGAGCTTTAACTATTTTTGTTATTGGAGGTGTAAGCATCGCTTCATTGGAGGATAATATTGATGTGAACTCACGCTCTAATGGTGCATCAAATGAAGAGTTCAAAAAGGTTAACTCTTTAAGTTTAAGTGAGAATTTTGAAATAAGGGAAAAAAATATACCAGTTACATCAGCGATTCTGGACCTGACTAAAACGGGTTCAATATCTATAACTCAGCTTCCATCCTCACTTGAGACTTTGCAAGTGCAGTCCCCCATTAATAAGAATGATGACTTGCTGCGTAGAAGGTTGCTATTTGAGCTGACACCTAAGGAATATGCATCGTTAATTCCAACAATGCTGGAGTTTGAATGGTATGGATTAGGTCCACTATAAATTGATAAGTTCTTCCTTGCCCTTACTTGATTAATGGAATTGTTTTGAGGCATGTCTTATTTGATTCTTTTCTCGAGTCGAATTTGCATTGCTAAATGCTCTAATAGTTTTGAGATTTGTATCAAGACTATTGATTTTTTATAAATCAGATACTCGCCTTGATTCTTGCGTCAAATTGTGGCTAATTACCTGATAAATTATCAATAAATTCAGAGAAGCGTCCTCTTATTGGGCAAATAAATATATAAGCAGATTTAACTTCTAAAATACATACTGACGTTGTCTTGATTTTTATGTCTCGTGAGACTCCGCAAGCTCGTCTTCAAAGAACCAACTTGTATTCCCTTCTCCCAAATCCAAAACTAAGCCAAAATTATTTCCATCGACCATTTTGTATCCAATTAATTTACCAAAAGGATTAAGAGTAATCTTTTCTATAAGATGACTTGGAAGTCTATCTCGGACTTTGTTAAGGTTGATCATTAAAATCTGACCTTTCACAAGAGTTTCAGGCTTAACCATTATTCTTCTGCAATTTCTGAAGTATCAGGTCCAGATTTGAATTTCTTCCCTTTTTCTCTCTCAATCGCAAGTTGAAGCAACGAAGGTCCTTGTTTGGGCTTTGCTTTTTTTTGATCTTGTTCAATAGCATTAATTACAGCTCCAGCAAGATTCTGGTTCCATGTTTGTGAGACCAGTGCTTTCTCTAAGTTTAACTTTTGCGCGTAGTTCATTTTAGGAAGAGAGAGAAATAGCGTGCGATTATCGTCATGGATACTTTTGATAGTAATTGAGAGTCTTTAAATTAATACCTGATGGCATAAGTGCGCTTGCCGGACATTGAGTCGGGGGACCTCTCCCTTGTCAAGGGAGTGCTCTACCTTTGAGCTACAAGGGCTTTTGGATGATGAGTGCGTTCGATTGCCATAAGGCTCATTTAATTAAGGTTACTAGAAAGATACATATTAAATGAATCGACATCAGAGGAATTGATTGAGATAGCTTGAAAAATTTAAAAAAGATTATGAGTCAATAGTTTCATGGCTTTTGAATGCGTAAACCTCTATTGCTTGAACCCAGTCGCTTGGATGTATCTATAAAAGATTCACTGAGGCTGGTGATTAAGGACATTTTAATGAATAATAGCTTATTTTATTCTGTTCAACCAAGAGATTTATGATATAGGAAATCGCACTAATTTTTTGGAATAGCAGAAAGAGTTAGGTTTAGATATGGATTTAAATGGTTGGCTACGCAAAAAAAACTTAAAATTTAAATTGGATTTATATTTATTTTTTGAAGATTACAGTATTCCAAAAAACAACCCATTTTCATTAATGCGATTCGGCTAGATCTGTTCATTTGATTATTAGAGTTAAGCCTCAGCCTTACAGGTACAGTCTCCTGACTAGCTCGGTTAGTTTTTACCGTTGCACTTTTGGACTGCGATTACGTTTACTCCTTTGTGAGATTTAGTTGCTCTCCACATTTGATGAGAAATTTCACCAATACAAGCAACTTCAGCAGCTGTTTTGATTGCTACTGGGATTTGAGTAAGAGCCAAGATCATTAATGCAGCACCTGTTCCTGGTGCGTGGACATTTAATTTCCAACCTTTTGGCCAAAAGATTTGTGACACTCAGAAGAACCCAATCTTTTGAAAATCAATATATCCACTCCTTGCCGTTTGAATTATTAGATTAAGCCATCTGCATCTAACGATTCTCGTCTTCTCATGGCTTGAGCTACTTTGCCTGCAACAAAGGGAATATGGATAGCGTATTTTTTGAGTTGGATTCGTTCTTTCAGGCTTACAGTTTCCCCTTTCCCAAGGCGCTCAATAATTTCTTCTAGGCGTCGACGTGTTTCTGTTGTCAGCATTCGAACGGTCATTGGCTTAATTCTTTTTTGGGTAAAGCTTTGATATCGCTTTTGCTTGAGCTTCTTTTTTCGAAGCTGCGTACCTTTTTTCAGCTATTCGTCTTACTACAATGCCAGGAAGGAACCAGATAGTGATTATCACCACCAGCATAAAAAGTGGGTTTCGCCATGTCAGGTCTAAGAGAGTATCCAGCATCTCGGTTAAGACTTTCTTTTCTTAGAAGCTAATAAAGGTTAGCCAGTTGACAAGTTTAAAAAACTAGCTAGTACTGGTGTACTTATTCGCGAGGTATGTCTGTTGCCGCTGCTGGTCCTTCTTCTGATTTCCTTCTCGCTAAATCTGGCGACATCGTTGTCGTTGAAGAAGGCTCCCCGGCAATTGATGCCAGAAAGTCTGACTGGTGGGTAGCTCGTGTCATCCATGTGGTTGGAAGCGCAAGAGATCCGTGCGTTAGCAGCTTGCTTCAAGTTGCCTGTGTCGATACAGGAATGATTCGGACCATCAATGCCGATCTAGTTAAGGGACTTCTGGTAGCAAAAGGACTGATGCTATAAAGCCAGACGACGACCTGCAAAGCTATTTTTCATCGCTCCTTGGCGCCATTGAAGCAATAAAAGTGTCCTTCCCTTGGTTGGAGTGAGAGGGCGTCCCTCCGTCGTGTTACTTGAAGAGGTGCTTGAGCTAGTGACTCAAAGTGGAATTGGAGTGAAACTACCTATCTCGTTAGGCAGTTTGCTCAGCTCTTGCAGGCTGCTCATCTCTTATTGACCTGAGATAGCGCTTTCGTTGACCACTCCCTTCAATTTCAACGTGCCAACCACAAGACAGTCTGTGATCGATTTCTTCAAAATTCGGATGGAATTTCAACTCAGCGTTGTGCTTCTTCTTTGGTGTTCGCATGATGTAAGTAAACCATATTGCCCTCATTTAGGTTTGTTGCGAGGTATACATCCTCGCGAGAAAACCCGTTATCTTTTCCAAAACTTTGGGGCAGGTAGATGAATTCAGCACTGCAATCAGCTCTTCAGCAAAAAAGTCTTCATTGGGCACAAAAGGCAGCTATTACAACCTTTTCAACAGGAATCTTTTTCTGGGGACTGGATCGAGCAGTGCCTGCTTTTCATGATTTTCTGATGACCACTTTTTCTTGTCATGCGGGTTGAATGGATGTGAATCAAACCGCTTTTGTTGAACTGTCACTGTGCCAGTTCATCTTGAGGCTAGTCTTTGCTGACAAGATCAGAGGATTAGTGGATAATTAATTATGTGAGGAGATGAGATCCTCCCGGCAGTGGAAACAAGGAAACACTTGCTGAAGATCTCAAAGAAGCCCGCCTTTGGCGGGCTTTCTTGTGTCTGTTTGTGCATGTCTTTCTTATGGTCGATTCTTTTGTTGAACCTTTATTTTTGGTGATTTTTTTGCCAATTGCTTTCTTTAAGATTTGGCGTTTTAGTATGAAATTTAAGCAACTAGCCTCTCTACCTTCGACTTCTTCTTCTAGAGAAGTATTAGAACGAGCATGGATGAAAAGCTGACCTTCACTTCACCTGGATCATAAGGGCAGCTTAATGGTTGCCTATTGCTGAATTTCTAATGTATGACTTAAAGAAAATCTAATAAGTGGAGACCTGCTATCTAAAAGACCATGGACGTTAATCGGACATCTTTATTAGAGTTAAAACGCTTTACTATTAGAATTGCTTTGAAAGGCTATTCTTTTAGATCATTTAAAAAAGAAAAGTTATGGATAGACATCTTACTATTATTACGCTTTTCCTTTTTGCTGGATGGATTATTATTGCTTTTGGACTTGCCCAAAGAAGACTCCATAATGCATATGCGAACTATCAAAAGAAGGATCAAAAATGACCAGTTTTTCATTGGCTGTACTAGGAACTGAGATCAAGCTTTTCTTGATCGGTGTTGCTATCGCTGGCCCTGTATCAATAGGCTTGTTACTTCTTATAATTAAAAGAATTGAAAAGAAAAATCCTGAAAGAATTCGTTGGCGTTGATGCGTGAAGCAATTGATTTGCTGGCATGGATTAATAAGACTCTAATCATTTTTATCTCAGACTATGAAACTCACTTTGACTTCCCTAAAAGCTTTTTCCTAAAGGCCGAGTTTGAATATAGTCAAATAAGAACTACTTTTTATCTGCTGAGATTTATAAATATTGGATAGGCATAATAAAACTTATATCAAGCAGTAGCATTCTTTAGCTAGAAAGAATGCCAAGGGAGAAATAAATTGTCGGTATATTATCTAAAATATTATTTATTCTTTTAGTAGTTCTTTGAAATCTTTTGACAATGCTTTCATGCATTTTGATTGAAACCTCTTTAGCTCTTCTATAGAGCCTCTTGAGATTTCTTTAGAAAAATCTAGGTTTTTTGAAACCTTTGCATGAAGGTCACAAGCTTCTTTGCTATTACCCTTTTGGAAGGCACTTTCTATGAGCTCTAATTGTGAGCTGAACTCATCCTGGGTGCTTGGATTGAGGGATTCTTCTGTTTGGTTGCCGCTTGGACTCACACAAGCTGTGCAGCAAATAGTGATTGCCAGTGCTGCGATTTTTATTAATTTCATTTGATAATTATGGAACTACCGGAAGGTTTGTGCACGACTGTTAGCCCAATAGTGACTAATGAAAACTTTACCTGCCTCTAAGATTATAGCTGGAGAGGATTTATTTTTTATTTTAGGGTGCTTCACTAATGGAAGGTTCCGTGCAATTCAGTTAGGGTATCTTTAACCAGGGATCAGTTTTTCTACTTCCTAATCTGAGGAATAGAAGAGCTATAACTCTTTAATGCAGAAACAATCTTAGCTTTAACTTTAAAGTTTAAGAAATCAATCTATTAGAGATATTTGGATTTGGAGAAATCACGTTAGTGTATGGCTTATTTTTTTTCTTCCCAGTAGCTTTTTGCTGAGTCAATCATTTTTATTATTTCACTGTTTGGGCAACCAGTTTGGGCCTGAAAAATCTTGCACTGTGCATTGATGTCTCTCCAGATTTCTCTAATCTCTACAAACTGTTCATTAGTGAATTGAAAGCTGTTCATGTAAATGTCCTAAGACTGTTAACAAAAAGCCAAGTATGCTTTTCCGTTGTTTTGGAGAATTGATCTAAGTAGAGATTAAAATTTAACTAAGGAGTGGTTCTCTGGTGCCTGAGAGCCATTTTTTTGGAAGCGGTTTGGGCTTATGCCCTCGCCGGGACTTGAACCCGGGGCCTCTCCCTTACCAAGGGAGTGCTCTACCGCTGAGCTACAAGGGCGTGTGGAAGGTGGGCCGGGTTGGATTTGAACCAACGTAGGCAGAGCCAGCGGATTTACAGTCCGCCCCCATTAACCACTCGGGCACCGACCCGAACCACAAAGTGACATTAACAGTTAATGGTCCAAGAATCCCTTAATTTGCTGGGCGTTGTAGCTATGGATCGATACGATTATTCCAGAACTTTGGATATAGAGGGTGATGCATCTGTTGCTTATCAATGGGCCAAATCTCAACCTTTTAGGACAGCGAGAAACCTCTATTTATGGCTCTAATACTCTTGCTTCGATAGAGGGTGAGCTTCAAAGAGAAGCTGATGAAGAGGGCGTTCAGCTGGATTGCTTTCAAAGCAATTTTGAAGGGGCACTTGTAGATCGTATTCACCAAGCTATTGGAAAGGTAGATGCGATCCTTATAAATGCTGGGGCATATACCCATACATCAGTGGCTTTAAGAGATGCTTTGCTAGGGGCTGGAATCCCATACGTTGAATTGCATCTCAGTAATACTTTTGCGCGCGAGCAATTTCGCCACAATTCCTTCCTTGCTGATCGAGCTGTAGGCATTGTTAGTGGATTCGGTGTAATGAGTTATCACCTTGCTTTTCAAGGCCTTTTGGCTCATTTGCGCCAGAGTAAATAATGTCATGAGTGCTTTGTCTGGCAACAATCGCTTTAATGCTCGGATTAAATGGTTGGCTACTGCAACGAGTGACGCATGGCTGCAGCAAGCGATTGAGAACCCGATTGAGGTGCTGATTGATCATGCACATTGTGAGAGAAAAGCTGCTGGTGCAGCTGTTCAAATGATGTTTCGATATTTATGTGAACCTGGATTTGCTGAAGCCCTTAGCCCGTTAGCAAGAGAAGAGCTTGAGCACTTTGAGAAAGTTTTAGCAATCCTCAAATCAAGAGGGCATTATTTACAAGCTTTACCTGCGCCTCCTTATGGATCAGCCTTGGCCAAGAAGATTAGAAGAAGTGAGCCTGGACGCATGCTAGATAGCCTTCTTGTGGCAGGTTTGATTGAGGCTCGAAGCCACGAGAGGATGTTTCTGCTTGCCTCTTATAGTCCTGACCATGAATTGGCTAAGTTATATAGAGAGTTACTTGAGAGTGAGGCTCGTCATTTTCAGCTTTATTTGAAACTTGCACAAGAACGCTTCGATAAAGATCTGTTTACTCTTCGTTTGAAAGAGTTGGCTGATGCAGAAGCTGACATCATCTCTGTATTGCATCCTGAACCAAGAATGCATAGTTAATGATTTTGACCCTTAAATAAGGGTTAAAAATTTTTGAACCTTTTAAGAAAATGATTTGCTAGCCATTTCTCTATTTGTTTTTTTTCTCTATGACAAAATCTTCTCTGACATTTGTTGGGGTAGGACCAGGAGATCCTTCATTGTTGACTTTATCAGCAGTGGAAGCTATTAAAAATTCAACTTTGGTCGCTTATCCAGTATCTAGAAAAGAAGATGTCGGTATTGCAGCAACTATTGCTTCTAAATGGATTACTGCAGAAAAAAGGCGATTGCCGCTTCTATTCCCTATGGTTTCGGATGTTCCTACCCGAAAACTAGCTTGGAAGCAGGCCAGTGAAAAGCTAGCGTCTTCAGTGGCGGAGGGAGAAGAGGTGGTATTTCTGTGCCAAGGAGATGTCTCTTTATTCGCTAGTGCTTCTTATGTATTGCTTTATATACAAAATAATTACCCTCATTGTCCTATCAGATTAATTCCTGGAGTGACTGCTATTTCTGCGGCCGCGGCTGCTGGAGGATGGCCTCTTGCCTTGCAAAGGGATCAATTGCTTGTATTGCCGACACCTGATGATTCCAAAAACCTTGAGAGAATCATCGATGAAGCGGCTTGTTGTAATCGAGTCCTTGCTTTAATGAAACTTGGTAGTCGTTGGACTTGGGTTAGACCTTTGCTAGAGAAGAAGGGGTTATTAAAAGAGTCGCTATTTGCGCAGAAAATAGGCTTGTCTGATCAACAAGTCCTAAAGGCAAGCAAGGTTTCAGCAACTACTAAGCCGTACTTTTCTTTATTGCTTGTTCGTCAAGGTTGGCCAGAAGTTTTGCCTTGATCAAGGTTTTCATCCTTTAGTCAATTTAGAACAATCGCTTTGAGGACTTTGGCTTGCTTTAATTAAGTGATAAAAGCTGCTTTTTCAGAAGAGTTTTTGCTTCTCTTGCTGTTTTAGCTCTAACTAGTGAATATCTGAGACTATTTGCTCCTGAGAATCCTTTGCATGTCCAGCTCATGTGTTTGCGAGCAATGTGAAGTCCGTTCTCACCTCTGCTTTCAAGCAGTCCCTCTAATTGCTCTAGAGCCAGGCTGACTTTTTCCTTGGCCCCTGGGACCTTGAATCCTTTTTTCCCTCGTAATGCCCAGTCGATTTCTCCCACTAGCCAGGGAGCTCCCATGCTTCCACGTCCAATCATTACTCCATCGGCCCCAGTAATAGAAAGGCATCGCAAGGCATCATCAGCATTTTGGACATCGCCATTTGCAATCACAGGAATTGTTAGCGCATTCTTTATTTTCGAAATAGTATTCCAATTTGCTTGACCAGAAAAACCTTGTGCTCTAGTGCGACCGTGAATGGTAAGGAGTTGAGCCCCGGCATTTTGAAGACGAAGTGCAAAGCTGACCGGATTGCAAGACGCATCTTCAACACTAGTGAGGCGGGTTTTTACTGTGACTGGAATTTGAATAGCATTGGCAACTTTGCTAACGAGTATTTCTGCTAGTTCAGGTTCCTTAAGTAGACCACTACCACCTCCTTTTCGCGTGACTTTTTTTGCCGGGCAGCCCATATTGATGTCGATTAAAAATGCCCCACAAGCCTCAGCTTTAATTGCCGCTTCAACCATGCTGGTAGGACGAGTATCAAAAAGTTGGACGCCGATAGGACCTTTTTCACTTGATAACTCTTCTATTTTGTAGTGACTATGCCCACGCTCTAATCTTTGGGCACTAACCATTTCAGTGAATAACAATGATTCTGGTGCCCATCGGCGTACTAGCTTCCTGAATACTTGATCACTAACTCCAGCGAGAGGTGATTGCAGAACGCGAGAGTGTAATTTTCTTTCCCTACCTTTGCCTGGGATGATTAGCTCTGCAGTATGAGATGTCATATCACAGATCCAGATTGAATATTTTGCATTTTTAGGAGATTAAATATCATGGTTAAGTAGGAGTTTTTTGGTTTGATCTATCTCAGAAAGAGATCTTATGAATGATTGTTTGTCTAGTTGGCCGATTAGCAGGGCTCTTCTGATGGAAATCCTTGCCGATCGAATCACTGATTGTTTTGTGACAAGGCTTGTATGGGAAAGACTTGGTTATCAACCAACTGATCAATCAAACAGTGTTTGGGTAGCAGGAAAGAATACTCCAGTTGATTGGCAGCAGGCTTTTCCTCAGGCTCCTGAAGTAATTGCAAATAGGCAGGCGTCGGTATATTTGACCAGATCTATCCAAAAGGAAAATAAGCAATTACTCAAGCAAAAATTAAACTTTCCTGGGTATCGAATTGGGGAACTTTATCCACGTAGAACTAGACGTGCAACAGCGGTTAATTGGTTGCTTGCTTGGCTTGTTACGCGAGGGGAGGAGTTACCTGAAAGAGGCCCTTTGCCTCATTTGTATGAACCTTCTGTTGATCCATTGAAAGGCCATCCTGGAGACCCAGTAATTCACTGAATAGTCCTGAGTTATGCTGGTTATTAAATCTCACATTCAAGGAATGATTTCTTTGTATGTTTTGCTGGTGAAGTAAAAAAATTTCTCTGAAAAGGTCTGTGAGTATGTAGGGTCGAGATTCTTATAGATGGTCAAGAAACTTGGCGCGTCCGATCGTCGCCATCATTGGTCGCCCCAATGTAGGGAAGTCCACGTTGGTGAATCGTCTTTGCAAAAGTCGTGAGGCAATAGTTCATGATCAGCCTGGTGTAACTAGAGATCGAACCTATCAAGATGGGTTCTGGAGAGATAGAGAATTTAAGGTTGTTGATACAGGTGGTCTTGTTTTTGATGACGATAGTGAGTTCCTTCCTGAGATAAGAGAACAAGCTAATTTGGCACTGTCTGAAGCTGCATTGGCTGTAGTTCTTGTGGATGGTCAGCAGGGCAGAACCGCTGCTGATGATGCTATAGCTGATTGGTTGCGATCTCATCCTTGCAAGTCTTTGGTAGCGGTCAACAAGTGTGAATCGCCTGAGCAAGGATTAGCTATGGCTGCGGAGTTTTGGAGTCTTGGGCTTGGTGAACCTCACCCTATCTCTGCAATTCATGGAGCTGGGACAGGGGACTTGTTGGATGTAGTTGTTTCTCTTCTTCCACCAAAAGAAATTGAAGGCGAGGAGGATGAGCCTATTCAGCTGGCGATAATTGGCAGGCCAAATGTTGGAAAATCTAGCCTCTTAAATGCGATTAGTGGCGAAGCTAGAGCAATTGTCAGCCCTATTCGCGGTACAACTCGTGACACAATTGATACACGCTTGAACCGTGACGGTCATTCCTGGAAGTTGATTGATACGGCAGGCATTAGACGTCGTCGAAGCGTTAATTATGGGCCAGAATTTTTTGGTATTAATAGAAGCTTTAAAGCAATCGAACGAAGTGATATTTGTGTGTTAGTGATAGATGCTCTTGATGGGGTTACTGAGCAGGATCAGCGACTTGCCGGGAAAATTGAGGAAGCTGGACGAGCTTGTGTTTTGGTTGTTAACAAATGGGATGCATTTGAAAAAGATAGCCACACAATGCCACGCGTAGAGAAAGAACTTCGTGCAAAGCTTTATTTCCTTGATTGGGCAACAATGTTATTTGCATCTGCTATTACGGGACAAAGAGTTGAAAGTATTTTTGCATTAGCCAATTTGGCTGTTGAACAACACCGCAGACGAGTCACTACATCGGTGGTTAATGAAGTGCTAAAGGAGGCCTTGAGCTGGCGTAGCCCGCCCACTACTCGAGGAGGTCGCCAAGGTCGTCTTTATTACGGAACGCAAGTTGCCACTAGACCCCCCAGCTTTACTCTTTTTGTAAATGACCCAAAGTTATTTGGCGACACCTATCGTCGTTATATAGAAAGACAATTAAGAGAAGGCTTGGGATTTGATGGAACACCGTTGAGGCTCTTTTGGCGTGGTAAGCAGCAGCGAGATGCTGAAAGAGATCTCGAGAATCAGGAGAAAGGTTCTTTATAGGTTATGGATTGGTTGAGAAAGATCCCAATTGGACAATATGTGGCTGGGAACTCAGGCTGGTTAAGAAACCTTGACCCCAGATTGAAAATGGGTTGGGTCGTTATGTTTTTGCTTACTCCTGTTCTTGCTGGGCCAATTTGGAGAATTGGATTGGTGGCCGGTCTTTGCTTTTTGACTTTGTTTAGCTGGCTACCTTTGAGGGTTTGGTGGCGTTCTTTTTGCTTGGTATTAATCCTGGCAATTTTAGTTGGCTTATTAGCAATGTTTTTGCCTACTGGTGAGACATCAGCGGCGTTTTCTGTACGTTCTTCTTATGAGTTGCCTAATGCTTTTGTTGGTGGACCTTCTTGGAATCTTTTCAAACTTGGCCCACTTCATTTAGGGCCTATGGTTGTAGGCCCTTTGGAGGTTGATCGACGTTCTGTAGAACTTGCACTTAATACTTCAACATTGATTTTTACTGTTATTCATAGTGTCAACTTGATGCTTCTGACTACATCTCCAGAGGATTTGGTTTGGACGATGCGCTGGTTCATGACTCCTCTCGTCATATTAGGGATACCAGTTGATCGAATTTGTTTTCAGTTGCTTTTGTCCCTGAGATTTTTACCTTTGGTGCAAGAGGAGTTCCAAAACCTTGTGAGATCTTTAGCGACAAGAGCAGTCAATATTCGCAAACTTGGTTTGAAAATTACTTTAGGGCTTGTCCTTTCTGTTGCTGAAAGGCTGCTAGCTAATATTCTTTTGAGAGCTGAACAAGGGGCTGATGCACTTGTTGCTCGGGGTGGACTTTTGCTTCGTTTAGGAAGCCTTAAACCAAAAAGCACATTGAACGAACGAGTATCTTTTCTGAATATGGGATCTGCTGTGTTGTTAGTGGTGGTCCTAAGCATGCGTGGGAAGTACGGTGCTTTATAGATACTTATTCGTTTAAAGGTGAGTGCAGAGCGTTATCTCAATCACCCTACGTTTGGGATGCTTTACCTGGTTGCACCAGCAGGAGAGGGCAGGGATGTTTACGCCACTTTGTATGCCCAGAAGATGTTTTTTCTTGTCACTCTTCAACCTAGAGGTGCTCAATTTGAAGTGATTCCTTATTTGGATGCTCGTCACCATGCGGAAATTCATTTGTCACTTTGCCGACGAAACGGATCGCCTGATAAGCAAAGGTGGCAGGAATTGTTTCACCAAACTTTTATTTGAACATTAAGGATGTTGTCTACTCGTTTACGTTACATTTCTGATTGTTTGCCATCAGGCGTTCGATTACTTGCAGTTAGCAAGGGCCAACCTGTGACATCGATTCGTTCACTTGCAGAAATTGGTCAGTGTGATTTTGGTGAAAGTCGTTTACAAGAAGCCTCACCAAAGTTGAATGCGCTTCAAGAGTTCAAGAATCTTCGTTGGCATTTTATTGGGCGCCTTCAATCGAACAAAGTGAGGAGTGTTGTTAAATCCTTTCAATTCATCCATTCAGTTGATTCTTTTTCACTCGCCGAAAGGATCTCAAGAATTTCTGGTGAAGAGAAATGTTCGCCAATGATCATGCTGCAAGTGAAATTCCGTGAGGACCCTACAAAAGGTGGATTTTCTCCTCAGCAACTTCTGGATGAATGGTTAAAGCTAAATACACTTCCTAATTTGAAGCTTGTTGGTTTGATGACAATGGTTCCTATAAACCTTGATTGTGAGGATCGAAGAAATGTTTTTAGGGATTGTCGTGCGTTAGCAGACCAATTGAACTTACCTGACTGTTCTATGGGTATGAGCAGCGATTGGAAGGAAGCATTGCAATGCGGAGCAACCTGGCTGAGGGTGGGGTCAGCCTTGTTCGGAGATGATAAAAATCATGTCATCAGTCACACAGATATCACTAAAAGCGATTAAAAACCTTGCCCCTACCTTCCTGGAACGTTATTTAAGAAGAAGGGTTTAAATGTCTCCCTAAAAAAGACACTTCTAATGTCGGTATTTTACCGATTCTTTCCACGTCGTTCTAAGAGGATTTAAAAGGTGTCGCTTATTTCCCGTCTGCGTGCTGTCGTTGCTGGTGACGACTACCTTGAAAGCGATTTTGATGAGCTTGATTATGAAACGGGGGATGAATTTGACCCTGACAATAGAGTAGAGAGAAATACTGATAGTGAGTTAGCGCCCTTTACTCAATCGAGTCCTTTTGATCTAGGAAATGGTATTCCTTCTTCCAAGGTAATTGGTATGCCTGGCATTTCTACAACTAATGCTGAGGTCAATTTGATGGAGCCAAGAAGTTTTGATGAAATGCCTAAGGCAATTCAGGCTTTGCGTGAAAGGAAGACAGTGATATTGAATCTCACCATGATGGAACCTGATCAAGCTCAAAGAGCAGTTGATTTTGTTGCAGGTGGAACTTTTGCAATTGATGGTCATCAGGAGCGAATTGGAGAAAGTATTTTCCTCTTTGCTCCAAGTTGTGTAACTGTGACCAATTCTTTTCAGGAAGATGCTTCTCCTTCAACAGTTGTGAATAAAGACTCAGAACCCCTTGTTAAGGATGCAAACCCTGCACCTGCACCTGAATGGGGTCAATCAATAGCTTCTGCTATTTAATATTCGTGTCTTGCTCTCTTGGTGTTATTGGTTTAGGCCGGATGGCTCAGGTTATCCTTTTGCCTTTGTTAGAGAGGGGAGACTTTAGACCTGATCAGGTTTGTGGGGTGGTAGGTCAAAAAGCAAGTGTACAAAATGCCAAAGAGCAATTGCCTAGAGGGGTTCAAGTATTTTCTTCGGATGACCCAAGCTCGCTTGTAGTTTGGAATGCTCCTATCAAGTTGTTAGCAGTAAAACCTCAACACCTTGATGCAGTTGAAGAGATGTGGAATCAAGTTGATATGGAAGCTCCCTCCAGTGATCAGTTATTGATTTCTTTATTAGCAGGCGTGAACTTAAAGCGTCTAGGAGCAATTTTTACTGATTGTTCTTGTGTTCGCGCTGTCCCAAATACTCCTGCATTGGTAGGGGCTGGTCTAACGGGTTTGGCTTGGGGAGATGAAATAACCTATGAACAGAAACTTTTAGTGGAGAAATTCTTTAAGCCAATTAGTGAGGTTTTAGAGCTGCCAGAAACTCAATTAGATGCTTTTTTGGCTCTAGCTTCTTCAGGGCCAGCATATGTGGCACTTATCGCAGAAGCACTTGCCGATGGTGCTGTTGCAGCTGGATTGCCGCGATTGTTGGCAAATTATTTAGCTCACAGGACTCTCTTTGGGACTTCTTTGTTGTTGAAAGAAAAAGCTTTACATCCAGGCCAGTTGAAGGACATGGTTGCCTCTCCAGGAGGTACAACAATCACTGCTTTGCGTCAGCTTGAAAGTGCTGGTGTTCGTTCGGCTCTAATGGAAGCTGTTGTGGCTGCTGCTGAACGGAGTCGCGAATTGGCTTAAGTCTGGGGAAAGAGGCTGAATGAAGGAGGTCCTCATATAGCTTTTCTAAGGCGTCTATGTTTTGACTAAGGGTATAACGCTCTAAAACTCGTAAACGTGCGCGACGGCCTAGCTCAAATGTCAGAACCGGTTGATCTCTGAGGACTGGTAGGAGGGTGCGAAGTTGAGTGGTGACTCCTTGTGTACTTAGAACGATGCCAGCACCATTCTCCAGTACTTCCCCGTCAGCTCCTGCGTCTGTTGCGACACAAGCTGTTCCTGTAGCCATCGCCTCTAGTAATGATAGGGAGAGGCCTTCTACGAGGCTTGGAAGAAGGAAAACTTCAGAGCATTGGAGTAAGGCGATTTTTGTCTCTAAATCAGCTTCATACCCCCACCAGAGGACGTCACAGTCGTTTGCAGTTAAAGAGTTGTGTTCCAACGTTGTCTTGAGAGGCCCATCTCCCACTATCACTAATCGACATCCTCTAGGTTCTACTTGGCGCCATGAACGGAGGAGTGCTTCAATATTTTTCTCGGTAGAGATTCGTCCCATATAAAGAAAGATTCGCTCTCCCCCAAGACGTTCTCTTACATTTTTTTGTTTAGGACTTATTGATTTTGGGTTTGCGGGCATCCAAATATCGGTGTTTATTCCATTTGGTATTACTGCAAGCCGATTTTCTTTAACGCCAAGCTTTGCAAGTAGTTCAGCTTGCATGTCGGAAAAAACAATTACTCTGTCGTAACGAGCGAGAGAAGGTGCATAGAGTTGATAAGTAAGTTGTTGCGTTCCTGCCGTGAGGTTTCTTATCCCAGCGTCAAAAGGAGGATGAAAGGTTGCTACAAGTGGGACTCCAATTTGTTGACAAAGGTCAGGGAGCCTAAAATCTAATGGAGAGAGAGTAAGGCTTGCATGTACTAAGTCTGGCTTTAGTCTCTCAAGAGATTCTCTTAGTTCTCTTTGAGCTCTTGGTGAAGGGATTGTGTAAACCTGGGATTTGACTAAATAGGGCAGGCTGACTTCTGGATCATTAGCGAGGAGAGATGTTTTGCTATCTCCAGGGCTGATCGGATTGTCAAAGTGTATAAAGCTGGTTTGATGGCCTCTATCTCTAAGCGCTTCTGTAGTACTTAGGCCATAAGTAACATTCCCGCAAAAGGGTGATTTTTTGCCCAGCCAGGCGATGTGAGATACCTGCCGCATTGCAGTAAGCAGTTTTTGAAGTTAGCAGCGCTTCCAAGGAAATTCTAAAAGTGCAGCCAGCAGCGCTAGAGCTGCCAGAAGCCAAAGGACAGGAAGTAATCCATAACGACTTACTAAGGTACCAGCGAGGACTAGAGGCAGACTCAGAGAAATATTTATTAGGTTGTTTTGAAGCCCAAAGACTTTCCCTCTTTGACTCTCTGGAGTGTCTTCTTGAACAGTTGTTTGAGCTGGGATTGCTACAAGTGCTGCTCCTGCACCTAGTGCTGCACAGAGGATCAATGTAAGAACTAATAACCCTTGTGATTGCCCAAGTAGTACCAGACTGCATGTAATGCAGCCAAGTCCAGTAGCGGCAAGTTTTCTTCGATTAAAGACATCTCCCATTTGAGCTATAGCCACTGCTCCTATGGCCATGCCTAGCCCACTTGTGGCTAGCAAAGTTCCAAATCGAGTAGGCCCAAGGCTTGAGATGGAGGAAGCAAGGCTGATTGTTAGCACATAAAGAGCGGCCAGAAGGCTATACAGAAGTACTAAGTTCATCATTGCCCCTCTAACTGTTGGACGCTCTTTTAGTACTTGCAAGCCATGGATAATTTCTTTCCCGACGCTTTTGTGAGCTTTGCGATTTGATTGTTCTCTTAGATCGATTTTACTTATACTTAAGGCTGCAATTCCATAGCAAAAAGGTAGGAGAAGAAACTCTCCTCCATTTATTCCAATGTTGAGGAATAATTGGTTTAGTAGACGAAGTATTGGATCTCCAAGTGCAAAACCAACAATTGTTGCCCCCATGCTGGTTGCTTGGTACAGAGAATTTGCGGCAAGAAGATGTTGCTTGGGAACTAATAAAGGAATAGTTGATTGTTCTGCCGGGGCAAAAAATTGGGTAAGGACAGATTCCAGAAATGTCATCACAATAAGTCCCCAATATCCCCAGCCAAGTCCAATCCAACTTGGTCCCGGCAAAAGAAATATTGGTGTAAAAAGTACGAGCAGCCCACGAAGTCCATTGGAAGCGACCATGATGCGGCGCTTTGGCCAGCGATCAGCTCCAACACCAGCAATTGTTCCTAATATCACTGCTGGGATGGTGTTTGCTACATAGATTCCTGTTGCTAGAAGTGTGATTTGCTGAGCATTGGTTTGGAAGTTCATCCTCATTGCTGCGGCTACTTCTGCCAATGCCTCGTTGCTTTGAGGGGCGCTATGAACCCAATACTGGGCAATCAGATAAACCATCAAAACTATGTAGAACTTGTCGGCCAATTGAGAAAAAATTTGGCCTATCCAAAGTCGGCGGAATCCTTTTAATTGGATCACCGCTTGAAGGCCCTTCCCCCTCTTTTTGTGGTCATTTTGGGCTGCTGTGTTCTTCCTTTGACGGGTTGGACCGCTCAAGATGTTTTTAGTATTCTCATCATGATCGCCCATCCCTTAACTGTTCTTTAATCTAAAAGGGATTCACGCAACATCTTCAGGGCACTTGAATTTCTGGGTAGATGATTGTTGATCCAATTTTCCACCACGATCAGGAGCCTTATCCATACTTCTTTAGGTCCCATTAGTTCTCCATCTTTTCGTTTTGGAAGATTGGGACGAAGCAGTCTTTGGAGGAGAGCAAATTCAGAAGGATTAAGTTGTATAGCTGAATTTGGGATGGAACCAATTGCAAACCCCTCTTCAGGAATAAAGCTGCATCGCCAATCCCATTTGCCAATAGGTGGATCTAGCTGTAATCCACTGTGGCAACAATTTTGAATAGGAAGGCCATAACCTCCCAGCGCCAGCAGATGAACACAAGACTGAACACTTTTAGCCAAAGTTAAAATTGAGTTGGTCTCACCATTTTTTTCAGACTCTATTAGTCGTTCTAAATGTATTAGTACGGTACTGAGCATTCCTGGAATAGGATCGTTGTTAGCGACTAGTAATAGGCTTAGTTCTGCAAGAGCTTGTGCTGCTGCAAGAGTTTCAAGTTGTTGACCTACTTTGGTATAGCTACGAAGAACTTTTACATCACGAACACGCTTTAGCTCAGCACGTCCTCCAAGTTGAAGATCGAGAAAAGTAAAAGGCGCAGCCGCTGCGAAGTTGCTTTTTGGTTTTCTTGCACCTGGTACAGCTACACGCGTCACACCTTTTTCATTAGTAAGAATCGTCAACAGTCGATCATTCTCTCCAAGAGGCCCTACTTTTAGAGAGAGACCTTGAATACGTTGTTCAAAACTCACTTTGTGCTTTTAAGGAGACTTTGAATCAATTGAGGTCCAACGGTCGTGCCAATTTTTGTCGCTCCTGCTTCAATTAGTTCTACTACTTGATTAACTGTTTTGACCCCCCCTACCGCTTTTACTTCGCATCGACCACGAGTCAATTTTGATAGTTGATGAATATCAGAAGAGAGAACATTACGCCCGAAACCGTTTCCATTTTGTAGGCTAAAAACTCCTGCATCGATTGCTGCTTCCACTGCAAGGGATAGCTTTTCTGGATGAAGGTTCACAGTATCTAGAATGACTCTTACAGGAATTCCAGTTTCACAAATACCTGCAAGTTCTTCTGCGAATGCTTCTGTTTTTTCTTCGGTTAACGCCAAGAAGTTAGGTACCACTTCCAATTCCTCCGCACCTCTTTCTACAGCCCATTCAGCTTCTGCTTGTTTCTGTTTGCTGGTTATAAAACCAAAGGGAAAGGCGATAACAGCAATCAGCTTTGTTTGGCTGGGGGGACCTAGCTTCTCTCTGGCGGCTGTAAGTCGAGAGAGATTGGTACAAAATCCAGAAAAACTGTAGTAACGAGAAGCATCACAAAGCTTATTCAGATCATCGATGGACAGATGAGGGTTTAAAGCCGCTTGATGGATTAGCGGAGAAAGATCTGGTAAATCATTTTTAGCCTCCATAAAAAATTGCCAAGATCAATTTTTTGCTTGGATAACTCCATATCCACCATGGTTCCTTTTGTATATAACTTGCAATTCTTTTG
The DNA here is from genome assembly GCF_034092395.1 of Prochlorococcus sp. MIT 1307. NCBI lineage: Bacteria > Bacillati > Cyanobacteriota > Cyanophyceae > Synechococcales > Prochlorococcaceae > Prochlorococcus > Prochlorococcus sp. MIT 1307. The sequence continues at coordinate 892,634 of NZ_CP139301.1, read as the reverse complement.
TTGTTTTTTCTCTGAATAGATAAAAGTCGTGATCGATGAGATCCAGTTGATGTCGAGCCTCATCAACAGTCATAGGTTCCATTGGAAAATACTTTCGCCTTACTCCTGGATTAGGCAGTTGAACTTTTTTCCCTTCAATTAGAGATCCCTCGATTGAAGATTCATCAATAACGGCTTCTGTTGATGGTGTTAAAGAGGCACTATGACCGGCACTATGGTGATGGTCAGAGTGGCGTTCTTTATAACGACGCAGTTGTCGACAGAGTTTGCTTGCTACCAGGTCAATGCTTGCATAAAGATTCTCGCTTCGCTCTTGAGCCCTTATTACAGTGCCGTTAGCAAAAACAGTTACTTCTGCAGTTTGTTGCGGAGTTCGAGGGTTCCTCGCTACTGATAGGTGAACATCGGCTTCTTTGACCATGTCTTCAAAGTGTTGAATCGCTTTTTGCAGCTTTGATTGTGTGTATTCACGTAATGCAGGAGTTAGTTCAAGGTTTCGACCATGGATAAGCAGCTTCATGGCATTACTCCTGGGCCATTTCATACCGGCAAGTTAGATAAAACTTGTCCATTGGGAAACATTTCTCAGGCTTTTATTCTTGAGCCAAGAGATTTGGTACCTTTCCAGACCGCATGGGATTGGCAGAAATATTGGCAGAAAAACCTTTTAACACGAGGAGATTTGCCCCAAGCAGTTTGGCTTCTCCAGCATCCGAATTGTTACACCTTGGGAAGAGGAGGGAGTGAGATGAATTTGCGTTTCGATCCAAATAACCCTCCTTCGGATTTGTATCGTATTAATCGAGGGGGGGAAGTGACTCATCATTTGCCTGGACAGTTGGTTGTATATCTTGTGCTTGACCTCCGTAGATATAGAACCGATCTCAATTGGTATCTACGTCAACTTGAGCAGGTGTTGATAGATGTTCTTTATGGCTTGGGACTTTCTCCTAAGCGAATTCATGGATATACAGGGGTTTGGCTTGATGGATTCAAAGTGGCTTCTATTGGGGTTGGTTGTCGCCGCTGGATTACTCAACATGGCTTTGCTCTTAACGTTGACTGTGATTTGAATGGTTTTTCTGAAATAGTTCCTTGTGGACTGCGAGAAGTCAGTGTTGGAAAGCTTGATACTTGGATCCCTGGATTGACAGTTAAGGATGTACAACCTTTGATTCGTAGCTGCTTAACTGAGCGTTTTGGGCTGAAATCAACTAAAGAAAGCTGCGTTCCTAAGTTTTTGGAAATTGAGACCGATAATTAATTGAATTGTTTCTAGGTGATTTAGGTGAGAGGCTTGAACTTCCTTAACAGAATTACTAATCAAGGCGTCCCTGCGACTGGGTTTGCAAGGTCCAGCTGGAACCCCACTCAACAAGAATTAGATGCTTTGGCTCATCATGATTATGTACAAGGAATTGACCGTGTAGACCAAATCTGGGAATGGCTAAGCAAAAAACATGGTGAAATCATTGCAGTTGATGCCCCGCATTGCACTATCCCTGAGACCTTTACATACAGCGAGATCGCTGAACTTATTGCTCAGGTTGCGTCTGGATTTGAATCTTTTGGAGTGACTAGCGGCGATGTTGTCGCGCTTTTCTCGGAAAACAGTCCGCGTTGGCTAATTGCAGATCAAGCCTTAATGCGATTAGGAGCTGCTGATGCCGTTAGAGGGGCTTTCGCACCTATTGATGAGCTCCGCTACATACTCAGCGATTCCTCGTCAGTCGCGATTGTTGTTCAGAATGCAGAATTGTGGAGAAATCTGGACCTTAATCTTGAGCAGAGAAATCGATTGAAACTTGTAGTGCAACTTGAAGGTGAGCCTACTGATGACTTTGTTGTTAGTTGGGAGGCTTTGGTTGGTGCAGGCATTGCTATGAAGGAGGTACACCTAAAAACAGTGCGAAAATTAGATTCTGCAACATCCCCTATTGCAACGATCCTCTATACATCTGGCACTACTGGAAAGCCTAAGGGTGTGCCATTGAGTCATGCAAATCTTCTACATCAAATTAGATCGCTAGCCTGCATCGCTAATCCACCAGCTGGCTCACCTGTACTTAGTGTTCTCCCTATTTGGCATTCCTACGAGCGAAGTGCAGAGTATTACTTCTTTTCCTGTGCTTGTACTCAGAACTATACAACCATCAAAAAACTAAAACAGGATCTTCCGAGAGTACGCCCGGTTGTTATGGCTACTGTCCCGAGACTTTGGGAAGCAGTGCAGATTGGATTTGATGATGCGGTTAAGAAGATGTCACCAATCAAACAGAGACTCTTGAAAGCATCACTTGCTAATAGTGGCGCATACAAATTGGCGCTTAGAACTTTTAGAGAATTGTTGATAGATGAGGTTTCGATTAGAGCTCGTATTAGAGCCTTGGTCGAGATGATTTTTCGTTGGCCTATGCATGCAATGGCCTCTTCTTTGTTGTGGCCCAAGATTTTAGCCGTGCTCAGTGGAGGGAAATTGGTTTTCCCCATTAATGGAGGAGGTGCTATTGCGCCTCATGTGGATCTTTTTTTTGAAGCTTTGGGCGTCGAGTTGTTAGTTGGTTATGGGTTGACTGAGACAAGCCCAGTTGTGAGTTGTAGACGTCCTTGGCGCAATGTTCGTGGGAGTTCTGGTACTCCTTTGCCTGAAACAGAATTTCGAATTGTGGACATTGAGACAGGAGCTTTAAAGATGACTCGTGAGCGCGGTCGTGTACTGGTAAGAGGTCCTCAGGTAATGAATGGTTATCTTGGGAAACCCGAAGCGACGGCTAAAGTCCTTGATCCTGAGGGTTGGCTTGATACAGGAGATTTAGGGATGCTTCTTCCAGATGGATCGCTCGTTTTAACTGGACGGGCCAAGGATACGATTGTCTTAAGTAATGGAGAGAATATCGAGCCCAGTCCTTTAGAAGAGGCTTTAGTTTCTAGTCCATTACTTGAGCAAGTAATGTTGGTTGGGCAAGATGAACGACAGTTAGGGGCCTTGGTTGTCCCAAATATTGAAAGGACTTTATTTTGGGCTGAACAGAAAAAATTGGCTATTTCAAAAGATCTCGGTGGATCTCCTGGAGATGAAACTTTGAGGAAGCTTATTCGGAGTGAGTTAAATCGGCTGCTTGCTCAACGGCAAGGTTCACGTCCTGATGAGCGGTTGGCAGGAGTTGCTTTTGTTAAGCCATTCTCAATAGAGAATGGCCTGCTAACACAGACGCTAAAACAAAAAAGGGAAAAGATTGTCGCTAGGGATTTTGAGGCTATTGCTTCAATTTATGGTCGATAGAACAATCAATAGGCAATTTGGTTGACCTAAAGGGCTTGGAGCTGAGAATCTTGGCCGGTATTCCTTTTTCTTATGTCCGACGGTACCACCCTGTCGATTAAACGCTCTATCACTATTCGAGCAATAGTTACTCCTTCTTGGAAGGAGGACGCCGAACGGGAACTCAGCAATGCTATTTCAACAACTGATCAACAATTGTCCCAGTTAGAGCAGGAGGGGCAACAAGTGGTTAGTGATGTGCGTAGTCAGAGCGCAAATCCATTAGACCCTCGAGTTCAAGATCAGGTGGCACAAGTGCAACAGCAGGTTGCTGCAAAGAGAGCTGAGTTGGAAGAACAAAAAAGAAATCTTCTTCAGCAGCAAATTCAAGTTAGAGAATTGAAGATGGAAGAGATTGTTGAGCAGGGGCAGTTGGAAAGTTTTTGTGACCTTGAGGTTGGCGACAACTTAGTTGATAAAATGCAGGTTGCTGTGGTTGTTAGAGATGGTGTAGTGGAGGCTATTGAAAAGAGTTGAGTCAACAGTTTTGATGAGCATGAAATTGATAATTAATTGTATTTTATGAATGTTTTTGTCTTTGAAAATTCCATTTGATTGCAAACATTGTGGAGTAAAAGCTTGCAAAATTTAAAGACCTTTCAATAAAATTCTATTGAGGATGCTTTTTGCTTCCTATGGTTTGGAAGTCCAAAACTAGCAGTAAAAACCTTGTTATATAGATTTTTTGTACTTTGTGGAAACATATTTTTTAGTGCTTAGCCTTAAATGCTCTCACTCCAGGTCGCTGCTCTTCTAAAAAAGCTTAGGGTGACAGTGAGATGTAGTAACTCTCAACTAAGTTTTAAGTGAATATTTGGCCTTCTCAATAGGAATAATCTTTTGCTTCTCATGTTTAATAGAGGAACGCTAAGAATGAAGCTTTCTATGAAAGGGTGGCTCTTAAGAATTGATTTAGGCAATGCTATTCAAAGAAGACTAGGAAATGTTGTTTTAGTGGTGCCTAATCGGTAGCGACTTAAAATCTGTAGGTCACACCAATCAACTGTCTTCCTAGTTGAAGAAAAGTTGGACGGCAGGTTTGACACCACCAGCAAATTTCTTGGTATCACTGGCGAATGGCGACTCACGACATTTTCATGCCTGCTCTTAGCTCCACAATGACGGAGGGCAAAATAGTCGAGTGGCTGAAGAAGCCTGGAGACAAGATTGGCCGAGGGGAATCTGTTTTGGTGGTTGAGTCTGATAAAGCTGACATGGATGTGGAGTCTTTTCAGGAGGGTTATTTAGCAACTGTTTTGATACCTGCTGGAAGTACAGCCCCTGTTGGGGAAACGATTGGCCTGATTGTCGAAAGTAAAGAAGAAATCGAAGCTGCTCAGGCCAAGAAGCCTGCTGCACCTTCTGCGGCAACCGTCAAAACTCCTGATCCAAAAAACAGTCCTGAAGAGTCTGCAACGGCTTCATTTAAAGAGGAGGGCTCTACTTTTGTTTCTGCTCCTTCGATAACGATTAGTAACCCAAGCGACATGACTTCTGTTACTAATGATGGCCGTATCGTCGCGACTCCACGAGCGAAAAAGCTTGCTTCCCAGATGGGAGTTGACTTGTCAATAGTGCAAGGTACTGGTCCTCATGGTCGCATTCAGGCTGAAGACGTTCAACGAGCAAAAGGTCAACCTATAACTGTGCCTTGGGTGGCGGAAAGTGATGCGGCGGCAGTTGCTCCCGTCTCATTGCCTCCAGTAGCAAACATTTCCTCAGTAAACTCCATAACTCAAGAAGGTACAAAAGGGAAAAGTTTTGGGGCTCCTGGAGAAACAGTTCCTTTCAACACACTTCAGCAAGCGGTTAATCGAAATATGGAAGCAAGCTTGGAAGTACCTTGCTTCAGAGTTGGTTACACAATTACTACTGATAAGTTTGACTCTTTTTACAAGGAGGTAAAGCCTCAGGGTGTAACTATGACAGCGTTGTTAGCCAAGGCGGTTGGTCGGACACTTGCTCGCCATCCTCAAGTAAATGCAGCTGCTAGTTCAAGAGGCATGGCATATCCAGCTCAAGTCAACGTTGCCATTGCTGTTGCGATGGAGGATGGTGGCCTTATTACGCCTGTTCTTCAGGATGCTGACAAAACCAATTTATTTGAGCTATCTAAACAGTGGTCCGACCTTGTGAAGCGCTCTAGAAGTAAACAACTTCAACCCAATGAATACAGCAGTGGCACCTTCACTCTCTCGAACTTAGGAATGTTTGGAGTGGATCGTTTTGATGCAATTCTTCCTCCTGGAACTGGAGCGATTCTTGCAGTAGCAGCTTCAAAGCCAAATGTTGTAGCTAATCATGATGGTTCAATTTCTGTGAAACATCAAATGCAGGTGAACCTTACAGCTGACCACCGAGTTGTCTATGGAGCTGATGGAGCTGCTTTTTTAAAAGATCTTGCGCACTTGATTGAAAACAATCCAGAAAGTTTGTCTTCTTAGATCAGGTCTTTCTGGACTTTTGGTTTCGTTTTTACTTTTCTTCTGATTTAAGAATTCTTATTTAAATGTGTCGAACCCTAAAGATTCATTTCTTAGTTCATATGACTATGAGCTTGATCCTGAACTGATAGCGCAGACTCCTATGGAGCCTCGACATGCTGCTCGCTTATTGATCGTTGAATCAGAAAAAGGGTTCCTAACTGCCTCTAGAGACGTGAAGGTTTGGGATTGGAAGGATGAACTGCGAGCTGGGGATTTGCTCGTTATAAACAACACACGAGTTTTAAAAGCAAGGCTGAGAGTGAGACTTTCAAGTGGAGGTTTAGCTGAGTTGTTATTGCTTGACCCTCTTGAAAGAGGGAGGTGGGTATGCCTTGCACGCCCTGCGAAACGTATGAGGCCTGGAGATTATTTGGTAGTAGAGGCACAGGGAGAAGACCCTATTCGCTTAGAGGTGATAAGGAAGGATGTTCTTAGTGGTGGCCGAGTTATTCAATTTCCTCCCCGTTATTGCGACAGAGAGACTATCGATGAGTTTTTAGAACGGTATGGGGAAGTCCCACTACCCCCATATATACAACGGCAAGATCCTAGTGATGGGAAGAGATATCAGACACGTTATGCAACTTGTCCCGGTGCGGTTGCAGCACCTACCGCTGGGCTGCATTTAAGTGATGAGCTTTTAAAAGCCTTGACTCAAAAAGGGGTGCAACAAGCTCGAGTAACTTTGCATGTCGGATTAGGTACTTTTAAACCATTGGAAGCAGAAGATCTAACGCATTTGCAGCTTCACAGCGAATGGGTAGAGGTTAGTCATGACGTGGTTAAAGCAGTTGAAGATTGTCGTTCTAGGGGGGGGCGAGTTCTAGCTGTTGGTACAACTAGTGTTAGAGCATTAGAAGCGGCCTTTGTTTTAGGTGGTGGGAGGCTAAAACCTTTACGGGGGAAAGTGGATCTTGTCATTAAGCCTGGATATCGTTTTGGGGTGGTGGATGGCCTCTTGACTAATTTTCATCTACCAAAAAGCTCTCTTTTGCTTTTGGTTAGTGCACTAATTGGACGTGAGAGATTGTTGGCGCTCTATGCGGAAGCAATAGAGCGCCAATATAGATTTTTTTCTTATGGAGATGCGATGTGGATACCTCCTAGCGCTGTATTGCCTCAGGCTTCTATTCGCTATACAGGATCTTGAATAATGCCTGTAGGTACTGCCTCAAACATTACTGAAGAGAGGTATCTCTCTGCCATGTCAGGAAGTACGACCACAATAGTTTTTCCTTTGAATTCGTCTTGCTCTGCCATTCGTATGGCAGCAGCAGCGGCAGCTCCACAAGAAATACCTACTAATAAACCTTCTTCTTGTGCTAACCGGAGAGCCATGGCTACTGATTCATCGTTGCTGACTTGTTCTACTCTGTCTACAACTGACAAGTCTAGGTTCTTGGGGATAAAACCTGCGCCGATTCCTTGGATTTTGTGAGGTCCAGGTTTGAGCTCTTCACCATTTAGTGTTTGAGTGATGACTGGGCTATGTGATGGCTCTACCGCAACAGAGAGAATGGGTTTTCCTTTTTCTTGCTTTATATAGCGGGATACTCCTGTAATTGTTCCGCCTGTACCAACTCCTGCTACTAAAACATCAATTGCGCCATCGCTATCATCCCAAATTTCTGGACCAGTTGTTTTGAAGTGAATATCTGGATTGGCAGGGTTCTCAAATTGCCCTGGCATGAAGTATTTCTTGGGATCACTTTCTGCAATTTCTTTTGCTTTTGCAATCGCACCTGGCATTCCTTTCGCAGCTTCTGTGAGTATTAACTCGGCTCCCAATACAGCCATTACTCGTCGACGCTCTAATGACATCGATTCGGGCATTGTCAGTATGAGTTTGTACCCTCGAGCCGCAGCCGTAAAGGCAAGGGCAATACCTGTGTTGCCTGAAGTGGGTTCAATAATAGTTTGTGACTTTCCTAGTGCTCCCCTCTTCTCTGCATCCCAAATCATGTTGGCGCCGATTCTACATTTAACGCTGTAGGCAGGATTGCGGCCTTCGATTTTAGCTAAAACAGTAGCCTTTGCATTTTTTGTGACTGAGTTCAGCTTTACTAATGGAGTGTTGCCTATGGCAAAGCTGTTGTCTTGGTAGATTCTGGACATGCGTAGCTGTGAGGTGATCTAATCATTAGCTCGAATTTAGTGCGATTGCATCATGCTGAGTTGATGTGAAAACGATTTGGTGTGATTTGTATCTCAATTTTGCAAGGCTTTTTCAAAACGCTCCCATAGTTTGTCCGGCTTTTCAAGACCCACTGACACCCGTAACAAATCAGTTGGCACGCCACATTTGCTTGCCCATATGAGTTCTTGGTAGTGGGCAAGAAGAACATAAGGACAAGCCAAAGTGAAGTTAGTTCCAAGACTTGGGCCTTTGCAAATCTCAAGAGTGTCATAAACCCTTTTTGCTTGTGATAACCCTCCTACCAGTTCGAATGAAAGAAGACAGCCATGGCCTGCACCTGGTCTCATCAAAGCTTGAAAGTTAGGACATTTTTCTGGATGCAACACTCTTGCTACTGCAGGGTGAGCTTCTAATTTTGTTTTTAATGTCAAGCATGCTCGATTGAGTTTAGGAAGACGCTCCTTGACATCTCGACTTGTTTCTTCTAGTTCAACCGCATCTGCATCTGATAGTTCGGTTAAATCAATATTTGTCAGAATTTCTTTCAGACTCTTGCTCCAGTGAGATTCTGGGCTGATTACTAATGCTCCTGCAAGAATATCTCCTCTTCCAGCAAAGCTTTTTGTCAGTGAGCTAAAGATCAGATCGGCGTAAGGAAGAGCATTTATATTCACTGCTGAACCGATAGTGTCATCTGCTATCACGGGTATTCCTCTCTCATGTGCAAGTTTTGAGACGGTCAGTAAGTCGATGCATTGCAACATCGGATTACTTGGTAACTCAACAATGACCGCAGCTGGTTTTTTCTTCTGAAGTTCAGCTTCTATTGCTGTGGGGTCAGTTTTGAGGCAAAGATCGCTTCCTTCAAAAATCGTTTGTGGAAGCTTAAGAACATCAACGTATGGGAATCCCAGCTGAAGAGTGGGCCGGTTGGGATGAAGTGTAGTTATTGCTTCTAAGGCACGTGCCAAAGCAGCCATGCCGGAGGGGTGTAATTCAATGTTTTGTGAGGGACAGCAATAGATTTCTGCTAGTCGTTGTTTAAGAGCAGATCGAGCCTTTATGCCAACGCTCGGTAATGGTGCTTTCTCTTGATTGAGTGCGATTGCAGCTAGCCGGGAAGATGCCCCAAGTCCTGTATGTTGCCAAAAGGCTTTGGCAGCATTAGTAGCTTGAGCGTCTGCTATTAGGCAATGAAGTCCTAATACTTCAGAAATGATTGTTTTACTGCCACTTGCTTTGTGGTGACAAAAATTCCTTGCTTTTTCTGCAGTTTTGATATCTGGGTATGGCCAGACACTGCATTCACCCCATTGGGGTGGCTTGTGAGCTCGTTGTGCTACTTCTAAAACTAATGGGTTTAGACCAAATCTTGGATAAACAGAACGCAGTGTTTTTAGGACTGAAGGGTCTTTTTCCTCATATGCAATGACATCTTTCCATCGAGGCAAAGCTACGGAAACCGCATGTGGGCTATCAGGGAGGGCCTGACCAAGATCTTTAGCGCTCCAGCAAGGATTTGTTAGTAAGTTCCTGGGGCTCACTACAGTTGATCCAATGCTTTTTTGAGATCACTGCTTAGATCTGAAAGATCTTCGCACCCAATTGAAAAGCGAACAAGGGACTCATCGATTCCAAGGTGGGCTTTTGTTGTGGCATCAACAGATGCATGAGTCATTGTTGCGGGATGACAAATAAGACTTTCAACCCCACCGAGACTTTCAGCCAAAGTGAAAAACTTTAGGCTTTTACAGAATGAAAAAGTTTGATTTTGATTTCCTTTAAGGTTTGCTGTAATGATTGCACCACCGGCATTCATTTGCCTCAGGGCGACATTTTGTTGTGGATGATCTCCTCGAAATGGGTAACGAACCCATTTCACTGATGGGTGTGCAGCAAGTTGATCTGCCAATGCCGCAGCATTAGATACTTGTCGTTCTAGCCGAAGAGGCAGTGTTTTGATCCCTCTTGTTATTAGCCAGCAATCAAAAGGAGAGGGTTGTAAACCAAGAGCTTTTTGGGCAAATGTCATTAAGTCTTGCCATTTACGTTCGTTAGTGCAAATAGCTCCACCAAGTGCATCGGAATGACCGTTGATGTATTTGGTTGTACTTGTTAATGAGAGAGTGGCACCTATCTTTAGAGGACTTTGCAAGAGAGCTGTACAAAAGGTGTTGTCTACAACTACTGGGATTTTTTGAGCGTTCGCGACAGTGCATATTTTTGATATGTCTAGAATCTTGAGAAGTGGATTCGTTGGACTCTCCAGCCAGATCATCGCAGGTTTTTTTTCTGTGATTGTTGTAAGCGAAGATGCATCAGTGAAATCTACCCATGCTGTATTCAAGCCAAAACGTTGGAAAATTTGTTCGAATAATCTAATTGTGCAGCCATAAAGATTTTCTTCGCAGAGGACTAAATCTCCAGTTTTTAGAGTGGAAGCTATTGCTGTAATAGCACTTACTCCAGACCCGAAAACAGTTGCATATGAGCAGTCTTCAATTGAGGACAATACAGATTCGAGGATTCGAAAATTAGGGTTTCCAGAACGGGTGTAATCGAAACCTCCTGGATTCCCATGCTCAAACGTTGAGCTTGGGAAGATCGGTGGCATTACGGTACCTGTATCGCTCGCAAAGCTTTCCCCGTGATGAATCGAACGAGTACTCAAGCCAGGGGAGTAGTGATTTTGAGGTTTATCTGATGACATTATTTCTTCTTGAGCTTTAGATAGGCTAGATACTTGCAGGGAAATCTCTCAAGGTGTTTGGGGGTCTTTGTGATTAGTGAACTTGTTTTGCTTTGCTGTAAACCTTTTTCGAATTTCATAAAAGCTTGGCTAACACTAGAGAATTGTGCAACTTTTCTATGGCTTGTAGAATTTTATTACCAAAGGTTTATTGAGAAAAGTCAGTTGCCTAAAGGAGACTTTTCGACAAATAAGTAATATTTTATTTTCTTGATAACACTATCAAGAGACCAAGTCAACATATCTATTGCATTAATTTAAGTTGATCTCCCTTGGTTGCCGAAGGCGTCAAGGTATCTCTATTATTAGTTTAATAATTCCTGGCTTGTTTCCAAATAAGACAAAGGATTAGGCTCATTGCAGCTAAGGGAAGCAGGGTTTTAAGGATGCCAACAACAATTAAAACTACTATTCCGATAGTTCCATATATAGTCCATTTAGGAAGATAACGGAGAGCCTTTTTCCCTGCATTGCTTGAAAAAGGAATAACTTCGTGGTCAATAGCCATTGAATTAGAGGAGTTCATCCAAGACTAACCATATTTCTATTTGTTGGTAAGCATTTGTAGAAGACATCTATCTATAGAGATGTTTTCTGTAGGCATTGCTTTTTAAGAAAAAATTAGTAGATAAATAGAATTAAAAAAAACCTTTTTATTCATTGGAGCTATTGAGCTATTAGGTAAGACTTCTTGCTTGGGTGAAATTACTTCAACTTTGAGAGGCTTTTGATTAGGGCCAGAGCATAAACTTCATCTTTCCTGCAACAACTAAAGCGAATGCCCTCTTCGTATTTGGTGGAGCAGGGATCCTAATTGGAAGTTGTTTTTTTGCCCGCCCTATTAGTTTTTGTTGGCCTAATAATCATTTCTTAGTTCGTATGAAGGGTAAGAGAAAAGAATGATTTAGCTCACTCTTGCTCTAAAAACTGAAGATATTTTTTTGTTGTATTTGAAAAAAAACACTGGAAAACCTAATCAATTCCATCAAAAACCCCTGGCTAAGCAGGGGTTGGAGCAAAGTTGGAGTAATAGTATTGAGATTCGCTGAGAATCCAGTCTATGACTCAGGTATCAGACCTTACGTGAGTAATACTCCACAACTAGAAGTTCATTAATTTCCAGGGCGACCCATTCACGTTCACATTTCCCTGTGACTTTGGCTGACATTTTGGGCTTGTCTAGTTCGAGGTGCGGAGGAACATTTGCTAGCCCTGGGAACTCCAGATTGGCTTCAGCAAGTTTTTTGCTTCCTTTTCGCTCTCTTATGGCAACAACATCTCCTGGTTTGCATTGGTAACTGGCGATGTCCAGGATGCGGCCATTGACAGTTACATGACCGTGGTTGACCAATTGACGAGATCCAGGGACAGTTGGACCAAAACCAAGACGGAAGCAAACGTTATCAAGTCGATTTTCTAAAAGCTTTAGAAGATTGGTTCCTGTGGATCCCTCTTGAGCACGTGCCTTCTTTACATATCGGACTAGTTGTCTTTCGGAAATCCCATAGTTAAACCGAAGCTTCTGTTTCTCTTCAAGGCGGATCGCGTATTCAGAGCGCTTGCGACGGGCTTGGCCGTGCTGACCTGGCGGATGGGACCGTTTTGCGGCCTTCCGAGTGAGACCTGGTAGATCTCCCAAGCGCCGCGTGATCCTCAAGCGAGGTCCGCGGTATCTAGACATAAGACAAAATTTAAAGGACAAATGTGGTAGCGACACGCCATGCTGGAGAAATGCCCAGGTGGTGTTTGGCTATGCACGAACTTAATACTCTATCTCCCGGTATTCACCAAAGGTTTAATCGCCGCCTGGGAGCGATTCTTGTTGCATTGATTAATTTTTATCGGAAGTGGTTTTCCCCAATTTTGGGACCACGATGTCGTTTTATTCCAAGCTGTAGTGCCTATGGGTTAGAGGCGATCTCTCGACATGGTCCATGGAGAGGTGGTTGGCTTACCTTGAAAAGGCTTTCACGTTGTCATCCATTTACTCCCTGTGGCTGTGATCCTGTCCCTGACTGATGAGTGACTTGTTTCTTATTCTTTATAGCCGCAAGGGCTGTTGTTTATGCGAAGAACTGGCTAGACGGTTGACTTGTCTTCCCTTGGAGGAATTAATTCCTCCAATAAAGCTTCGTGTGATTGATATTGATGCTGCTGATACTCCAAAAGAATTGTGCGCTCGGTATGACACGCAGGTTCCCGTCATGCTTCTTGGAACTAGTGACTTAAAAAAAATGGTTGAGCTTCCTAGAGTCTCTCCAAGGATGAATAGTGAAGGACTTTTCTTGTGGTTACAAAAGATTATTACCAAAACTATGGGATCGGATTAGAACAGCTGAGTACATGGATTTGTTTTCCGTGACTCAGAATCTTCATTCTCTTCTTCATTCTGTAGGTTTGAGCATTCCATCAGGAATGAAGAACCATGTGATTGAAGGCATCACATGTGACTCTCGTTGTGCTGTGGCAGGAAGTTTGTTCTGTGGATTGCCTGGGCAAATAGTTGATGGAGGTCAATTTTGGCCTCAGGCTTTGTCTGCTGGGGCAGCTGCGGCTGTTATTAGTCAAGAGGCAGCGAAATTGAGGCCTCCTGGGTCGGAAGATTCAGTGATGGTTTTACCCGACCCTGTAGCTCAGTGGGTGGGTGAATTAGCTGCGGCATTTTGGCAAGTGCCTTCTTCAAAGATTCCTTTGATAGGAGTAACAGGAACAAACGGTAAAACTACCGTTACATATCTCATAGAGCATCTCACCACCGTTGTTGGTAAATCAGCTGCTGTATTCGGAACACTAGTAAATCGATGGCCTAACCATAGTGAAATTTCTGTTCACACCACAGCTTTTGCAGATACGCTGCAAACTCAACTCGCAGCAGCTGTAGAAGCAGGGGCTCAGCTAGGAGCTATGGAAGTTAGTTCCCATGCGCTTGCTCAACAGCGTGTGGCCGGATGTCGTTTTGCGGGAGCGATATTTACCAATCTCACTCAAGATCATCTTGATTATCATCTCACCATGGATGATTACTTCAAGGCTAAGGAGTCTTTGTTTCTACCTCCTTTATTGACTTCTTCTAAAGCAAAAGCTGTAGTGAATATCGACGATACTTGGGGTGCTCTGTTAGCCGAGCAATTAGGAGAAAGGTGTTGGCGAAGTTCATTAGTCAATGGTTCATCTATCTCCTCAGAAGCAGAGTTAATTATCTCTGAGATTGAGATGACATCAAGAGGGGCTACAGGTCTTTTACAAAGCCCTGTAGGAGAAGGCCGATTTGTCTCTCCCTTGATAGGTCGTTTTAATTTGATGAATTTTCTTCAGGCTGTTGGAGTTCTTATTCAACAAGGATTGCCATTGTCTGAGTTATTGAGGGGTATTGCTTCTTTCTCTGGAGTTCCTGGTCGAATGGAAAGAGTAAACACTATGTCAGGAGAAGATGCTTCTAAATTGCCTACAGTAATTGTAGATTATGCCCATACTCCTGATGGTCTGAAGAATGCTCTTATTGCTGCAAGACCATTTGCTATGGGTAAACTTACTTGTCTATTTGGCTGTGGAGGTGATAGAGATCGCGGGAAACGCCCACAAATGGGAATGATTGCCTCTCAATTGGCGGATCGAGTCATTATCACGTCTGATAACCCCCGTACTGAAGACCCTAAACAGATTTTTAAAGATATTTTAGCTGGAATTCCTTCTAATATTGAGGTCAATGTTGAAGTTGATAGATCATTAGCTATTCGGCTCGCGATTGATGAAGCTTCTTATGATGATGTTGTTCTTGTTGCTGGCAAGGGACATGAGGATTATCAGATAATTGGGGCGAAAAAAGTTTATTTTGATGATCGAGAGGAAGCTAATAAGGCTCTCGGCAGAAAATTAATTAACAACAAAACAGATTTCACTTAATTGATACAGACTAATTTCTGAATGGCTTTCATGAGGGTTTTGATCTCATCGTCATTACTAGTGATATGTAAGCATGCCCGTAGACATATAGGATCTTCTAGATCTCGAATCCATACACCTTCTCTGCCTAGGAGCTTAACTATTTCTCTTGTTGAAGGCTTACTAGGAATCTGAAAACTTACTAGGCCTGAAGGTGGAGGTCCAGTAAGAATAGGATGGACGCCCTCTAGTTTGTTCAGCACGTTCCAAAGTTTGGAGCTTGACTCGAGAATTTTTTTGAGTCTTCTTAGTTCAGAACCCTCTTCTTCTAGTAGTCGCAATGAACATCTAAGGCCTGCTAGTAAGGGTACACATGATGTTGCTATTTCAAAACGTCTACTATCGATATGAAATGGAATAGGATTGTCCAGTTGGCAACTACCTTCATGCTGAAGGCTACGCCACCCTATTAGAGTAGGTTTGGATTCTTCTAGTACTCTTTCAGATATCGCAACTGCCCCTAATCCCTCTGGTCCGCAGGCCCATTTATGCCCTGTAAATGCATAGATATCTGCTTTGCTGGCCGCTTCTCGCACTGGAATTTGCCCAAAACTTTGAGCTGCATCGACTAGAAGAAAGGGCTTGTTTGGATGCGTGGAGAGCCTTTTAGAAACAGCTGAGATCGACATTCTTTGCCCTGTGTTCCATAGAATATGGGATAGAACCACAAGCCTTGTTTTTGGCTTTAATGCCTTTTCTAAGTTTTCTAATAAGCTTTGTTCAGTATCATTTTGTTTAGTGTCTCCTTGTCGTAGTTGCTTTACTTGCAAGATGTCTATTTCTAGTAGCTTACGATCTGCCAGTTCTCTACAGGCCGAAACAACTCCTGGGTGCTCACAATCACTGATTAGTAATCTATCTCCTGTAAAGAAAGGGAGTCCCCAAAGTGGCAAGATGCATCCACTAGTTACATTTTCTGTTAGAGCTATGCGGCTGCTAGTTATGCCACAAATTTTTGCCAGGCATTGTCTTGTGGCTTGTTGTTCACTTGCTATAAAAGGCCAAACCTTATTAGTAAATGGACCTAGCTCCTGAATTTTGATCCAACTAGTCGTAATGGCTTCTAGGGATGGTTGAGGTAGAGGGCCTTGACCTCCATAATTGAAGTATTTTTTGTTTTGGAGAGCAGGCATTAATGCTCTGAGTTTGGGCGTTTTCTTTTTGCTCATGCGCGTCAGATGCTTTTGCTTAATCTCTTCCCTTAACTTCGAGCAAATAGGTACAAAGCTTCAGGAATCAACTTCCAGAGACTTAGATCCTATTTTATCGAACCTGCAATTAGATTAGTTTCTTACTGTTGTTGTGATAGATGACTTTTATGATGCTTATCAATTTCTTATAAGCTGCTAGAGCTTAATTAAGTCTACTTGTAAATAGTCAAGGAAGAGTCATTGCTGTTTAGACTGAGCTTCTTCCATGACTATTTACAAGTAGACTAAGATAATATACGACTATTGTTTATTAGTTTTTATATTTAAAATCCCAAGGGTCGTGTAACAGCAGGATAAGCTGACCAGCACAAGTGGTTAGATTTTGTTTCATGGCTGTTTTGCTTGATTTTGTTGGCTAGATGCTCAAAACTTCTCAGAGTCTTATTTATGGCTATGCCTCGACGGCAATATGGCTTTTTTGTTGAAAGCTTGATCACCTGCGATCTAGTTTTCCTAAAGCGGCCTACTTAGTAGGCATTGAAGATTCTTCTTGAACGGGTTGATCGCTGAAAAGCTTGAGCTCTAACAGACCAAAATCTTGATTTACGAATCAATGCTCTTTTTGTCGATTATGAGGAGAGCTTCTGGTGTGCTTTGTCTGCTTTGCGTATTAGCTTTTGAGCTTCTTTTCGAGAGATACAGTTCTCAGCTTTTGCCTGTAGCTTTAGAAGCTTGGCATGTTGTTTGGTTTCATTCATTAAAAAACTATAACTCACTTATGACAAGACCATTTACTTAGTATTCAGTTTTGAAGCTGTAATAAGCCTATGTGTATATTGGATGCATGAAAAAATAACTTCCCACAAGCGTAATCTCGGGGATAAATTCTTAGCCACTTAAGTTTCTTACAAGCATCAAAACTATATTTTGAGCATATAATATTCGGTACTGAATAATGCTTCTTTCTGTTGCTTAGGCAAGTAAAAGAAATATATTTTAAGAAATTAAATTCACTCTTAGATTGGCACCTTGATAAAAACTTTTGCTTAAGCTATACCTCTTTCTTTTAATGACTTAATTAAGATTGATGTGGCATGTAAATTCTTCGAAATCAAAGGTTAAGGTTTCAAGTGCTATTAGACTAATACCTTATAAATATTGCACTGAGGCTACTCACTTTAGATTTAAATTAAAACTTTTTGGCATTTTGGGGTAAACTTTATTTGATTCTTGGATTAATTCTTTTATAGATTTCCTATAAGAGTAACTGAACGGAATTCAATTTGTTTAATCTTTTTCCATGGCTTTACTGAGCGCTCGGCATACTTAACGTTTTTAAACCCAAGAGCCCGGAAATCGTTTATAAACTGATCTTCTTGCCATGCTCCACTAATACAACCACTCCATAACTCAGGGTCTTTTTGGAGGGATATAGGGACTGGACGGCTTGAAACAATATCGCTAATAGCAACGCGCCCTCCTGGCTTTAAAACTCGTTTAATATTCTTTAATAAGGCTTGGCGACCTGAGGGATTTACCAGATTTAGCACACAGTTGCTTAGAACAACATCAATGATTCCTTTCGGTATGAGCGGTGAACTATCGCTCTGAAGTGCATCAAGGGATTCGATATTTCCTTCAATAAAGCTAACGTTTGAAAACCCTATGTTCTCTGCGACTAAAGGACATGCCGCTCTTGCGAGCTTTAGCATTTCTTTGTTTCTGTCTACTCCAATTACTTTGCCTGATTGGCCAACTACTTGTGCACAAATAAAAGCATTTTTTCCACTGCCACTGCCGAGGTCTAGCACTGTATCGTTTACTTTGACCCATCGTGTCGGATCGCCGCATCCATAATCTCTTTCAATGACTTTAGAAGGGATTGCTTTTAATAACTTCTTGTCAAATAAAACAGGAGTGCATAGGCAGCTTTCATGATTATTGGCAGCTGCCCCATAACGAGTATCTACGGCCTTTGTCTGGTCTAGCTTGGCTTCTGCTAAAGGGTTGATGGAAGGATTGCAGCGGTTTTCTGACAAAGTAATCTTCTAATGCAATTTAGCTATTTTGATTTATAGATGTTGGCTTAGAGCTGATAAGTTAGGAGTTTGTAGGAGAACTTAGCTCTCTAAGCCTTTGATTGCTTGAATGTAAACCATAATGATGAAAAAACTGTTCTCTCTTAAGCATACTTATTGGAAATCTGTGATCATGCTTTTTGTGCTTCATTGCAGTTAGTTCTAGTTGTGAGCTTCTATTGAATATTTATTGGTTTTTGCTCGATATTTGCTTCTTTGAGCTTTTTTTGTTACATAGGTAAGATACTTTTTGATGTTAATATTAAAGGAATTAAAATTTGCACCTTCAGCTTTCTCTGCTAACAATTTTCTAGGGCTTGACTGCTTGTTTATTCTTTTTGGTGAATATATAGATTTAATTGAATAAAAATACTGAATTGAATAAAAATACTGGAAAATTGGTTGATTTTGAGAGTTTCTTTATGCGCTTTTTGCTTTTTGTGATTGGTAATGGTGTTCTTTGATTATAAAGTGTATTTAGACTAGAGCTCTTCTCTTTTAGATCAGAAAGAACAAATCATTGTTGCGTTAAAAATTGCAATAATGATTTGTTCTTATTTCGCAGAAGTTAATTCAATTGCGAGTTGCGTTTTAAAGCACTTGTATTACTTCACTTACCTCAGGGATGGCCTCACGGAGCTTTCTTTCTATTCCCATCTTTAGAGTCATAGTACTGCTAGGGCAGCTTCCGCAAGCACCTTGAAGCCGCACTTTCACTATTGGGCCATCGATTTCGACTATTTCGACATTCCCACCATCTGCCATTAGAAACGGCCTCAATTCGTCTAGCACGGTTTCGACGTTTTCTTGGGTAAGTGCCATGCTTTCAGTGCTCATTGGATTGCTTCTCTTTTGTTTGTGATTAGCCTAGGAAATAGGTTCATGAATTGAGTGTAGGAGCGCTGGCAATTTGTACGTTCCTGATATAAATCGTTCTGAACTCCGTTATGAGGCAGTACTTATAGGTGGAGGAATTATGAGCTCTACCTTGGCTGTTCTTCTTCATGAGTTGGAGCCAGAGGCAAGATTGTTGATCGTTGAGCGACTAGATGCGCCAGCTCTAGAAAGCAGTGCAGCAGTAAATAATGCAGGGACAGGACATGCAGCTAATTGTGAACTGAATTACACGCCATTACAGGGTGATGGCACGGTCAATATTTTGAAAGCACTCGAAATCAATAAAGCTTTTGAGCAAAGTCTTGAATTTTGGGCATCTTTAACTGAGAAAGGAAAAATCAACCCACAGAAATTTCTCAATGTTTTGCCACAAATCAGCATCGTTTGGGGAGAACCTGATGTTTCCTATTTGAGAAAGCGCTATCAGGAATTGAATGCTCTTCCAGCTTTTGCTGATATGGAGTGGAGTACTGATTTCGGTGAGCTTGCTGAATGGATGCCATTAGTAATGGAGGGTCGAGCTTTTGGTCAACAAATAGCGGCCACTCGTACTTTGAGAGGAACAGATATAGATTTTGGTTCACTTACTAAGGCCTATCTTCAGTCCCTTGAAAAAACTGGAGCATTAGAGTTGAAACTTTCTACTGAAGTAATTGACCTGCAAAGGGATGACAAGAGGTCTTGGAAGATTGAATTAAAAGATGAGTATGGGATTTCTGAGGTGTATTCACCTTTTGTTTTCCTCGGGGCCGGTGGAGGATCACTAACTCTATTGCAGAAATCTGAAATCCCAGAAGCCTCTCAATATGCTGGGTTCCCAGTCAGTGGTCAGTGGTTGGTCTGCTCTGATTCTGAATTGACAGAAAAACATAATGCCAAAGTTTATGGAAAGGCCAAGGTAGGTGCTCCTCCTATGTCAGTACCTCATTTAGATAGTCGTTGGATTGATGGTGAAAGGTCTTTGCTGTTTGGACCTTTTGCAGGCTTCACGACAAAGTTTCTAAAGGAGGGCTCTGGCATGGATCTTTTTCGATCTATTAATAAAGCCAATTTTGCGCCAATGATGCAGGTAGGGATGAACAACTTCGATTTGGTTAAGTACCTATTTGCTCAGCTTCGATTGGATGATGATGAACGTATGAAATCTTTGAAAGAATTTTTGCCGAGAGCAAATCAGAAGGATTGGACCTTATCTGTTGCTGGGCAGAGAGTTCAGATTATTAAACGCACTAATCAAGGGGGTGTTCTTCAGATGGGAACTGAGGTGGTTACTTCTGCTGATGGTTCATTAGCTGCTCTGTTAGGTGCTT
The DNA here is from genome assembly GCF_034092395.1 of Prochlorococcus sp. MIT 1307. Classification (NCBI taxonomy): domain Bacteria; kingdom Bacillati; phylum Cyanobacteriota; class Cyanophyceae; order Synechococcales; family Prochlorococcaceae; genus Prochlorococcus; species Prochlorococcus sp. MIT 1307. Next base: position 872,562 of record NZ_CP139301.1, on the reverse strand, counting down.
CTCCAGGAGCTAGTACAGCAGTAACAATTATGTTGGAGGTTTTGCAGCGATGTTGGGCTGACAAGATGTCCAGTGATGGATGGATCAAGAGATTGAGAGCTCTTCTACCAAGCTTTGGGAAAGATTTCAATGACGAGGTGCTCCTTATAGAGACCCGCAAGAGGAGTAATTCTTTGTTGAATCTGATGTGAGTTATTTTTTGGTTTCTTACTAATAAAAGATGTGGCTCTATAAGATCCGATAATTGACTTCATCAGGCCGGAAGCGGCAATTTGCAATCGTATGACAGATGTTCCTGTTTCTCGTTTGAGAAACTTTTGCATAATTGCACATATAGACCACGGGAAGTCCACTCTTGCCGACAGGCTCTTGCAAGACACAGGAACAGTAGCGGGGAGAGATATGCAAGATCAGTTTTTGGACAACATGGATCTTGAAAGAGAAAGGGGAATAACAATTAAGCTGCAGGCGGCAAGGATGACTTACCGAGCTTCTGATGGAGAAAGCTATGTCCTGAACCTTATAGACACCCCAGGTCATGTTGATTTTTCATATGAAGTCAGCCGATCTTTGCAAGCTTGTGAGGGGGCATTATTAGTTGTTGATGCAAGTCAAGGTGTAGAAGCTCAAACTCTGGCTAATGTTTATTTGGCATTAGAGAATGACCTGGAAATAATTCCAGTACTTAATAAGATTGACTTGCCCGGCTCTGATATAGAAAGGATAAAGGAAGAAATAGAGTCGATTATTGGTTTAGATACTTCTCAGGCAATTTGTTGTTCAGCGAAAACAGGTCTTGGAATTAATGAAATTCTTGAAGCAGTAGTTGAGCGTATCCCTCCACCTGAGAATGCTGTAAACCTTGCAACAAAGGCGTTGATATTTGACTCTTACTATGACCCATATAGAGGCGTGATTGTTTATTTTCGAGTAATTAGTGGGCACATAGGCATTAAAGACAAAGTTTTTCTTATGGCTAGCAAGAAAAGCTATGAACTTGATGAAATTGGAATAATGGCTCCTAATCAATGCCCAGTTGATGAATTACATGCTGGAGAAGTGGGCTACCTTGCGGCTTCTATCAAGGCAGTAGCAGATGCAAGGGTTGGTGACACGATTACGCTGTTGAATGCACCAGCTCAACATCCATTGCCTGGATATATAGAGGCAAAGCCTATGGTGTTTTGTGGTCTATTTCCTACAGATGCAGATCAATACCCTGACTTAAGAGATGCATTAGAGAAGCTTCAGCTTTCGGATGCTGCATTGAAATATGAGCCAGAAACAAGTAGTGCAATGGGCTTTGGCTTTCGTTGTGGTTTTCTTGGACTGTTACATATGGAGATTGTTCAGGAACGATTAGAGCGAGAGTATGACTTAGACCTAATTGTGACTGCCCCCTCTGTTATTTATCAGGTAAACATGCTTAACGAGGAAGTTGTGATGATTGATAATCCTGCAACTTTGCCTGACCCACAAAAGCGTGAATCTATAGAAGAACCATATGTTCGGATTGAAATTTATGCTCCTAACGAATTCAATGGCACGCTTATGGGGCTTTGTCAGGATCGTCGAGGTGATTTCATTGATATGAAATACATCACAACAGATCGGGTTACTTTGACTTATGAAATTCCACTTGCAGAAGTCGTAACAGACTTTTTCGACCAAATGAAGAGTCGAACAAAAGGGTATGCATCAATGGAATATCATTTGATTGGATATAGAAAGAATGATTTGGTCCGCTTGGATATTTTAATTAACTCAGAGAAAGCAGATCCCTTAACTACAATTGTTCATCGCGACAAAGCATATGGTGTTGGGAAAGGCCTAGTTGAGAAATTGAAAGAGCTTATTCCCAGGCAACAATTTAAAATCCCACTTCAGGCGTCTATTGGAAGCAGGATTATTGCTAGTGAAAGTATTAGTGCAATGCGTAAAGATGTGTTAGCTAAATGTTATGGAGGAGATATTTCAAGAAAGAAGAAACTACTGAAGAAGCAAGCTAAAGGGAAAAAAAGGATGAAAGCAATGGGAAAGGTTGATGTCCCCCAAGAAGCATTTATGGCAGTCTTAAAATTAAACCAATAATTCAAAGGAATTTGAACTCTATAGTCTTTATTTGCTTCAACATTTATAATGATATTCTACTTCTTGGCCTTATTAAGTAATTGTCAGATGTGTTTGATTCGGAGAGAGGTCTGGAATCCTAATGTAGGAGGACTTTGAATCATATTTCTTGCTTATTGTTGACCAAATAAGACCTGCAATAATCACTGCGCTAATTGCTATGGTCAATTCACCAACGGTGAGGCCGTGCTCCTTTGATGTCATGTTTGAGTTTATTCGCAAAGATATTTAAGCGGTTTTTAAGGAATATTTCTACTCTATAAGTAGAATTTAATCATATCCAAGTCGCTCTCAGATTTGCTTTGAGAAGGTTCCTGAAAGATTCCAGCCTCTCAAGTCGCATGTCTCGATGGGGGATTGTGATTTTGAGCATATATTTAATTGCTGCAATTGGCACGCCAATAATGTCTCATTTAGGCCTATTGCCTGATCCAAACTATGGGTTGGCAAACCCTATTTATTCGCCTCCTTCCTTGAATCATTGGTGTGGGACTGATCGACTTGGGAGAGATGTTTGTGTCAGAACTTTGGCAGGTAGTGGTGTAGCTCTTCAGGTCGTTTTTTTTGCAGTGATCCTTGCTGTTCTTTTCGGTGTTCCTCTTGGAATGCTAAGTGGCTATTTAGGGGGTGCTGCTGACAGGGTTTTAGTCCTAATTATGGATACCCTTTATGCCGTGCCTGTACTTCTTTTGTCAGTAGTTATGGCTTTTTTGTTGGGACGAGGTATCCCAAATGCAGCAGCAGCATTATGTGTTGTATATGTCCCTCAGTACTTCCGTGTTGTAAGGAATCAGACAGTTCAAGTTAAATCTGAACTTTTTGTAGAAGCTGCGCGTGCAATTGGTGCTAATCCTTTGTGGATACTTCGCAAATACTTACTGCGTAATGTTATTGCTTCTGTTCCAGTATTGCTAACATTAAATGCCGCTGATGCTGTTTTGGTACTAGGAGGCCTTGGGTTTTTAGGGTTGGGCTTGCCTGAATCAGTTCCAGAATGGGGAGGTGATTTAAATTTGGCACTTTCTGCTTTGCCAACTGGAATTTGGTGGACAGCACTTTATCCAGGAATAGCAATGTTCGTATTAGTACTTGGATTATCTTTCTTGGGAGATGGACTTGAAAGTTGGATATCTGATACTAGTAAAAAAGCTCAATAATATTATTTAGTTGATCAGTAACGTAATTTCATTGTTCTTGGAAGCTCTTCTATTATTTCCCCTTTATCATTTATTTCAGGGTACTTTCTTCCAATAAGTTTGCACCACTTTGCAACTTGAGGGTAAGCCCATTCAAAAATTATCTGGTCATATACTTCTGGTGGGACTCCTTCCCCTGATTTTGGAGTGCCTTTTTTCCGCTCTCTTTGGCGAAGAGCTTCAAAAAGTAATGTTGAAGCTGCTACAGATACATTTAATGATTGGACCATTCCTCTCATTGGAATGAAAATAGCTTCATCCATCAGATCAGTTGCAGATTGACTTAGCCCCCATTTTTCTGCTCCGAGAACAAATGCCGTTGGTCCAGTGAAGTCACATTCTCGATAATCTTTTGCTTCTATAGCAAGATTTGTTCCATATATTATGAAGCCACTTTTTTTTAGGGTCTCTACTGCAGATTTAATGTTGGAGTATTCATGAAGCTTTACCCACTTTTGACTCCCTTGAGCTGTGCTGTTGAAGGTACTGATCTTGCTCTCTTTGCAAATTGCATGTGCTTCGAGCACTCCAACTGCATCGCAGCTACGAAGTATTGCTGAGAGATTATGAGGCTTTTCTACATGCTCAACAAGTACTGTGAGATCTGCCATTCGGCAATTAAGGACAGCTTTTAGGCGCTTGAATCGACGTGGTAGAAGAGGCATTAACTGAGTAATCCATCTAAGAAGAGGTTATTACTTTCCCTATCTCAAAAACCTAGTAGGAAATTGGTAATTTCTGGAAAAGCTTCCATACCATTGAGGAGTAGGTTTTGTTAAACAATAGGTTTATTTGGTGCACATGGTTATTGATTGAACTTGTCTTTGTGACTTTCAGTGGAAGTAGATCGAAACTTGTTATGTGATTTGGATAAAATAAGTCAGAAGTTTTGGAAAGAACTCTTTTAATCTCTAAAGTCTTTTGATTCGATGTTCTTCAAGATCTGATTTTAAACGATGTCTTTGGCTACTTGGATATTGATTTCTGTAGCTTGATGTTTATGAAATTGTTGTCAGTTTGATGTGATCTCTTAATGCTTCTTGAAACCTCCAAAACGGGCCTTTTGTCCAGGAAGGCCGCCTGGGAAGTCTTAATGGCTGTCGCGGCAGGTGCTTACGCAGATGTCGCTTTTGATAGGGTTTTGAGTAAGTACTCCTTAAGCGAGGTTGATAGACGACTCGCTATGGAAATTGCTTTTGGGGCAATAAGACAGCGCTATTTGCTGGATTGTTGGCTGGACTTTTTTGGGAAGGTGACTTCTAGCAAGCAACCTCCAAAGCTTCGTTGGTTATTGCATATTGGCCTTTATCAGTTGCTGGTGATGGAGCGAATTCCTTCTTCAGCTGCTTTAAACACAACTGTGGAACTTGCTAAGGCCAGCAAATTATCTCGCCTTGCCCCTGTCGTAAATGGTGTTTTGCGAGCGGCGCAAAGGGCTAAGGATGATGGTAAAGAGATTCCTCTACCGGAAAAACCGGCAGCAAAGTTAGCTCAATTGCATTCATTTCCTCTTTGGCTTGCTGCTGATTTGATTGCTTGGAGAGGAGAAGTGGCTGCTGGAGAGATTGCAAAAGCTTCTAACCAGGTCCCGCCTTTTGATTTAAGAGTCAACCGTCTTCGCACAACTCCAGAAATTATGAAGCAAGTATTTGAAGATGCAGGAATAGAGAGTGTATTTGTAGATGACTGCCCTGATGGGTTGCAGGTGAAATTGGGCTTTGGAGATTTGCGGAAATGGCCGGGATACGAAGAAGGATATTGGTGTGTGCAAGATCGGGCAGCGCAGTGGGTGTCCCCATTATTAGAACCGCAACCTGGAGAAACTGTTCTTGATGCTTGTTCAGCACCAGGAGGTAAGACCACCCATCTTATTGAATTAATGGGAGATAAGGGTGAGGTTTGGGCCGTGGATCGTTCAAAAGACCGGCTCAAGCGACTGGCTGCTAACGCTAACCGTCTTGGTTGTAATTGCTTGCATTTATTGGCAGCTGATTCTTCTTCTTTGTTGGAGATAAATCCACGATGGAGTGGTTTTTTTCAGAAAATCTTGTTAGATGCTCCTTGCTCTGGTTTAGGAACATTGGCTAGGCACCCTGATGCACGTTGGAGGATCTCTCGTGCTCAAGTGGATGAACTTGTTGCATTGCAATCGAAATTATTAGAAGGTGTTCTTCCTTTGCTAGGCCGTGGAGGTCGCATTGTTTATTCGACATGCACTATTCATCCTGACGAGAACGAGCATCAAATTGCCCGATTTCTTAAACTGCACCCAGAGCTAATACTTAAGGAAGAGAAGCAACTTTGGCCTGACTTGATCAATCCTGGAGATGGTTTTTATGCCGCAGTGATTGAAAGGGTTGAGTAGATTTCTTTGTTCCTTATGAGCTTTCTTCACTTTACACCCTATTTAATGACAATTAATAGTAGAGAATAGTGCAAGAAAAGAACATTAGGAGCTCATACTTTTATGATCATTCATGTGCTGCTATGCTTTTGTCTTGTCTAAGACTTGACTCTTTGGGAATGTTAATATTGGGAGATTTCTTTCAATTTGTAATATGAATTGCTTCCATACCCAGGCGGCTTCTCCGCTGCCAATTCTTGTCTCTTTATTGTTGTCATAACCAAGCCAGACTCCCGTTGAAAGTTGGGGTATGGAACCTATAAACCAAAGGTCCCTTCCCCCCTCTGAGGTCCCTGTCTTCCCTGCTACAGGCCTGTTTTTGAGATAGGCAACTTTTCCTGTCCCACTGCTTACCACTTCTTCTAACATTCGATTAAGCTTGTCAGCGACACTTACTTTTAGTACTTGTAACCCTTTTGGATGATTAACTTTATAGCTCCATAGCAGAGTGTTCTTAGGGCCACGAATTTCTTCAAATGGTGTTGGCTTGATATAAACCCCTCGATTAGCTACTCCTGCATATGCTGCAGTCATATCTAATACTGTTTGCTCATAGGCTCCAATTGCTAATGGATAGTATTTTCCTAATGGTCGCTTGTGACCGATTCCCAGGCTATTTGCTGTCGAGATGACTTTCTCAAACCCTACTTTTTCTAGGAGCTCAACTGCAATTGTGTTTAATGAGTTTTTAAAAGCTTCTGAAAGAGATACTTTCCCCATATATTTGTCTCCAAAGTTTTTAGGGCAATATTTATTCCAGCATCGCGGAGCATCTATAAAATTATCTTCTGGTTTCAAGCCGACACTTAATGCCGCTGCATAAGGAAAAATCTTAAAGGTTGAGCCAGGGGAACGCAGGGCCTGAGTCGCCCTATTGAATTGATTGGAATAGAAATCCGTTCCTCCAACCATTACTCTGACTAGTCCCGTTCTCGGTTGAATAGACACAATTGCGCCTTGGAGATTATTAGGTAATTGCTTAGTGATTATTTCCTGCGCTTTTCTTTGCCACTCAAGGTTTAGGCTGGTGCGGATTTTGAGGCCGCCAATTTCGAGCTGTTCAGGCGTTAGCAAGAGAAGTAGTCTCTGATAAACCCAGCTAGTAAAAAAAGGAGCTGCGCTATTAAAATATTTAGGGGTAGCTGGTTTCAGGTGAAGTGGGCTGTTAATGGCTAATAAAAACTCCGACTTGTTAATGAAACCTTCTTTCCTCATCCGTTTTAAGACTATTGACCGTCTCTCAATTGCTAAATCAGGATTAATAATTGGAGAATAAAGAGATGGAGCAGGTGCGAGCCCTGCAATCAGGGCAATTTCTTCTAATTTGAGTAAGCCTGGAGTTTTTGAAAAGTAAACCCAAGCAGCATCTGCAATACCGTAAGCTCCTGATCCTAGGTATACATTATTTAGATATTGCTCAAGAATTTCATTTTTAGTCATTTGCCTCTCTAGCTTGTAAGCAAGAGCAGCTTCTTTTAGTTTCCGTATTATACTTTTGTCTTGATTTAGAAAAACTGTTCGAGTTAGTTGTTGTGTAATTGTGCTACCACCTTGAATAATTTCTTTCTTGGCTAAATTTATAAACAATGCTCTACTTATACCCCATAAATCAACACCTTTGTGCTCATAAAATCTTCTGTCTTCTGCTGCTACAAAAGCTTTCTTGACAAGTGATGGCATTTTGCCTGTTGCTACTTTCTCCCTTGTAGTAGGCCCAATTTTTTGAATGACTTTATTGTTGGTCGAAAGTAATGTGATGCTTCTAGGATGTCTAAAGTTAGATATTATTTCTGCATCAGGTAGGAATGAATCAACTGCTTTCCCGAAAATTATTTCTGAAATAGATGTTAATGAGCCTACTAGAAAAGATATGGTGGCGACTAAAAGCCAATGCTGGCTTTTTAAACTCACAGCAATTGAGTCAAAGGGCTATGACCAATTGCTAATGCAGTAACTAACATCCCAAGTATCAGAAATGGTTGAGCACTGGCTTGATATTTAACATCAAAAGCTAAAGGATCTCTAAGTAACCAAATATCTTGAAAGGTTATTTGAGGAATGATTAATAAAATAAGAATTACAGATGCAAGATGCTGACCAATTAAGATTAATACTCCTACCATTGCAAGTTGGAAGATATCAATCATTCCTGCACTTATCCAACTTGCATTTTTGATGCCAAAAACAACAGGAAGTGACTGCAGTCCCAGGGCTCTATCTCCTTCAACACTTTTGAAATCATTGATAATTGCAATGCCTAGGCCTGCAAGACTATATGCAAGAGTCAAGAATGCAGTAGTCCAAGTAAGTTGTCCAAATAATGCTTGACCTGCCCACCAAGGTAAAGCTATATAGCTTGCACCGAGTGCATAGTTACCGAGCCATCCATTTTGTTTTAGTTTCAATGGTGGGGCTGAATAGATATAGCTAACAAAGGAGCCACCTAGTGCAAGTAATAGTACTGAAGGTGTTTTGTGCTCTGCCCAAATATCTAATCCATATGCAACCAACAACCCTCCAATTAAGAGGACCCATATTTGTAGCTTTACTTGAATTAGCGGTATTGCGCCAGAAGGAATAGGACGGTTGGGCTCATTAATTGCATCTATCTCTCGATCGTAGTAATCATTGATTGTTTGTGTGAATCCAGCCAGCAGAGGTCCACTCATGACCATGCATGCAAATGCTGCAAGAACATCAGCTAAGCGCCACTGATAATGCCCACTAGCGGCTGCACCACAAATAACTCCCCATAAGAGTGGGATCCATGTAATGGGTTTCATAAGCTGCAAACGCAGCTTCCATATGCTTTTTGTTTCTGCGGCTCCTTTGATGCCAAGAAGTTGTCGGGCGTCGCTCACTCTCTATGCCTCAACCGCGAGCAATCTCTTTGTTAAAGAACCAGCTGGTAGTTCCATCGCTGAATTCTAAAACTAAACCAATGTCTGTTCCATCAGTCATTTTGTAGTCCACAACTTTGCCACGGGGGTTGGTTTTTAGCTTATTAAGCAGGTCCTTTGGGATACGATCACGAACCTGATCGACTTGAACCCTAACGTTCGAGCCGATTCTTGTAAGAGTGGTTGCTTGTGCCATTAGCTTCACTGCTTAGATTGTGGCGCAACACTAACAGTCGCCTCTCCTTTTACACGAATGGTTGCTCTTAGATTGATTCCTTGTCTTGATGTGGCGGAAGGTCGTGTAGTTAAAGGTGTGAATTTTGTTGGCCTTCGTGATGCTGGTGATCCAGTTGAGCTGGCGTGCAGATATAGCCAGGCAGGTGCAGATGAACTTGTTTTTTTGGATATAGCCGCTAGCCATGAAGGGAGAGCGACTTTGATCGATATGGTTCGAAGAACAGCTGAGTCAGTAACTATTCCTTTTACTGTTGGTGGAGGAATAAGTACTGTGGATGGTATTAAGGAGCTATTGCGCGCTGGGGCAGACAAAGTAAGCCTTAATTCATCAGCGGTTAGCAATCCTGATTTGATTGTTCAGGGAGCAACTCGCTTTGGCTCACAATGCATTGTGGTGGCGATAGATGCAAAAAGAAGAAAGACAGATCAATGGGGGTGGGATGTATTTGTAAAAGGAGGAAGGGAGAATACTGGGCTAGATGTTTTGGAATGGACCAGAAAAATTTCTCAACTTGGAGCAGGTGAGATTCTCCTTACATCCATGGATGGTGATGGAACTCAAGCTGGTTACGATTTGGAGCTGACTAGAACTGTTGCTGAAGCAGTAGATATTCCTGTGATTGCTTCAGGCGGTGCAGGCTGCTTGGAACACATTTTCATGGCTTTTACAGATGGGAAGGCTTCTGCTGCTTTACTGGCATCCCTCTTGCATGATGGTGATCTAACAGTAAAGGAAATAAAGGATTATTTAATTAAGAAATCTTTACTAATCAGGCCTGATAATTGTTAATCACTTGAAGCCTTTCTTGTGAGAGATTGTTTGCACCTCAAAACCATTCAAATATATAGGGTGAATTGTTATATCAATTGTTGCTGTTAGTATTATGGATGGTATTTAGTTCTTTGAACTTCTTTAGAAAAATTTCTTGATAGGAAGCTTTCATGAGGCCTGGTGATCCTCTCGCGATTGAGAAACTCTTTAATGATGTTGCTCCGATTTATGACCATTTAAATGATCTTTTAAGTCTAGGACTACATAGGGTTTGGAAAAAGCGATTACTTTTTTTGCTCTCTCCAATGCCAGGAGAGCATTGGTTGGACCTTTGTTGTGGAACTGGGGACTTGACTTTGGCATTGGCTCGCAAGGTTTGCCCAAAAGGGACTGTGATGGGAGTTGATTCGGCTATAGAGCCTCTTCTTATAGCGACTAAAAGATCATCTAAAGAGTCTTTTCGAAACCTTTCTTGGCGCAAAGGAGATGCTCTTGATACTGGATTGCCATCTAATTATTTTGACGGCGTGGTAATGGCTTATGGGCTGAGAAACCTTGCCGATCCTCAAGCAGGATTAAAAGAAGTACATCGTGTCTTAAAACCAGGTGGGCGCGCGGGAATATTGGATTTCAACCAAATAGCTAGTAATTCAATCAGATCGAAATTTCAAAAATTTTACTTGAGGCGGGTTGTTGTTCCCATAGCCGATAAGGCAGGGCTGAGAGAACATTATCTTTATTTAGAGAAGAGCCTACAAAAATTCCCCCAAGGCCACATTCAAGAAAAGTTAGCCCTTGAAATTGGATTTAAACAAGCAAATCATCTTCTATTGGCTTTTAGTCAAATGGGGATTTTATTGCTTAAAAGTTGAATTTTTTGATTAGGCTGCAAGAAGGTCAGTATCTTCTGATTTGGTTTTACTGAGGTTAAGTCTCAAAGTGGTTGCTGATAACTTGTTGGCCAAGTTTTGTATTATCAAATCAATTTGTTGCTCATTTAAATCATAAAATGAACTATACCTTGCTCTTTGAGAGATAAGAAAGCTTCTTGAAAGACAAGCTTTTCTGGCAGCCATACAAAGAAGTGTATAGATCATGCGTAAATTGGAACATACAAGCTTTCATTGTCAATGCATAAGTCTTCATTTCAAGCTAATCCCCCTTTTTGTTTTGTGCCTTGCTGCTTTTATAATGGAAAAATTATTAGCTCGTAAAGGTTAATAGTCAAGTTTTCTCCAACGAAGTGGTTAAATAAAAGCTGCTAGATTTGAAAAATATCTTTTTGATTGTTTTATTAACACTATTTGTTTGTTTTGTATTGTTGTTTAGAGGCTAACCATACCTTTAAAGAGATGAAAGCCTTCCTTGAAGGTTTTGAAGTTACCGCTAAGAACGCTTTTATTTAACAGAGAGAAATAAGATTTTTAATAAACAACTTCTATGATTCCATCAACAACATATTTAGCTAGGTCCTCCATATTTGCCTCTACCTCTTCGCTTGAAATTTTCCATTTGCCAGCGACTTTTTTTGCTAAGTCATGTTGCTTTGCATGTGACATCATAGATTTGATCATGTATTCAGAAAGGGAGGAATCTGTTCTTAGTTTTAAATAATCCCATACTGATTTATCAAAACAACTAATAACCTGTATACTTTCTAGACCTGTATATTCATATAATTCCATTATGCCATGGTGACAAAATATTTGGCCTAGCTCATCATATGCACTGCTTGATTCTTTTGCGTGCTCATATTCTGCAAGCATCCATTGAAGCTCTTTGATTTGTTCTTCACTTCCTTCTTTTACTGAATTAAGCAGTTGATAAAATGAGCCAAATTCAACTGGTTCCGACATGAAATTTCTTCAATTCCGTTTATCATAGAGAATTGTCCACGGGATTCAAAAATGTATTAATAAGTTTCAGATTTTCAGCGAGCCTTTTGTGGAAACCAGTTAAATTTCAATAGAACAGACATTGCTATTGAAAGCACTTGACTTAGCAATACCTAAAATCAATAAAATTGGATCAGGGTTGTGGAGAAAACTTTGGAGTAGAAGTACTGTGAAGTTGATAGAAAACTGCCTTATGGGTGGTTAGAGGCCTTTTGAATTTGGCTTAATGGTAAAAAAGACTTCAACAGGAGCAAATATAAAGGGAATTAAGTAAGATGCTCAGAGAAAGCTCTCTAAATAGTGAATACTCTCATTTTAGTTTTTTTTGTTGCATTAGTTGCATTTGTGTTGGGAGCTTGGAGTTGGATAGTAATTAGTAGAAAGTCTCCTAAGATCTATGAAATTCAACCAGTCATTTCAGAAATATATTCTGATCTGATAAGTCTAATTCGAAATTTTAAAAAACTTTTTTATCTATCTACTGAAGTTACTCAGGGCGTTCTTAAGGGTTCAGGAGATTTTAAAGGTGCCAACTCAAGGTTATTCCAGGCTGGGGAAATTGAAAAACCTAAAGAGTCAAATTCAGTTGCAGGTGATTTAGAGATTGACGAAAAGAAGGCTGAGGATATTGGAGAGAATGCTCAAGATAATAAACCTTCTGTGCAAGATAATCAATATAAAAGTTGGTTTGGGAAATTTATTTGGGATAAGAATAAAAAGAATCTTGTTAATGATTTAGAAGGCTCGGGAGAAGAGCCGCCTGAAGTTTCGGGAGACGAATCGCCTGAAGTTTTAGGAGATGAATCGCCTGAAGTTTCGGGAGACGAATCGCCTGAAGTTTTAGGAGATGAATCGCCTGAAGTTTCGGGAGACGAATCGCCTGAAGTTTTAGGAGAAGAGCCGCCTGAAGTTTCGGGAGACGAATCGCCTGAAGTTTCGGGAGACGAATCGCCTGAAGTTTCGGGAGATGAATCGCCTGAAGTTTTAGGAGATGAATCGCCTGAAGTTTCGGGAGATGAATCGCCTGAAGTTTCGGGAGACGAATCGCCTGAAGTTTCGGGAGACGAATCGCCTGAAGTTTTAGGAGATGAATCGCCTGAAGTTTCGGGAGACGAATCGCCTGAAGTTTTAGGAGAAGAGCCGCCTGAAGTTTTAGGAGACGAATCGCCTGAAGTTTTAGGAGACGAATCGCCTGAAGTTTTAGGAGACGAATCGCCTGAAGTTTTAGGAGACGAATCGCCTGAAGTTTTAGGAGACGAATCGCCTGAAGTTTTAGGAGACGAATCGCCTGAAGTTTTAGGAGATGAATCGCCTGAAGTTTTAGGAGAAGAGCCGCCTGAAGTTTTAGGAGAAGAGCCGCCTGAAGTTTTAGGAGAAGAGCCGCCTGAAGTTTTAGGAGAAGAGCCGCCTGAAGTTTGGGGAGAAGAGCCGTCTGAAGTTTTAGGAGAAGAGCCGCCTGAAGTTTGGGGAGATGTAGATGAAAGAAATAAAACTAATTAGATCAAATTCAATTTTAACTTATTATTTGCTATGAAAATGAGGAAAATTTATCTAAATTAATTTGATAGGACTCTGAAAGAAAATTAACAAGTTTTTATCATAATTAGCAGGACCTAGTTTTGCTCAAAGTTAAAACTTGAAGCCTTAGCTAGCTATCATAAACATTGATTGTAATTAAGATTATTGGTTTCAAAGAAAAAGCCTGAGGAGTGAACTAAAGGAAGTCTCTTCTGAGGCTTTTTACAAATCTTACTATAGTCTTATACCGACTTTTCCTCTGTGTCATTCATCTCTTCTTCTGATCTGAGATTAAGTGTGGCCCTCTCAACTTCAGATATTTTCGCATCAGAAGGTACGCCATTAATTAATTCCAGGGCAAAAGTAGAAAAGAATCCCATGTGTTTGTAGAGTTCTTTTAATAGGGTTACACTTAACCCTGCGAAATCAATAGGAGAAAATCCCTGATTAATTGTTTAGGCAACTTGTTCTAGTGGGAAAAACTACTAGAAAACTGCTACTAGGGAAATACTAGAGAAAAGAAGGATTAAAATCTTTAAAAGACGGCTTTATCTTTAGGCTGATCATTTCTTATCCATTGATTTTCTTTCTAGCTCACCTCCAGTTAAGCCTAAAAGGAAAAAATAAAGCGCATAAAGAAAACCAACCAAAAGTGCTAGTCCAATTAAGGAAAAAATAAATACTTGAAATGACACAGTAATAAGAAGAATCATATTTCTAAATATTTTTTGTGGATATAGACAAAATTTCATATGTATCCTAAGGCATTAGTAGTCTTTTAATTCTTTTGATTTTGTATGATTTCTTTATAGAAGCATGTAAAATATTTTTTCAATGGTTTTACATAGATTCAATTGAAAATTTTTTATTAAAGGATTGGGTGCTAGTGTTAATCCCTTTTTTTTATGGAATAAATTTCTTTTGGTTTAGAATCTTGTAATGAAGAGATTTGCTTACAATCCAGGTGGGCTAGATAGTAGAGATTACTTACTTAAATTGGGAGTGCTTGTTTCTATCTGTAGGCATATTATCTTTATTTTGCTATTACTAAAGTAGTTAGTTAAGGAGAGAATGCATGGATGAGGCTTTTGCAAGAGAAGTGACCATTCGCTCGCTACTGAAGTCAAAGGGATATGAGTTTGATGTGGAAAATCAATACTGGATTAGAGAATGGACGGCCAATGGAGGGCAGGAGACGTTCTTAGAAGTTGCAATGAAGACAGAGGATGGCGAATGGAACAAATTGATGATGTCACCCGAAGGGAAGGTGTTTTATGCCGAGGCTGTTGGTGGTGGAGTTTAAAAAAAGAAATACATAAATATGGTTAATGAATGCAAAACAACAGCTTCTTTTCACTTAATGCATTGAGTTTAATGAACTAATAATCTTTCTATGATCAGAGTTAGGAGAACACCTCGAAAGAAAGTGATCCATAACAAACCATAATTGCTAATACCTAGCTTCTTCTTTTCCCGCTCAATAGATCTTTTGTGCATAGAGATGAGCCTTATTGAGGGTGAGTCCCTTCTAAGCGGTGTAGGGATACGGATGTACCTACCTTTTTTGTCAGTTGGATAGCTCATGAGTCCTTTAATTCAATCTGAGTCATTTTCAGTGTGGTGTCATCCCATGGGTCTTCAATAAACAAGGAATTACTTGCGATTTCTTTGATCTTTCTTTTAACTGCAATGTCCTTCCATTCACACCACATATCATTGAGTATGCAGGCTTGATTTTGGGTTTGTGCCCCCTCGGAAAGCAATTTAATTTGGAAGGGCTTTAGATCTGCCTTCCATTGCTTGAACTCCTCTTTCCAATTTTCATCGTTCATGCTGTTACCTTGACTTTCTAAACAATGATCCTGTGAATAGGAATAATTGCAAGGCCTAATTTCTATGGCTTAGATTTTTCAAGACCTTTCTTGCGCGATTTTTTTACCTTATGAAGCCTTAATAAACTCCCACTCTACTTCAAGAATAAGAAGGTCTAAGAATGGTTTGTTTTGCTTCACTTAAGGCTTTAGCAAGATTCTTTAGGTGGGGAGATATATGATGTATCTAATTATGAGATAGTTAAGGTGAGAATTTTCTTCCACATTCTCGTTTTTTAATACGAAAAGTTTAAGCTGTTATATATAATGCATATCAAAATTTAGTACATATAGTGCTGTCCTAGAAGTATAGATTTAAATCTAGCTCTACTTAGAATGACTTGCTATGTTAACTTTTATACTCTAGATATTCTCCTATTCTCTTGACTCTTTTCTTGTCTAAGAAATTAGAAAAGCAACTCGATTTTAATAGGCACTCATGAAATTTAAAAGTATTGTATTCCTTTGTTCCAATAGGTCCTTCTAAGACCCCTTGCATAAGATCATGCTTTTTAGGGTTTGAAAATTCAAATTGCAGTAAGTGTCTTGTTGAAATTGAATTTTCCCAACTGCCTCTATGCAAAACTTGTGTATCAAGTAAAAAAATTGATCCAGTGCGATGTGCTAAATAGATTTCGTTGCTTAATCTAAATCTGTTGGCAAAATTTAGCCATCGGAGCAGCTCAATGAAATAACTATAAATTTGATAATTAATGCTAGGAGGTCTTTTTTGGGGAGGAGAGATTATCGTAGGGTTCGAACCATCACCTTCAAAGCATACAAAGACTTTTAACCTCGCACCAACATTGTCGGTATGCCAATAAGTTGAAAAACCTTTAGGAGTTACACTATCTTTATTAGAACGTATAAAAAAATTCACGCCATCTATTTTCGCCTCCGGACCTAGGTAGTCCAAAATTGGTTTACTTAGCTGTTCAAAAAGTTCATTGAAAACTTCAAATTTACTCGAATCAATGGTTAAATTGTTGGAGCTCTTGAGATTTTCTTGATATAGGCTTCTTATTTTAGGAATAGACTCTTTAGATAAACTTAACTCATGAAAACCAAAACTTTCACCAATCTCGCCTTGATAAGGTAAGTGCCTATCAAATCGTCTTATTACTGCCAATTGCTTAAAAAAACGACGTGTAAAATGCACTCCACGGAATATGCGAGGATTTAAACGGAGGAGCTTACTGAACAAACTTTTAGCTTGTAAAACTATATTCAAGTTAGATTTTATGGATTGTTTTAGTGTAGCATCGTTTTGACCTTGAGTCTCTTCAGTAGAAAATCTCTTGGAATGATCTTTATTATGCGGAAAAAATTTTCTAAAGACTCATATTATTTCTTTCTCCCCTTAAGGAGTGCTAAGAAGAATTGAGTGTTTATATGCGAAATGATTAGCTTTGTGAGTTAATCCTATTTATCCTATGAGATCTTTAGGAGTGCATACTTTATTCGAGTACTATATATATCTATTCTCTATTTTTAATGCATTCAAAAAATTTATCTTTAAAGTGCTAGAGGTTGCTTTGCTATTGCATTTGTAATCCAATATGTATTTTCTTTGTTCACCTTGATACTCTCTAAAGAGACAAGTGTTTTATGAATGTCCTTGAAAATTAATTTTGTATTGACCTTCTTTGGTAGGTTAACCTGAAATGAAACAAAAGATTTATCAAGATGGCAGAAGGAAATTAGCAATTTAATTTTAGGAATTATTCCTTGTTCTCACGGCATTGCAACTGATTAATTGCTCTATAGAAAGATTCCTTTGCAGAATAAGAAGTGGTAAACTTTAAGAAAAGCGTATGCATCAGTTTGTATTAGGAAAGTGGCTCTATTTGCTATATTTCAAGTGTATTCCCTTAAGGGATCTTGATAGATAATGCGAGCTTTAATGCCTAAAAAAGAACTGCGTGATTTTGGACTCCTTATTAGTAAGTCTTCCCATCCCTTATTGACTTGATGTTTCCTGAGCTTAGGCCGCATATACTCTGTGAATGGACTTTATGTTTTATGCTCCAACCTTTGCGGTTAGGGACACATTTTCGCGAACAGGCCTCTATCTATATAAAGTTGGAGACCACTTGGGCATATATTAGGACGTACCTACTATCAAATTGTTTGAGAGATTTTTCCTTTAGTGCTAATATAGTTTTTATTTCTAGCATTGAGGTTGGCAGGGTAAGACCCTCTAGGAAACAAGAAAGGCTGCAAGAAGAGTTATAATGAAATTAATCAGTATCAAACTAGACTTAAAAAGTATCATTCAACCATGAAATACATTTCTGAGCTAATTAATGATTTGTCGGACTTGCTTATAGTACGTAGAGATTCTTTGCTAACCCCATTTATTGATAGTAAACTTTAGGCATGAAGCTCAAGACACTTGGGGTTCAAATTTTACTTGGAATAGCATTATTTGATATTTCAGGAGCTATTTTTGGTCGTCAAAAAGTTAGGCTTTTATATGGTAGATATTTAAACCCTAGAGATGGAATAGGACGAGGGTACCCAAGGTACCATCATAAAGCGAACGTAGAAAGAGGATTTGATATAAGACCTTCTTCTTCTAAAATTTTAGCTAAATCTAAACCTACAGAATACAAAGCTTATTATGTGTGGGGAAACTCTCTAGGGTGTTTTGACTTTGAAGATAGCAAAGAGAGTCAATATGATATTTATCTTGCAGGGGATAGTTTTACATGGGGATACGCACCTCTCGATAAAAAATTTGGCACAATAATTGAAAAATCGACACAATTAAGAGTCGCAAAGTGTGGTGTTACGCATACTGGGCAGGGGCATCAATTTTCAAAGTTTAAAGATATCAAAAATAAATTAGGATATAGCCCAAAAATTGTCATTGTCTCCGTTTATCACAACGATGTGATAAATGATTTTATGTACCCTAAAACCACTGTGATGGAAGGATATCAAGTTGATTTTAAGAAGATAGTTAATAAAAAGATTATCATAATTCCATCTAAAGAAATTGAAGCTAGATTTAAAACTTGGATGACTTCTCAGACTCATGAAAAAATATTATATCGAAGAATAACAAGTCTTAAGTATTGGTCAGCTTCTTTTATTGTTCTGGACCACTCAATACAGAAAATAAAGGCGATTTTCTTCGATAAAAATTCTAAGCAACCCTCGTATGGCCATTCTGATTTTGATTTGGATTCATATAAAACGAGTAACCCAATAGCTAGAAGCAATATGATGTTTATAAAACAATGGATTGAACATTCAAGAAAAAATAATTATAAACTAATCTTTTCTACTATTCCAGACAGAGCCTCAACCTCTAAAACCTATGAAGGATTTCATCTTTATGTAGAAAGTTTGAATGGTTTGTCTTGGGATTTTGCAGAATATATTGAAATGAATCATGCGAAGAAGAATATTTTTTGGAAAAATGACCCACATTTTAATATTGAAGGTAACAGGCTTTATGCTGAATATTTAAAGAAGAAACTTAGCAAGTACGATAAAAAAAACGAGAGCGGACTTTATTAAAATAGCCGGCCTAGTGCATTTAGATACTTTTCTTATGTAAAATGATTAAGATCATTTGATAAGAGCAATTTCATAATCTGCAAAAATATCGAAGATTAAAAAATGATTATAATCAATGGTTGTTGAATAATTACTTTTCTGGGAAAATATTATTCAATTTTGAATCAGCATAGAGGCATAACCTGTTTTATTAGTCTATCCAAAGCTTTCCAACTTTGACTTCTACTCGATCTTCAACCCGAAGACGATTTAGAGCATAAAAAAGTGCAATAAGTACTCATTCGTTTTTAAGCTACCTATTGGTATCGTGTTTATACAGGCCTAACGGAAGATGAAGCTACTTTTTTTGATTGCAGCTGTATATCTCCTTTTTGAATATTTGAATTATTTAAATAGAAAAGAAGGTAGGGCTGAGAACAACAAATCTAAATCAGATGAAACAGTTGACAAAGCTCTCAAAGAAGCCGAGGAATCACTAAGTTCTCCTGCTAAGCAATCTCTTGTTGATGTTTATTCAACCGGAACAGACCAGAAAAATACCCCTTCTATTGAAGAGCCTGCTGCTCAAGCAGCCTTTAGCAATGATCTACTTGAAGAATGCCCAATTGAACCACCATTAATTAACCAAGCCTTGAAAGAAGAACCCGCCTTAAACAGTGATTCGGGGACACCTCTTGTTGATTCCATTTCAGTTGGACCAATTGACTTTTTTGAATCAAAAGACTCATTGGAAGATAAACAAAAGACTGGAGAACAGTCCCTAGAATTATTCTTTGATACTAAACTATCTGAAGTCAAAGAAAGTGTTATGAATAGTGACTCCGAAGAATTGACAAAAGACAAAGTAATGAAACCCCCAGGGAATCAAACTGTGCATTGCTTTATAGATGAAAAAGAAGTGTCTTTGAAGGAGTGTGATCTAGACCTCCAAGGTGAAGAAGATCAAGACAATGCATCTGATGGAGCAATAGATGGGAGTCCAGGTATCAAAGTTCTTGAGGAGGATACTTGCTAATGGCACAAACACTTGAAGCAATTTTTATTTTGATAATTGTCTGGCAAATAATGACTAGGCTTAGAGGTATTGAAAGCAGTAATCAAAGCGCAGGGAAGCTTTTTAACGAAGCAATTAATGATGCAAGAGAAAGGCTTCCTAGTACAGGACTTTTTAGACTATTCAAAAGAGACGTAAGTACATCTAAAGCTAGCGTTGAGCCCTCAATAGATATTGAGAAAACTAGTATTCCAGCGAAAGGAGATGAAGACGAAGATAGGAAATAAAGTTCCAGGTCTTCTCTTGCATTTAACTCCAATCAATGTAATTCTTGGGGAAAAGTAGTTCTTAAATGATTTTTGCCATTTTATTTACTCTTCTATGCATTACCATTGCAACGGTAGTTATTACTGTAGTAGTTTGGCTTGGCTTTAATAGAGAGAGTGAAATAGCAATGGACATTTCAAAGGTTATAGAAGATATATCTGCTGATATGTCCAAAACCTATAAAGATCTTCGGGGACTAATTGCATTGGTTTTAGAAATTGCGCAACCCTTATTAAATAGTCAGGTGGTAGATGTTAAGAGTGAAGAGTTAACCGATGATGTCGAAGTATCAGAGACATAGCTGCAAGTAATAGTTTAAGGGTGCTTATTTTAGATTTAATCTCTACTTGTACATGAGATAAGTTATATCCTTTATTTGCTTTGTGGAATTAATAGACCTTTAGCAAGTAACATAAATTTCATATTCAGAATGTTTTTGAATCGTATTAGGTATTAATAAATTGTATGGCAGCCATCAAGAAGTCAAAGGTTGTTTAACCCTTAACAACATTGCTGAAATTTCTCTTGAGCATAATGTCCGCGATGTCGTATGGATTCACCTATGCACCCTGTTGATAGCACCACTTATTTGGGACAATGGGGTATGCAGTTTTCCATCTATCAACAGACCTATCAATTTGAGACCTGTTTACTGGGGTTTCAGAGACCTATCAAAACTCTATTAATGGATGTGACTGCTGAAAACCCTTGCCGCAACTGGATAGGATAGACATATGCATTTCCAGGACATAATCGAAGCACTGAATTCTTTTTGGGCTGAAAAAGGTTGTCTGCTTTTGCAGCCATATGACACAGAAAAGGGTGCAGGAACAATGAGTCCACATTCATTCTTAAGAGCAATTGGCCCAGAGCCTTGGGCTGTTGCTTATCCTGAACCCTGCAGAAGGCCAACTGATGGAAGATATGGAGAAAACCCAAATCGAGCACAGCATTATTTCCAATATCAAGTCTTAATTAAGCCTTCGCCAGATGAGATTCAGGAAAAATACCTTTCTTCATTGGAAGCACTTGGAATTAATCCGAAGGAGCACGATATTCGATTTGTGGAAGATAATTGGGAGTCTCCAACACTTGGAGCCTGGGGAGTGGGCTGGGAGGTTTGGCTGGATGGCATGGAAGTAACTCAATTTACTTATTTTCAACAGTGTGGAGGCCTAGATTGCAAACCAGTTTCTATAGAAATCACGTATGGGTTAGAGAGATTAGGGATGTATCTTCAAAATGTTGAAAGTATTTGGGATTTAAGTTGGAATGAATTTCTGAAATATGGAGAAATATGGCTTCCGTTTGAGAAGGGACAATGTAAATATAATTTTGAGGCTTCAAGCCCATCTCGCCTGAAAAGCCTTTTTGATTTATATGAATCTGAAGCTAAAGATTTAATAGAAAAAAAACTTCCAATCCCCTCTTTAGACTTTGTTCTCAAGTGTAGTCATGTATTTAATCTTCTTGAGGCGAGAGGTGTGATTTCAGTAACAGAAAGAACAGCAACAATCGGAAGGATTCGAACTTTATCTCGCAAAGTAGCAGAAGAATGGTTGCTTGAAAGAGAATCTCTAGGGTTTCCTTTAGACAGGCAAATTTCCCCAAATCAATAGCAAATCATCAGTGTTCTTTACTTATATTTCAAATTACAGGGAGATTGATCTCGAACAACTTATTTGAATTGGACTTTCCATTCTAACCGCAAATGCAGATGGGCATTTGTTGAAGGCTTCAATCAGACAAAGGGTCTTTGGTGAAGTAGTGATTTTTTTGAGGTGTTTTAGTAAATTGTGATTCGATTTAATTTGAGGAATTAAGATTATTTTATGGATCAACACTTCTTGATATCGAGCAGTAATTAAGGTGAGTATAATTTGTTACCTTTGCAGGGCTCTGTTGATACAGGAATAATTTTTTGTGTGGCGATTACTACCTATTTCAGAATAGAATGTATATGCCCTTTATAGGGCTTTTTTGTGTGAGGAACTTAAATGAAACTTTTCCAGCAATTGCTGGTGGCACCTGCTGCTTTGGGTTTAATGGCTCCAATTGCAGCTACTGCCGCTGAGCTGAACATCAATGATGTTTCCAGCTACTCCGATTCAACCGGTGTAGTTGAGAGCATATCTCAGTTCTCAGATGTCTACCCCACAGATTGGGCGTACCAGGCGTTGACCGATTTGGCTGAGCGTCATGGTTGTGCAGCAGCTGATCCTTCTGGCAGCATGACTCGTTATGAAGCTGCGGCTCTTTTAAATAAATGCCTTGGCAATGTTGCTCAGGTCAATGAAGAGGAGCGGCGCCTTATTAATGAATTTGGCCCTGAACTTGCTGTGATTAAGGGACGTATTGATGGGCTCGAGGCTCGGGTTGGTGAATTCGAGGCCGGTATGTTCTCTACGACTACTAAATTAACTGGTAAGACCTACTTCGTTTTAGGTGGTTATGGCAGAGACACCAACTCAGGTAACGCTGAGCAAGATGATGGATCTCTGACTTTTAACTACACTACTCAGTTAAATCTAAATACCAGCTTTACTGGTGAGGATTTACTGTATACCAGGATCAAGACAGGTAATTTTTCAAACTCCGCTTTTGGGAGTAAAACCTACGGAAATTACCTCAGTGCTACTAATAACAACGCCGATGCGTTGAAAGTGGACAAGATTTGGTACCAGTTCCCTGTAGGTGAAAACTTCACAGTCTGGGCAGGACCAAAGATCGAGAACTACTACATGTTGGCCAGTTCTCCTTCTATTTATAAGCCAGTCATGAAGCAATTTGCTTTGGGTGGCAATTCAGGTGCTTATGCTGCAAGTACCGATGGTGGTTTTGGTGTTGCATGGACTCAGTCAGTTGATGACCCTACTCAACCAAGATTTGCTGTTAGTACTAACATCGTCTCAAAAGGTGCATCAAATGCTACTGACGAAGGCGGTGGTATCTTCACTGATGCCCAACAAAAGTGGTTAACTAAGTTTGAGTATGGTGCCCCTCGTTGGCAGGTCTCTTTTGCAGTAGCAAATGAGATGTGCAATGACAAAAGCGGTACCAACACTGAAAGTTGTAAAGCTTGGCAAGAGTACTACGCAACTGACAAAGGAAATAACGCGGGCACAGGTAATGCGACTAGTTATTCCGCAAGAGCCTATTGGAAGCCTGAAGACGTAGGTATGATTCCTGCTATTCAGGTTGGTTATGATGTTAGGGACATCGATGATGATGATAGTCAGGACTCAGTTGAAGCAACTGCTGCTTGGATGGTTGGCCTTATGTGGGATGACGTGTTCGTTGATGGAAACAGAGCAGGAGTAGCTTTCGGTTCCCGTGCGCATGCAACGGAGATCCAAGGTAAACATGAGGGCAATGACGATGATGCCGCAGGCAACTTCGTTTGGGAAGCCTATTACGACTATAAAGTCTCTGACAACATCACAGTTACACCTGCCGTCTTTGGTGGTTCAGATGTCTCGACTGGAGAAAATGATGACATCCTCGGTGGTCTAGTTCAGACCACATTCAAGTTCTGATCTATTAGCTACTGCTAGTAGACGATCCAAAAAAAAAGCCCACATTCTGTGGGCTTTTTTTTTTGGAAACCATTTTAAATTTTTGAAAATGTTTATTACCCGAACTTAGGTAGTGAGATATTAGCTCTGGATAAGTGGTCAGAAGAAAAATATTGCCTCCTTTTATAGGAAAAATTTTTATCTTCTTAATTAATAATGAGGCTAAAAAATTTCATATATCTCTTACCCAATCTCTTACCAGCAGTTTTCACCTTCACCTATAGGAATACATATGTCCTTTTTTTTAGCTTTTTTTGCAGCTGCTTTGGCCTCATCATCAAGTTTGCTTTTTTCGTCTATATCTTGATCGGTAGTCCATTCTTTTAGACCACCCATTTCACTTTGCTCTCCGGCCTGAGATAGGTCAGGTATGAGGGCATTGGATGCAAGCATTGCAGATGCGGCAAGAAAGATAGCTACAGGGGATTTTTTTGGCATCTGAAAATTCTAAAATTTCTTGAACTCTTATAGTGACTCTATTCAGCAATAGATGATGTAACTTACTTGGCTTGAAGTTGTACTAATTGATACTTCTAGTTACCTAGACGGCGTAAAAGGTTGTTATATGCCTGGAAAACTAGATCAAGCTGCGCAGATTTCCCATGCTCAGCAAGTAATCCACGCGCACCAGCATCAAGACCAAACAAAATGTTTCTATCCTCATTGCTAGCGACGTAGCTTTGTATCCAGCCAATGCAGGCTAATCGTTCACCTTTGGAGACTGCTTTTACGCAATGAAGACTAGTGCTTGGGTAGATGACAATTTGACCTGCTTTTAATTTGATCTCTTTTTCCTCTTGCATGCTTTGTATGCAAAGTTCCCCACCTTTGTAATGATTTGGATCCGTCAAAAAAAGTGTAAATGAAAGGTCACTTCTGCCAGAGCTCATGTATGCGTTATCTACATGATCGCCATAACTATCACCAGTAGAGGTTAGAGAGAACATCACACCATGAACAAGCCTGGGTAGGCAGAAGCTTTTTAAAAGAGGATCCCTTGTGATCATGTTTATTACCTCTCGGCTGGATTCCAAAGCTATTTTTGACTCTTTCTCGAGCTGTTTGTTCTTTTTAACTTTGGCAGCATGAGAGCCAGCTGTTCTTTTTCCATCTTGCCAGTTGGATTTATTTTTTAGAAGCTTGTCAAATAAAGACTTGGATGCCGACTCTGATAGCAAAGTGTGGATCAAGTAATCCATAGATTTAATTAGGTAATATTTCTAATGGCTAAGAGCCAACCTGACGGCAGATGAAACATTTGACACAAACTAAAGTATAAAACGCTGAACATGATGATGCTTTTGTTTTCCCAAGATAATGTATTGATTGGGTTTTAATTGTTGATTAGAAATGATTTCAGCAAGACGTCTTATTCCTGCAGCGATAGCAGTAAGTTTTTCAGTAGGGCTTGGGCTAAGACATGCAGCTCAAGCACAAACAAGAGAAGTTCGAGTTTACTCAGGCCGTCACTACAATACTGATAGGAAGATATTTAAAAAGTTTTCTGAGGAAACAGGAATTAGAGTCAGGCTGATCGAAGCAACTGGGATTTCTTTAGTTGAGAGATTAAAGAGAGAAGGTTCAAGTTCAAAGGCTGATATCATACTATTAGTGGATGCCGCAAGGATTAGTAATGCTGCCAAAAAAGGCCTTTTGCAGCAATATCGTTCTCCCAAGCTTGATAAAGAAGTTCCTAAGCAATACAGAGACCCTCAAGGACGCTGGTATGCCTTAACAAGGCGAGTAAGAGTAATGGTAGCCAATCCAGAAAGAGTTGATATCTCAAAAATTAGTAATTATTCAGACTTGGCTAGTCCATTACTTAAAGAAAAGGTTTGTTTACGTAAACGCAATAGCCCATATAACCAGTCTTTAGTAGCTAATCAATTAGTTCTCAGAGGCGAAGTCGACACTAAAAAATGGTTAAAGGGAATGATTGCGAATGTTTCTCAGGCTTATTTTCCGGGTGATATCGGATTAATCCGTGCTGTTTCTCAGGGAAGCTGTGGAGTAGGAATAGTTAATCATTATTATGTTGCCCGCATGCTGGCAGGTGTTAATGGAAGTAAGGATAAAAAGTTAGCCAAGAAAGTAAAAGTCATTACACCGCAACCTGCACATGTAAATGTTAGTGCAGCAGGAATTGCAAAATATGCTAAGAATAAAAATGAGGCTATTCAACTGCTTGAATACCTTGCATCGCCAACAGGTAGCAGGGGGTTAGCAGGTCCAACTTTTGAGCATCCATTAAGAGGTGCTAACACCTCTAAAGAAGTTAAGAGTTTTGGATCATTTCGCCCAGACAATGTAACTATCAACCAGTTAGGTATTTTTAATGCTAAGGCTATTAACTTGATGGCTAAATCTGGCTGGCAATAAATAAAATATTTTCTCTTTTTCTCATATATATATATATTTACCTAAAACCCATTAAAGTTCTAGATAGTTCAAAACCCCTATGGAGAGGTGGCTGAGTGGTCGAAAGCGAACGACTCGAAATCGTTTGACGGGAAACCGTCCGTGGGTTCGAATCCCACCCTCTCCGTTCAATTAATTTGTCAGGAGTTGTCTTGACGTGTCACTTTCACGTGAATACGTTGCAGTAACTACTGTTTTAAGCGTTAAGAGATATCCACCAGTATTTAGGATAGTTCAACTTTAGGAAAAATGTGGTCGCTTGGTGTGATGCTTTGATAGAACAAGGATTAGTAATTGGCATTGTTATACTTACACTATATAATCTAACTTATATAGATTATTTATTAGTGAATACTTCAATGCAAGCTACAACAATTGAATTTGTAAACCATGCTTCCGTTTTAATATCTAATAATAAGATAGCTTTGTTGTCAGACCCCTGGTATAGAGGGGATGCTTTTCATAAAGGATGGCAACTTCTTTATGAAAATGACCCTATGGAAATAGCAAATCTTTTAAGCAAAGTTAGTCATATATGGATTTCTCATGAACATCCAGATCACTTTTCTATATCTTTTTTTAAGCAATATGGACAAATAATTAGAGACAGAGGCATTATCGTCTTATTTCAAGAGACCATTGACAAAAGAGTGATCTCGTTTTTGGGAGTTAACAAATTTAGATATAAAGAAATCAGTTTTAATTGTGATATTCAACTGTCTGATGACTTTTCTATTCAGTGTTTAAAAGATGGTTTTTATGATTCAGCCTTACTTGTCAAAAGTGAGAACTATACAATATTAAACATAAACGATTGTCAAATTAGAGATAAGACTAGAGCGCTCGAAGTGAAAAATATATGTGGTGAGATCGATGTTTTACTCACTCAATTTAGTTATGCTGCATGGAAAGGAGGTGTGAGCAATAAAGCTTGGCGAGAAGATGCTGCAAATGAAAAAATTCAGAATATTAAGACTCAGGTCGAGGTTTTGAAACCATCAATAACAATTCCATTTGCTAGTTTTATTTTCTTCTCTAATGAAGATAATTTTTATATGAATGATTCCATAAATAAACCCTGGGACATAGTCAAGTCATTTGATAATCAAAGTGCCACTATTGTTGTTATGAAGCCTGGCGACACCTTTAAACTGGAGAGTGAGTATTGTGATACTGCTAATGCTTGTAATTTCTGGGACGCCCAAATAACAGCTGTAAAAAATAGAGAGCTAAATAGCTATATAGAGGAAACATATCAAAATCTAGAAGATGGATTTCGGCGATATCGTTCACGCATTATTAAAAACAACAATTTATTTCTACTAAGACTTACTTCCTTTCTGAGCCCTATAAAATTTTTTAAACCCGTTTATATACTATTAGATGATCTTGGGTATACAGTAAAAATTGATTATCTTAATAATATTTTTGTTAAGTCTACTAAGATCCCAATGCTTAAGATGAAATCAGAATGCTTAGGATTTCTGTTTCATAACCAATATGGCTTTGACACTTTAAATGTTAATGCACGGTTTGAAGAAGTGTCTCGAAATGGATGGTCGCTAGCTACTAGAACGTTGTCAATAGAAACACTGAATAATATGGGTAAAAGGTTTACATGGTTGCTCTTTTTTGACATTGCAACAATAACTTTGTTTATAAGAACTCTATTGAAGGTTGTTAGGTCATTAAAGAAATAATCTAGCGATCAAGAATTGTGATTATTTGCTGAATAGGTTGGTTTGGCTTAAGCAGATATAAGTTTTTGTTAAAGCAAGAGTAAAAGCCCTACACGCTGGCTTAAAAGAGGAATCAATTTCTTTGCCAAGAACTCAGCAAATTCTCTGAGAATTTCTTTAGAGAATGTCGTATGGATTCACCAATGGACCTAGTTGATAAATCCTCAAGTAAGGATCATTTTAAATTTGGTTTTTGTTCATTCAATAGAACCAGTAATTTCCAATTATACTAATAGGTTTTAGTGCGTCCCATACAGAGCCAATTATGTGCTAGGGAAAACTAATACTTTTTGAAGTTAGGTCGTCCTATGCCGTCTCATAGAGTCAATTTTTGGTACGACCTCACGGACACCCTCTCCGTTTTCAAGTAAGCTAACCTTTTCTGAGGCGGAGTAAGATTTTAGTATTAGCAGTGGTTGTAGTGATTTGTGCTTCTAGTCCAGTCAATTCAGGCTATTAATTCTAGTTTTGGTGTTAGCTTTATCCCAATATGGCACTCACAGACAGCGATCTCAGAGCACTTGAACCGAAGGATAATCTGTTCAAAGTGTCTATAAGATATAATAATGCTAATTATTTTGAAACCTATAGATAGGAGTCATTATTGCTTTTATGGATTATAGAGTAAAATCCTTAATTCAGAGAAGTATTGCATCCTTACCTTCTGATTTATCATATAAGTTATATTATCTAATTCAAAGAAAATTTGGAGGTTTAAAAAGTGTAGACCCATTCCCAAGCCTTCTTAAGGGTAGAAAGATCCTTGAGATATTAAGTGGCATGTCAATAGATTTTGAAGGAAAGAGTTTCCTTGAATTGGGGGCAGGAAGAAGCCTAATACTTCCACTCTCGCTATATATTCAAGGTGCAAGAGAAGTTGTAAGTGTTGATTTAAATCCATATTTTTCTATTGATATCTGGAATGACTCTCTTAAGTCCATCGTTGAAAATATCGATATAATAAAAAAAGATTTTCCAAAATTAGATTCTCATCGACTTGATTTAGTACTGTCTACCAAAAACTTAGATAATGTAGCTCAAATATTAGGTTTTTTAAATTCAATTGGCATTCGTTATATTGCTCCATGTGACTCAACTCGACTTCCATTTAGGGATAAATACTTTGATTTCCAAATATCAACTAATGTTTTAGAGCATATTCCAAAGAATAAAATCTCTGGAATCTTCCCCGAAATAAAAAGAGTCTTATCTGAAGATGGTTTGTGCTTAAATCTTATAGATTATAGTGATCACTTCGCTCATTCTGACCATAATATATCCTTAATACATTTCCTTAGATTTTCTAGTCAAGATTTCAAATCTTTAGCAGGAAATCGCTATATGTATATGAATCGCTTGAGAGATGATGACTTTCAACAACTTTTTGCTGATTTAGAAATGAAAACAATTTTTTCAGAAAAGGTTGTTGATAGTTCTATTTTGAATCTTTTAAAAACAAATGATAAATCTGTTTTTCTTCATGACGATTTTAAGTTTAAAGAAAAAGATTGTCTCGCCACTACGCATGCTTGGTATGGGTTGTCTTTTTCCTGAAGGTATTTAATAATCGTTAATAAGGAATGATTAGGGAACTGTCTACAACAAACTCTACGCTGGGACCTTCCCTAAACAAATAGCAATAGGTGCAAATTTGGTGGTTTGGTTAGAGTTAGATGTACAGAAATGGATGCAAGAACAAATAGATAAGGGGAGGGGCTAAACCCTCCTTTCTTCTTGTCCAATCGGTTATCCAACCCCGTCAATACAGTCTAAAATCCGTTGTAGGTATTTCAGGAATGATTTGTAAAACCTGTCTAATCCCGTCTGTAGCAGTCTAAATTTCGCCGAACTCGACAGACACCCTCTCCGTTTTAAACTCTTTCACACAGGACCACACAGTCTCAAATCGCTTGCGGTGCAGTAGGTTTTAGCGGCTCAACCTTTCAGACACATCCACACAAAGGCAACACAATGCAATTTAAATAGTAGGGTATTTCAACTTGAATGTTAGGGTATAAATGGTCCGGTAGGGTATTTTTAGAAGCATTTAATTCTTTCATTCAATATTGTTTATACGAGTATATTTTTGGTGAATAAAATAACACCCTTCTACGTATTAACTACGTCTTATGAATGATCAGAATTCGTTATGGAAATCAGAATCAAATCAATAAAAAGGAATATCGCTGGATTTGATTATTCGAATATATTCAGAATAGTTCAGTCTTTTTAAAAATGTGTGCATTCATATTGTGTTTGGGTTCTTCTGAAACCAGATAGCTCAATAGAGAAGTCCAAAGCATTGACTACAAGATTTGTTGTTCGACCCTCTTTCATATATCTGCACTCAATTGCTTGTCGACAACCACTGGAAGACCCAATAACTCAATAAAGCAACTATGACCCAAGGGATTAGTGCTCTGATGACCCAAAGGGAAAGGAGAAGAACTACTGCAGAAAGAACAACCCTTTTGGTCATTGCCTTCGCGTCATCAGTCATGTATTCCTATCGAGGGATTAGAGGCAGGGGATAGAACTTTGTTGCCCTTCCTTCTTAGTGGATTTCTTTGGTTTCAGTAAGGCAT
This sequence comes from Prochlorococcus sp. MIT 1307, assembly GCF_034092395.1. Taxonomy (NCBI): domain Bacteria; kingdom Bacillati; phylum Cyanobacteriota; class Cyanophyceae; order Synechococcales; family Prochlorococcaceae; genus Prochlorococcus; species Prochlorococcus sp. MIT 1307. The sequence goes on along the minus strand of NZ_CP139301.1, from coordinate 842,473 downwards.
TAAGAAGGGGGTGAGATTTCCGTCACCCCCTTTGAGTCAGGCACTTATTTTTTCGAACCGTCGTGCCTTAACTCCTGATCTAGTTCTACTCCTCTGAGATAAGGATTCAACTGGAAGAAGTACCTGTTTGTGACGCAAAAAAAGACCGACCCAACCGGCATCGGTCTTTCTTCTGACGACTGTTTGGGGGCAAATCGCTTGTATCTTTTTCCACATCTTGCAATTGACTGAAAACACAAAGTCGATGTGTCCTGACTAAGCAACTTCTGCGCACCATCCAATTTCAAGAACACGCTTCTTTCGCCAGTTCTTGCACCGCTTCGTTAGGTGTTCTCCTTGCTGGATGAGTTTGCGGTGAATAGGACAAGTCAAAAGAGTCACGCAACTTTTGGTAGAGCAATAAGTGAAGTGTTCGCAGGTCATACAAACAGCACTTCCTTTTGAGTATTGAAGTTCCCCATAGTCGAAGTAGTCCCACTCCTCTGGTTCTTCAGAGGTTGGAATGGGTGCAACTGATCTTTTTCTTTTTTTCCACGCCATAATTTTCCACTCTTTAAAGGGTGTTAGTTCAGAGGTCAAATGGTGGTTAGGCGGTGGTTAAAACCAAATCGATGAGTTGGTCTTTTTTGAGGTTGTTGGTCTTGTGACCAGCAAGCATTTTTTTGAGTTGTTTAACGGTGAGTTTTTGGAGTTCGATTTTGGAGTCAATCCAGATTCCTTTCTTTGGGAATGAAAGGAGAGTTGTGATTGCTTCGGTAAAGAGAAAAACGACTTGGAGCAGATACGTGAACCAGTCGTCGAACGCAGAATTAGTCATAGCCAAATCATTTTGTTGAGCAGGAAGTCCCTATAGTACACGTGTACCAAGAAAGAGGTTGTCCGACCTCTCAACGCTCTAATTGTATCGTTTCATTTACCATGTCGATAATGAACGCCGTATATGGCATGCAAAACTTCAATAAAATAAAGGTTTATAGTGTTTCATAAAGGTGTTCTAGTTGCTATGGTATTAGTAACACAGGTTTCTGAAATAATTTGACCAAGTTCCAAGGATTCCAACGACCCTCTCCTTTGCTGATAGATAAACCCACTTACAAGCAAATTGGATACGCAAGGGCCTCTTCCGCATCATCCAAGTTCGGTTTGGAAGCGCAGGTTGCTGCATTGAGAGAAGCAGGTTGCGACCAAATCTTCCAAGAGACCATCAGCACAAGAGTGAAGGACATCGACCGCCCTCAACTTCAATTGGCATTAGGAGCTTTAAAAGAAGGCGATGAAATTGTTTTCGTCAAACTTGATAGGGGGTTTCGCACTCAAAAAGAAACGATCAATGTTCTCCACGACTTACAAGAGCAAGACAAGCATGTAAGAACTTTGGATGGACTCATTAACACCAGAGGACTCGGCAAGTTCGCTCCAATCCTTATCGGTTTGCTTTCAGGGTTGAATCAGGTTGAGCGTTCGATGATTGCTGAACGCCAAGCAGAATCGATTCAGTACAGAAAGGAAATAGGCGCATCTTTAGGAGGTCGTCCTAAAACCAATACTGCAAAAGAAGGTCTGGTTGTTCGATTAAGGAATGAAGGTTGCTCTTATCGCAATATCAGGGCACAAACGGGTCTTGCCCTAGCAACCATCCGCAGAATCATCGTGGATCAAGAAGAGAGTGCGGTGGCGGTATGAGCAAGAAAATCAAAAAAACTGAAAGCAGAAGGTTTAGGTGCAACAGTAATCGCCAAGAAGTTGAAAATTCACAGAGACAACGTTTATCGTTTACTTAAGGAGGCAGCAGTATGACTAAAGAAAATATAGGTGGACTATCTGATTACATTGTTTTGAAGAAAGAGAAGGAAGTTATTTTTTATTTGCATAATCCCTATCCAGATTGCTTAGCAATTCCAGAGATAATGAAGGAAAGGTTTCCTGATGATTACAAGAGCATAGTTACAAGTGACTTAGAAGAGTTCAAGAAATATAGAGGGCAAGTGTGATGTATAGAGACAGCATTTATGCCTTCTCCAGGAGGTGGCGGCGGCATGAATGATGCTGTGTTTATCTTTGCTCCCACTATTGGATTGGTGATTTTCTTTGTGGCGATGAATCTTGTAATCACCAGAATTTTCACTAAGGATAGAAACCGATGAAGGTTGAAGTCACGTTCTACGTAGGCGGTAAGAATTGGAAAGAGACCTATGTTGTGAGCAACCCTCAAGATCAAAAAAGGGCGGCGGAGTCAAGAAACCCCACCACCAAAGTTGTTGCCCTAAATCCGGTGTATTAACTATGGATTGGAATGCCGCGAGAGCACACTGCAAAGAGAAGGACTGGAAGTGGACGCTGGACTTGATAGATAAATACCAGAAAGAGATGGAAGAACTAAAGGGTGAGAATGTGAAACTCAAGCGGCAATTAGTCCTTCGCTCTCAACTAGGTAAGTGATGCTTGCTTCTATACGGCAACTGCATGACGCGACGATTGATAGGTATAGAAGGTTGGGTCTAAATAACTCCACGATTGCTTGGTTGCTCTTTGCAGAAGGAATATTTGTGGTTCTGGTAGGTAAAATAATCTTGGGTTTTATTCGTTAGTTTCCCTCCTTTTCTTTCCAGTCCTTAATCGGAAAGCAATTAAGTAACTGCTCTACAAACTGGTGCTCACTTTTTAAGTGAGTTTTGACCGAATGAAATTCTGAATAAGATGTTTCCTCTTCAACTCTCGTTTGAATTATTTTCTAATGCTTCTTCTTCTTTAAGCACCTTCTCTTGAATACTCAGTGACTCACTAAAACCTGAAGCAAGTATTCCTGTAGGGATTGCTATTGCACCAATACCCATAAGAGAAGTTGCCGATGCAATTGTTTTCCCAAGTGCTGTAATAGGAATTGAGTCGCCATATCCAACAGCACATACCGTTGTAATTGACCACCATAGACATCTGGGAATTGATCCTAATAACTCTGGTTGAATAGATGACTCGGCAAGATACATAAAGGTGCTACTAATTAGCAAGAGCAATATTGTATAAAAGGTTGAAATTTGTAGTTCTTGACTCTTTGATCGAAGGGCATAGTTGAAGTGAAATATACTTTGTTTAAATTTCTCACTTCTTCCAATCTTTAATATTCGAAGTAGGCGGATGACTCTTAAAATCTTTAACTCAGCGCGAACACCAATAAAGGATGGTACGATTGCAATGATATCTATAATTGCCATTGGCGAAATCATGTAACGCAAAACACCTTTCAATCCTTTGCCATATTTATCTTCAAGAGGTGCTACCCATAGGCGACAGATATATTCAATACAAAATAAGCCACCAATTATCCAATCTAATAGGTCTATCTGATCACCAAATCTATAATCTATTGAATTCTCAGTAACTATGACTGCAAAAAAGATCGAAATAAAAATAGTAACACCACATATTTTATTGAACAAAGAAGTTCTACCATCTGGTGTCTTGTTAATTATCTGTTCATAGATTCTCAGACGGAGTTCATTCATCACTTACTAAAGACTGAACAAGGATTCCTTTAGGTTAGGCAGATCTTGTTGGGTTTTCTTTTGATCGCTTGGTGACCATCACCAAGAACAGGCAATAGATCTACTGGTGTCCTTAGTTGCCACAGATGCCAACTCAGAAAAGAAGTGGAGGGGTTTCTATAACTCGTTATCAAGCGCTGAACTACAGGATGAGTGGGACGAGTACTGGGAGTTTTGAAAGGGGGTGGAAGCTGATATCAAAAACTGGGTGCAAGAGCAAATAGATAGAACGAGTCTTTAACTCTCATCTTCCTTTCACTTTAAAGGTCTAATTTGATAGTTCAATGCCGTCAATTGAATGTAAAACCTATTGCAGGGCATGTTGCAGGGTGTTTTTTTTTAAGGTCAGAAAGTTTGTCAATATCTGTTTATAGGAGACCATTCTGGTGTCAAATCGATGGATACCCTCTCCGCTTTTAACTTATCTGGATGGATCCACAGGCAGCTAAACACAAAGTATTTGCAGAAATGCCAAGAATTATACTTGGCATTATTATGAGAACTCATGCTTTCAGTGCCTACTTTGCAGTCCTTCTTATGTTTATAGGTAATACTTTTCAGAAGGATGACTAATCAAAGTAATACAAGCATAAATATGGACCAAGCAACTTAATGGGGCTTGCTTATCGATCTATTTTCATCTCCGAAAAACACCGTTCAATATTTACCTTTCTAGGTGATCTAGGCACTATAACATATTCTCAGGAGTCTCACTCTAAGTTTAAGATTAATTAGGGGACATTGCCATCTTTTCTGAAATTACAAACTTGATTGATTACACCAATAATTAATCTGTCTCCATTGGGATCTTTCCACTTTGAATCTTTGTTCGTGAACTCATTGAATTCGGTTGCCCCTACTGCAATATCTTTGAAGGAGTTCTCCGAACAATCTATATCCATTGTGTAAAGAATGTCTTGCGTAATTTCTGTACTGTTTTTGGGGATAAATTTACTGAACACTCTAATAGAACCATTTTGATTTTTGTGAACATTATTCTTGTCCCACAATTGCCGTCCATACTCACTTTTTGGTACCTCAACCCAACTATGGGACATAGGTAGAAGAGCATCTGTTCTTACTGGATAAAAAACAATTAAAAGGGCTAAAAAAAAAGATAAATATTTCTAATGAATTTTGGGGTCATTGCTGTAGAAATGGTGTTTTTGACCTCAAGCTTACTTAAGGAACTAAAGGAGACCAACCAAATACCATACTTTCCTTCTTCTGCGGTTTTCGATTATTTGGGTTTAGTGCTTTCTTCCGACCCTATCCCATTGTAATAAAATTGTATTGATTGCAGTGATTTTTGCTATGAGCCGAGTACTCGAATAAGAATAAGGTCATATTTTGAAGATTATGTAGTGGCAGAGACTAACGAAGATGCCGAAAACAAATTTGCACCAGATGATTTGAGTGCAGAAGAGGCGAGCGCAGAAGAGGCGAGCGCAGAAGAGGCGAGCGCAGAAGAGGCGAGCGCAGAAGAGGCGAACCCACTTGCTGAGAAAAAAGCTGCTGAAAAAAAGTATTTAGAAGATCTGCGCGCAAGCTATAAGAAGAAAGCCGCCGAAAGGAAAGCTGCAGAAGAGAAGAGAGAAGCTGAGAGGAAAGCTGCTGCTGAGAAGAAAGCCGCTGAAAGGAAAGCTGCAGAAGAGAGGAAAGAAGCTGAGAGGAAAGAAGCTGAGAGGAAAGAAGCTGAGAGGAAAGCTGCAGAAGAGAAGAAAGAAGCTGAGAGGAAAGCTGCAGAAGAGAAGAAAGAAGCTGAGAGGAAAGCTGCAGAAGAGAAGAAAGAAGCTGAGAGGAAAGCTGTAGAAGAGAAGAAAGAAGCTGAGAGGAAAGCTGCAGAAGAGAAGAAAGAAGCTGAGAGGAAAGCTGCAGAAGAGAAGAAAGAAGCTGAGAGGAAAGCTGTAGAAGAGAAGAAAGAAGCTGAGAGGAAAGCTGCAGAAGAGAAGAAAGAAGCTGAGAGGAAAGCTGCAGAAGAGAAGAAAGAAGCTGAGAGGAAAGCTGCAGAAGAGAAGAAAGAAGCTGAGAGGAAAGCTGCAGAAGAGAAGAAAGAAGCTGAGAGGAAAGCTGCAGAAGAGAAGAAAGAAGCTGAGAGGAAAGCTGCAGAAGAGAAGAAAGAAGCTGAGAGGAAAGCTGCAGAAGAGAAGAAAGAAGCTGAGAGGAAAGCTGCAGAAGAGAAGAAAGCCGCTGAAAGGAAAGCTGTAGAAGAGAAGAAAGAAGCTGAGAGGAAAGCTGCAGAAGAGAAGAAAGAAGCTGAGAGGAAAGCTGCAGAAGAGAAGAAAGCCGCTGAAAGGAAAGCTGTAGAAGAGAAGAAAGAAGCTGAGAGGAAAGCTGCAGAAGAGAAGAAAGAAGCTGAGAGGAAAGCTGCAGAAGAGAAGAAAGCCGCTGAAAGGAAAGCTGTAGAAGAGAAGAAAGAAGCTGAGAGGAAAGCTGCCGCTGAGAGAAAAGCTGCAGAAGAGAAGAGAGAAGCTGAAAGGAAAGCTGCCGCTGAGAGAAAAGAAGCTGAGAGGAAAGCTGCAGAAGAGAAGAGAGAAGCTGAAAGGAAAGCTGCCGCTGAGAGAAAAGAAGCTGAGAGGAAAGCTGCAGAAGAGAAGAAAGAAGCTGAAAGGAAAGCCGCTGAGAGGAAAGCCGCTGAGAGGAAAGCTGCAGAAGAGAAGAAAGAAGCTGAGAGGAAAGCTGCAGAAGAGAAGAAAGCCGCTGAGAGGAAAGCTGCAGAAGAGAAGAGAGAAGCTGAAAGGAAAGCTGCCGCTGAGAGAAAAGAAGCTGAGAGGAAAGCTGTAGAAGAGAAGAGAGAAGCTGAAAGGAAAGCCGCCGCTGAGAGAAAAGAAGCTGAGAGGAAAGCTGTAGAAGAGAAGAGAGAAGCTGAAAGGAAAGCCGCCGCTGAGAGAAAAGCTGCTGAGAGGAAAGCTGCAGAAGAGAAGAGAGAAGCTGAGAGGAAGGCTGCCTTTGAGAGGAAAGCTCTAGAAGAGAAGCAAGCTGCTCAGAGGAAAGCTGCCGCTGAGAGGAAAGCTGTAGAAGAGAAGAGAGAAGCTGAAAGGAAAGCCGCCGCTGAGAGAAAAGCTGCTGAGAGGAAAGCTGCAGAAGAGAAGAGAGAAGCTGAAAGGAAAGCCGCCGCTGAGAGAAAAGCTGCTGAGAGGAAAGCTGCAGAAGAGAAGAGAGAAGCTGAGAGGAAAGCCGCCGCTGAGAGGAAGGCTGCCTTTGAGAGGAAAGCTCTAGAAGAGAAGCAAGCTGCTCAGAGGAAAGCTGCTGAGAGGAAAGCTCTAGAAGAGAAGCAAGCTGCTCAGAGGAAAGCTGCCGCTGAGAGAAAAGCCGCTGAGAGGAAAGCTGTAGAAGAGAAGAGAGAAGCTGAAAGGAAAGCCGCCGCTGAGAGGAAGGCTGCCTTTGAGAGGAAAGCTCTAGAAGAGAAGCAAGCTGCTCAGAGGAAAGCTGCTGAGAGGAAAGCTCTAGAAGAGAAGCAAGCTGCTCAGAGGAAAGCTGCCGCTGAGAGAAAAGCCGCTGAGAGGAAAGCTGTAGAAGAGAAGAGAGAAGCTGAAAGGAAAGCCGCCGCTGAGAGGAAGGCTGCCTTTGAGAGGAAAGCTCTAGAAGAGAAGCAAGCTGCTCAGAGGAAAGCTGCTGAGAGGAAAGCTCTAGAAGAGAAGCAAGCTGCTCAGAGGAAAGCTGCCGCTGAGAGAAAAGCCGCTGAGAGGAAAGCTGTAGAAGAGAAGAGAGAAGCTGAAAGGAAAGCCGCCGCTGAGAGAAAAGCTGCTGAGAGGAAAGCTGCTGAGAGGAAAGCTGTAGAAGAGAAGAGAGAAGCTGAAAGGAAAGTTGTTGTGAAGAAGAAACCTTCTCAAAAGAGTCAAATAACCCTTAGTAAGTCATCAAAGGCTGTTTCTGAGCAGGCACGTCAGAAAGGAAATAAGTTGTTCACTATTTCTATATCAGTGAATACGGGGAAGATTGTTGGGTTTGTTTCTGTTGGAGTGCTTGCCTCAACTATCTTTCTGACTGCGTTGGCTTTCATTGTTCGCTAAGTGGAAGCTTGTTAGTAATACTTCTGTTTTTCTTAGATGTGGGCCTTATCTTTTGATGGAAATCCAATTTTGCACAAACTCGACCGACACTCTGCTAGTTCACATTTCATGCTGTAGGAGTTTAGAAGAGTCGATAGCTTACCTAGCTTAAATCTGAACTTGACTTTTATCTTTCGATAGCAAACTTTTCAACTTTGTCTTTCCAGGAAGCCAAATATAGCCATTAAGGTAAACTTATTTGCAATACTTTTTTAATAATTTGGTAGCATCTTTGTCGCCTAAATCTGCTGCTTTCTTCCAATCTTTACACGCACCTTTTAGATCTGCTGAAAGACGCTTAGCATATCCACGGATAATATAAGAATTGATATTGTTGGGATTGATTTCTAACGCCTTGTTTAGATCTTCTAAAGCATTGGTTATTTCATTAAGGAGGATTCTTGATATGCCACGATAATTATAAATATTGTCATCATCAGCATTGATTTCAAGAGCTTTGCTGTAATCCAATATTGCATCTTGATATTTACCTAATGAATCTTTAGCATTACCACGTTCTTCATAAGCTTCTACGTATTTAGGATCAAACTCTATTGCCTTGGTGTAATCACGTATTGCCTCTTCATATTCTTGATTATCATGCTTTACTTCGCCACTCTTAAACAAAACCTCTGCTGCTTTTTTCTGGTCAGCAGAAACAGTTTTTAGCTGACCCAACTTCTTTTTCATATAATCGAGTTCTTTTTTTTTCTTTTCAGAGGAACTTTTTATCTTATTTATATCAATCAACAACCCTCCAGTAACCAAAACAGCTGTTGATTTTATGATAATTGTTTTTTCTACGTTAAGAAGAGACAAACCAGTAGCAGTGGCAGTAGCAACTCCTAGAGCAATGGCGGTATTGCGGAGTTTCATTAAGAACGGCTTACTCCAACTATAAGGGTAGAGAGATTTCTAACTCTCTTCAAAAGAGCGTATTTATTAAGCCCCAAGTTGGTGGTTTTTAGGATAACCACCAACTTCAAGACCAGCAATGCCTTTTTATATAGATCATACTTGGCTCCTAAATCATTCCTGAATAGATGAATTCAAATATTTAGTAGTAGCAAGCACTTCTTGTAAAGCTCTTCTTCCATTGTGTTAAGTCACTGCAGCAGAAATGCTCTTCCTGTTGCTCCTGTCTTTCTCAATGCACTGATGGAAGACCTTGGACCCCTTTTTGATTTAGAAAAGCATTAATGCAATTGCATGAAGAGCCAGTTCTGCTAATTTCCTCTTTACTCCTGCAATTGAGCCTAAATAAGGCACTTTTGCCTACTGACGACCTGCTTTGGTTGTGTGTAGAACAAAATTGTCAGGGCACTACTCACAAAACAATCGGTCCTGACATCTAGAGAAAGGCACTCACCTTTCCCCATTAAAAGGGTGCCTTTCTTAATACCTACATAAGGTATTTACCACTATTAACCCTGCTGCTGGATAGTTAAGGTTATTTTAGGAGTTTAAGTACGATTAGCCTAGAAAGTAAGTCCTTGACTAAAAGGGGGTGAACGAAATCTCACTCCCTTCTTAAGGTTTTACTGAAGCCAAAGCAATCGACTACAAAGGAATAAAAGTACATCACTAATCTATGTCTTTATTTCCTTGCTTTGTCCCAGTTCATAGTAAAAAAATTATGTAGATAGAAGTTCGCAAACCATTTAAAAAAACGGGAAATACAAAGTGGCCTCCTAAAATTTCCTCAGCAAAGTCGCCTTACTTAATCATTTTGCGTAAGAGGAAATCAATGTTTGAGATTGGCCAATCATTGAGGTAAAAAGTGTTGATATTTATTCTGCCTCGCTTCTAAGTACTGTGTTTCATTTGCGTCGTTCTTTGGTAGAGACTCTAGTGATAATTATGTTGCCAATTACAAAAAAATTATGAAGCCATGGTTGGAGCAAAAATGAACCAAGCATTTGAAAAGTTCATCGATTGAAGTTTGGAAGGTCTGGTGGTTGATTCCTCTTGAGTCGTTTGTATTCAGCATGAAGGGCACCTAGCCTCCATGCTTGTTTCATTGTTTTTGCACCTTCCTCTAGAAGTTTGAGGTCCTCAATTGGAACAGTTCCTTTGAGCACCTTGTACTCTTCTCGCCATGCTGGACTATCTGATTCTTTCCAGTCGACTGTCATAAATTTGCCCCCGCCCGTAATCGATAGAAAGTTTTCTGACATCGCTCAACAATACCTTTGTAGCCAGCAGGAAAAGATTTTATCCAAGTTGGAATTTCCATATTTGCTGGAAAGCCTCCTGGAATATGGAAAAAAACTTGTTTGCTTTTCTTCAAAACTAAGTGAAGTGGGATACTTTCTGTTTTCATTCCGCCGTCATTCTCTACCTAGATACACTAGTGAGGACAGTGGAGGCCGTCAGATATCCGTCCAATAGTGAATCTATTAGTCGTTGCTTGTGCTTCAAGCACTATTATTAAAAATACTTTTATCGTTGTTTGCGGATCACGAACTTGGTTGAAATAAAAGGAATAGTAAGAGTATGAATTCCATAAGTACCTTATACATTTAAGAAAAGTGTTGGTCGATATTGATTTGCCCGATCAACACTTATATCACCTGATTTCTCTGGAAAATCTAGCAGGCAGGAATTTTGGAGTTTTGTTATAGTAACTAATATAATTATTCTTTCGATATCTTTTTTAAGCAATATATATTGGATTTTACATGTAATTTATGCTCAAAGTCTAGAACCGGTTTCAGGATTAATAGGACCAATTCTTTTTTTATGACCTCACTAGCTAAGTTTCTAAAATTTTTCGAGTATTTGTATTTATTTGGTAGTCTGATTACTTATTTTTCGCTGTCAATTCGAAGACTTAGAGATTTGGTTAAGTCTATATATTGGGTTGTAATATTGCTTATTCCAGTTTTAAACTTGATCCTAATACTTGCCTGGTTTACCAAGCCTCAATTAAATATTGCAATGTATTAGAAAACTTTCTATACGTTTTAAGGTTATTTACTTGCCTTTGCGCTCGGCTAATTTTTCATCTTCTTTGGCAATTTATTAAGCCTCGGATTAGATCAGGAACTTTAAAATCATTTTCAGGGACAGGCCTTATAGAAAAAGTATAAGTGCTTAGAGTTTTTTTGATCTCTGCTTATTGAATTGTTCCCATCTTTATCCTTTATTTTCTGCTACCTCTCAATGCGCGAAACCCCTTCACTCCATCTTTAGATGCAGGCTGATTTCGCTTAAACACTTGACGACCAGGCCAGGAGCGACTAGTACAGGTGTATTCATCTTTAATTCTATGTCTTGCGACGCAGGAAGAGGCAGTCTTGACGGATGGTTGATTAGTCCAGAGGGGGAGTGGTGTTATCGCTTTCATTGCGACCCCAAGGGTTGGCATCGCTATCCCTTTATCTTTGTCGACAAATGGACCGCAATGCCAGATGGCTCTCCATCGTTAATGAAAAAACGAAGCAAACTCCCTTTAGACGAAGCATTGGAGTTGTGCGGGAACATGCTTCTTGATGGATGGAAGAAGTTGGAAACTCAATTTGGAGATAGCAATGGATCTATGTTGTATGAGGATGCAGTGTGAGCTGTTGTTGTTAGGGCATTAGGACTTTGTGTTTTCACACAGTCACAAAATGTGTAAAAAGATCTAAGCGATTTGTCCCCAAACACTCGCTAGAAAGAAGGGAGATGCCGGTTGGGTCTCCCTTTTTTTGTACTTTGTGGCAAGGTGCAAAGAATTCAGTTATGTTCTCTCTGGAAATTCAATCAGAGTTAAAAAATGCTTCGTAAGCAAGAGAAAAATGCAGTAGCCAGGGGGTTGCTTCTTGGGGTTGGTTGGGGTTTGGGCTTAGATAGGTTTTATGAAGGTGACAAGAAAGGAGGAATTCTTTCTCTTATTGGTTGGGGAATTGTTTTTAACAGTTTCTTTTTCTTGAAGTGCTCTGGAGTTGAATACGTTAATGGAGTCAAGGATTACTCTAATTACAGCCCTAATCCATTGATTGTTCTTCCATTAATTGCAGGAGCTTATGGTGGATATTTGATAATCCGTAAGGCATTTAACTTGGCAAGACAATTTGAAAATGCTCAGGATTAATAGAAATCATGGAATTCGTAAGAATTTCTTTTGAAAATAAGCAATAACCTTATTTAGGTTTTTGAAATGAGCGCCCTTTATGAGGGCGTTTTTTTTATGTCTTGCTAGTAATTGATTGTAGGCTTTAAGAGTGAGGCAATAGGTCATGGATGATGCTTTTGCAAGGGAAGTCACTCTTCGCTCGCTTTTGAAATCAAAAGGATATGAATTTGATAAGGAAAATCAGTGGTGGGTTAGAGAGTGGACTACTAATGGAGGGCAGGAAAAGGTTTTAGAGGTCTGTATAAAAACAGATGAAGGTGAATGGAACAAATTGATGATGACTCCTGATGGTTTTGTCTTCTCTGCTGAAGCAATCAGTAAAGGTGTTGAATGAAGAAATTTAAAATCGTTCTTTTTGGCGCTGGCATGAGTGGTGGATAAATTTGAAATTTCTTTGAATGATTTAGAAAGACAAGAGACGGCTTTGGAGAATTGCCCAAAAGCAGAAGAAACTTTTATCAAAATGGTTATAGGATTTCTTAAACGGGCGAATCTTTGCTGAACTTTTAATTGCTCAGAGAATTAGAACCAGAGGATTGGAGCATGAAAATGATACAGCTCTTTTCAGGAGTGACCGGAAAGAGCATCTCAGTCATAGCCCAAGAAACCAAGTCATAGTACATGCGTACTGAAATCGTTTTTATTGTTGTTGGCTTTAGCTATGAACAATTCTGCGTTAGTAGATTGAATTCATTGCCTGCTGAGTGCTGGTGCTATCTTTTTAAATGTAATCGAGGTCTCCTTTCGTTCCACTAGAAAGGTGCTTTATAGAACTGCAAGCAGTCTTGCTTGCAAAGATTAGTCAGGAGCACTCAATCCTCTCTGGATAAAGCGATTTTCTAGCAAGAACATCGAAAACTTATTGATCTAGTTCTTCTGTATTACGAACTTATAGCGCTCTAGCTTTATCCATTTAGCCTTGACTATAGAGAATACCTAGACTCTTTATATTAGTTGGCTGGCTAAATCTCTTGATTGCAGAACCCCAAAACTTATAGGGTTCAAACTTAACCATTCGTCGCTGGATAAGTGCGGCGAGCATTGGCTTATTGTTTGACGCTCTTAGGCCGGTGATTGAATCTTCCATGGAAGGTGACTTCATAATCCAAATAGATGTCCTGAGCAATATTGCTATAAAAAATCGGTAGATAAGTGGCACAAGAACCATGCCTTGGTAAGAAAATTGAGCAATAGCAGCACTGTTCTGGTGAAAATATTCTTTAAAGCTCCTAGTGCAAAGATGAATATTTATTCTTAGTATTTTTTGACAACAACTTTGGTATCAGATTTATCCAGATTATTTAAGTTATGGCTAATGGATACTAAATTAATCTAAATCCCTAAAAGTAAATATATGAACTATGTTCATTTGACTCCGCTATCTACAGGAGCAAAGCAATTTATTCATAATTCACTATTACTCTTGAGGCAGATGATTTCCTTTCGAGTATTAAAATTTAATAGTTTACTTTATAGAAGGTTTAAAGTGATTAATAAAGGTAAACCAATAATAAATAAATATACATTACACATATGCCAATCAACCTATAAGCTCAGATCATGGGTTACTTACGAAATTCATTCGTTATTATCAAGAAATATAATTGAAAACTTTAGTCAAGCTCAACCCTTAGATTCTGATTATTTAAGGATAATTGTACCCAGAGGAATAAGAAGATTGAAATCTATTTCGATCAATATAGAATTGTTCTGCTCAGATAAACTTGGAGGGGTTAATGTTATTAAAAAGAAGGCGATTCTTTCAGGTAAAAAAATTAATTATTTTCGCAATATTAATTTTTTTGACCTCCCTGTCAAAAACAAAATAAAAAGTCTTGCCATTAATAGCGAAGGAGCAGAGGTTTGTTTTCAAAATATAAAATTCAAAGAAAATTCAGCATCCAATACAGTCTTTATTGTATTAGATGCTGTTGATTACAAATCTTTTTTGAGCTCACAAGCTTACCAGGAAAATCTTTCAAAATGTGAACATGTGCTAGCTAAAGCTTATTCCCCTTCAAGTGTCACTGGCTCAGCATTACCTTCACTTTTAACAATGCAACCAGTATTAGTACATCAATTAGGAGATTATAAAGAATGGTTCTTTTCACCTAATCTTGAATGCCTATCAAAAAAGATTCCTACACTTGCAGAAAATTTAAGCTACCACGTAGATTATTTACAAGCATTTACTTCTTTTTCGAAGACATTACCATTTTACTCTTATCATAGGGGCTTCTCTTCTTACGATTGTCGATGTGCGGGTAATAACTTTTCTCCTTCAGCCCTAGATATTTTGAACATGGATATACAAGACTCTTATGGATTCTTTAGCGAACTAAACTCTTTCTTCTTCTTTGTGCATGATATTGGCGCTCATCCGCCTATTCAACCTAGATTTGAATTGACTAAAGATGTAGATTATATAAATAACTCCTATCCATATACTTTGAACCTCTCCCTAAGAAAAGTCACCTCTCTAATCGATTGCTTATCATCTACAGGAAAAATAGATAATACAAATATTATAATTACATCTGATCACACAGAAAATGCTCCAGGCTTTTCAAAGAATCGATACCATCTCACATCGAAGAGAACCACTGTTCCAGTTTATTTTAGACCTTCTAAGTCTAATAATAATAATGATCAAATATCTAAATTAAATCAAAATACAGACTTACACCTTCCATCTACTGCAATTCTTACTGAGATTTTTAATAGTATCTATCCTTTAAAATTAAAGCACCCTGAGTTTAGCTTTATAGGCATAAATTGGCTTTCAAGTGTATTCGATTATCCTGATAGAGAGAACATTTATAATCTAGCCTATGATGATACCAGCAATCAACACTTAATATTTAAGACATCAATTTCAATTTTTGAACTGAACAAAATAAATGTTAGTAATGATTTTACTCTTTACCTTCTCAGAGGAAGTAATAGAGAAAAAATAGCCCTTGACTCTGATTTATTTAAAAGAGTTAAAGAGAGCTTTCTTCTCTATTTGTGTCATTGCAAAGATAACGACTCTTCACCTGTACTCCAAAAGGAATTAGAATTTATTTGACTGACTTTAGCTTTAATTGATTAAATACCTCTAATATTATGATTTGGAATTGCGTTAATTTTATTAGAAATAAGAGAAATTTATCTCTTTGTATATAAATATAATCAACAAACATAACTTTAAAATGTGCTAGAATAAAGAAAAATGATGCATGCCAGCTCCTAGACTTATTTGTACCCTTGGACCCAGTTGTGATACACCTGAAATATTAATCTCTTTGAAAAAAGCTGGAGTAGATGTATTTAGAGTAAATATGTCTCATGCTGATTTGGATGAGTTAAAAAGATATATAGATATTGCAAAATCTAATAATATTAAAATTGGAATTGATACAGAAGGTGCTCAAATTAGAACAAAAATAACTGATAAGAAAGCAATATATATTGAGAAGGGTCAGAGATTAAAAATCTATAAAAGAAATAAAAACTTAGTCAATTCTAGCGCTCTATCATTATACCCAGAATCAGTAAATCATTTACTTAAGGAGACCATGCTAATCAGGTTGGATTTTAATGGTGCTTTAATACTCTTAGAAAATATAACAAATGATTATTTTGATTGTAGATGTGTTAGCCCTGGATTAATTGCAAATAATAAAGGAGTTGATATTATCAATCAAGAATTAGACTTGCCAGATTTTACTGAGAAAGATCTCAAGGCTTTGAAAATTGGCCATGAGAATAAGATAGAAGAAATATTTATTTCTTTCTGCAAGTCTAAGCAGGCAGTTTTAAGAGCAAAGTCAATAATTCCCAATGCTTATATAACAAGCAAAATTGAAAGCAAACTAAGTATAAATAATCTTCCTGAAATATTACAATATTCAGATTGTATTTTAGTTGACCGTGGTGATTTAACTCGAGAAATCAATATTATGGACATACCCTTTGCCCAAAGGGGGATCATAAAAATGGCAATGAATACTTGTACTCCTTGTTATGTAGCTACAAATGTCTTAGAAAGCTTAATTGAAGGATCTTTGCCAACTAGAGCAGAACTTAATGATATTGTAGGGACAATGGAAATGGGTGCAACCGGAATAGTTTTAGCAGCTGAAACAGCAATAGGGAAAAAACCTGTACTTTGTGCTGAAATAGTCAGTGAGTTAATTCATCGATTATATATGCATCAAAATGGATTACTTTTTGCTGACCTTGATAGGAACGAGATAACTGATCAGGATATGAGAGTCTGGCTAAATAGAATAACTATAAATCATGGTGATAATATGTCATAAATAACAAAAGATATATATTTATCGATTAGAATTAATTACCCTAATGATTATAAACATAGAAATGGAACTCAATCCTTGCAAAAAATTGTATTTGAATAATATGTTTATGCTAATTTTACTTGGATAGGCATATCTAAAAAAAATTATACAATTAGTGTACTCTTAGGTATTAATTTTTTTGATATAGTTAGAAGTCAAATCTTAAGAACATGAATATATCAATATTATATTCATGTTTTGCAAATTATCACTTCCATCCTAACAATTGTCGCATTTACATATTTAGGAAATTTTCTTGTGATTATTTTCGATTCTTTCGCTTGGATTGTCATTGAAATACCAAAGACCATTGTCATTAACATCCTAAAGCTCCATCTAGGGGGCTTTACCCAAAATTTGAGGAATATACGTGAAATCTTTTCGGGTAAATTACTAATTAACCATACTTTGTATGAGCGCTTGGAACGGCTTACATATTGAATAAGGAATGGGTATTTAAATCCACAATTAATAAGAGATTTCTCCCATTCACAAAACCTAATTTCACCCTCACCATTTTGCCTTCTGGTTAGCTTCTGGTCGATATAATTATTTTCTTTAAGCCATTGGGAAGAATACTCTGCATCTAAGAGAAGGTTTAATTGCCTATCCGACACATTGCTATCGTGGATCCTGTCAAGACCAAGCAGGATTCCATTTGGACGCAAGACTCTTTTCGTTTCGGTAATTACTTTTGACAATGATGGACAATGATGAAAGCCATTTACTTCAATAGCAATATCTATTGAGTTGTCTTCAAGCGAAGTCTGGTCAGCAGAGCAAGTATGCGTGACTGCTTGATAGGAGTCTCCTAAAATACTCTTCGTTAGCCTTGTAGCTGTTTCATGGTATTCCCCAACTATATCAATAAAATGTATTGTTCCTGAACGACCAAGAAGACTCGCCAGAGCGATACCAAAAATGCCAGAACCACTACAAAGGTCTACAATATTAAACTTGTGATTGTGGCCATATTGTGACTCTAGATAGCCTCGTAACTGACGATTATTAATTACGTCGGAAAGAAAGTTTTTTACAGAAGAGAAATCTTTAAAATTAGTACCTTTTGCGACAACAGTATCAATATTAACTGCTAAATTCAGCAGGGATGAATGAGCTACTCTATTGTAATCTATCATTTTGATTTGATTTTTATAAACAGATCATAACCTCCTTTCCTTGAGAAATCCAATCAATATATCAATCGTAAATATTTTTATATAATCTATCTATTGAAGAATATAAATACACTTTAACTCATACTACTTAGGACTATCACATTTCATAACTTCTATTCTTACGCTGACTTTCGCTTGTACAGCACACTTGTTCTACGACTCAATAATTGAAAAGAATCAATAGCAAAGCCAGACTCTAATAATAGATTTGTAACCTCTGCCACAGTATTATCTTTTTTTTCACCCCTTTCGGGCCCTAAATCTGCAGCTATGTATTCGATATTCTTCAGATAGGTTTTAGCTCCTTTGATAACTTCAGGCTCACAACCTTGAGCTTCAAGTTTTAAAAGTTTTATTGGCATATTTTTTAGACCTACTTCTATTAATAAATCCTCCAAATTTATGCACTCAACTTCATAGCTAATCGAACTATTTGAAGGCTTAATCAGAGAGGAGTCTGCCCCATGCGGTGAATAGTAAAATAGAGAACGCCCACTGCTTTCCGACAATGCTTTATTACTAGAAATAGAAGATATCTTTGAAGCATTTAATCGTAAATTACGAGTTAGAGTTTTAAATTCAAATGTTCCTGGCTCGACTGATAAATATTTTAGTTGCTGGTCTAACTCATTTAAATAGAGCCAGAAGTCACCAAAGTTAGCACCACAATCAACAATTAAATCATTATCATTTAAATCGATTTTGTTTATCCCATAAGCCCTGGCAAGATCAGCTCCTCTTTGTCTTAGTCCACCAGCATAAAGCCATCCTCTAATCCGATTCGATGCAGGGAATGACCATTTAATATTAGGCCCTTTATTGAATTCAGTAATTTCAAAATAATCTACTTTAGATTTAACCTGAAGACTTTTTTTACCAAAGATTTTGGAGTCGCAATTATATAAAAAAGCGAAAATTCGCTTAGGCACTAACTCATTGTCAATTAGATCTCGCACTTGTTTCCTTACTTTGCGCAGAAATGGTTTTATTGATGGAGGTATCATCATGATTTTTCTTGTTTTTAGTAAGAACAAAGAGAATAACTACCTATTCTCAATTTAATTAGGTAGAGATGCGTAGAATTAAGGCCTAATTCATACCAAGTGTGACATTGGCTGACCAGAAATCTTGACTCTTTGTGTTTTAAGCCTAAGTAAAGGCTCTCTGGGCAAGGATTCATTCAAATGTCTTAGTAAAAAGTCCTTAATTTTGCTTGATCATTTAATAGAATAAAAGATTTTGTTTACTTCATCCCGATTCAACTGCTAAATCAGGTCCCATTGGTTTTGAGGCAAAATTATTGCAATGTTTTACGTATCTCCACCTTTCACGAATCAAGCAGAAACTAACCTCAGATCTAACTTGACAATATTGCAGAAATAGGCATTATTAATGCTTGGAAACACAAGCAACTTATTTGATTCAAGGCTTCTTTTTGCTTGTAAGTGAAGTCAATAAGGCAGGCTGGTCAACTGATATTCAGCTAGCTCTTTCAAAACTCTAACAAGCTATTTTTCTTCAATCTTGAGTTTGGGCTATTTGAGTACCACAAATTTTTTAATACTCGAGTAATGTTTTCTTGTTGGTAAATTCATCCATGGGTAAAAAATCAAAGAAATGCTCATCCAATAACAAGAGGAGGCTCCTATGGTATTCCTTTAGTGTGGCTGGTCTAGGCGCCAGAGGCCTGTCTGCAATTGCGCTTGTGGCTATTGCAACTATGCTTTGTTCAATCAAGAAGGAATCAAAAGTTTTCACTGAATGCGTTGCAGAGGTTAGAGATAGTGGAACAAGTGTTTCTAAAGCAGTGAGCTTCTGCAATGGAGGAGATCCTTTGTAAGTGACAGTTTTACCGACAGACCTATCCATTCATGGTTGCTGCAAATTTCTTATTAGCTTAAGAACACCGAATATCAAAAACCAGTGCTGGGTTGCAGGGGGAGAGAGAGTCCCCCTGCAACCCTCCTCATTTATGACAAGACTTAGATTAAGCAACTTGTTCACCTTGCATTAGGCTTCTGTTTGTAGTCGCTTTTCTTCAAAGCACCATTGCTTTTTGAATGATGGCTCAATAAAAGCTTATAGGGTAATTAAATATTTAGAGCTTGTTAGCAATATTTTTGGACTGGAACTTCCTATGTGAATATAATGAGTTTGTTACTAAAGGAGTTAAGCTATGTCTGAATCTATAACAGTACGGGTGAAAAAATGGATTAAAAGCGTAATGGGAGGAATGGGCGGTGCTGTTGTATCAGAGAAAAGTAAAACTGTCCCCCCTAATATTGGAGATCAACCATACAAAGATATACCTAAGAAAGGTGTTTTGTGAAACAGCTTCTAGCATCTCCTTAATTGTAAAATTATAATTCATCTTTGTAGGATAAATAGACCAACTAAGTTATTAGCTTTCAAGAGAAGTAGTTTGTTTTACTCTTTCGAAAACGTATAAGTATTCCGTCATTTATTCCTTACTCTCGCATTATCATTTCTCCTTGCTGCATTGTTTTTGTGCTTCTTCTGATTATTGTTATCAATAAAAGGCTCCATTCCTTCTCTGCTGACCTATGAAAAATCCTCCAAAAAGACTGAGCTACCTAAAAAAAGTAAACAATGCCGATCTCTATCCCAACCAGTATCAAAAGGGCTGCCAGGTAAAGGGTTGCTTGATTTCTAGTCATGCTCAATAGCATCATGTGCGGGATGCAATAAAAGATAAACCCAAACCAAACCCATTATTAAAGCCAAGAAAGTTCGGATTGAGTCAAAGCTCGTATCAATCATCTATATGCTCTTAACTGCTTTAACTATATGCTCTCTTAGGACACTTCGTCATATCCCGCGGTAAAAGGCGATTTCTTCATGCCGTGCCTTTTGAATAGAGAGTCTTTCTTGAACTTGTTTTTTACTTCACATGGTGCATTACAAGTAAAGTCAACCTTTGTTGGATGTGAGTGTGATCGGTTTATAACGACTATGAGCCTTTCTATAAATGGCAGAAGGATTATATTAACCCTTCTGAGAAAGAACAATAATCTTAAAAAAAATATTTTGATTTCATTGTGCAATTCTTGATTAGTTAAAGGTTGAATAGATATCAAACTAGTTTAGAGTAGAATGCAAATGCATAGAAAAATACGAAAAATATTTATTCAGATTTACTTACCCAGAACTGATACATAGCACGAAATGTATTTGGATAAATGTTTTCAAACTTACCCCAGTTATGTAAATCTGTCTGACTCTTATCCTTGCAGTACTCATTAAGATATTGCTGTTTGACTTCTTGACCTAAAACAAAACCTAGGAAATCCAATTTATTTTCCTTAAGAATATCATTTATTTGATCCATGGAATATCGATGCTCTTTCACATGGAAGCAAAGGTCCCTACACATAGAAGTAGTAAAGAAATCATACCATTTGTGAAGATTTTCTATTTCTGGGAAATCACCATTTATTAAATCTTTTCTAAATTGTCGAATTCCTTGATGGCTGGAGGCATAATTATTTTTTGATATTACTTTACGAGCTTTAATTACATCTGATCTGGCTAAATTACTATATAAGCCCAACTTTATAAAGCCATTCTTTTCTAGAACCTTAACTAAAGAAGCAAGTCCTTCTTCCGGAGACTTCATATGATGTAGAACACCACAGCATTCAATTAAGTCAAATCTCTCATTTAATTTACTTAACTCTAGAATGTCCATCTGAAAGAACCTTATATTATTCATTCCATACTCAAGAACCTTTCGTTGAGCATAGGCAATGCTTGCCTTGCTGAGATCAATAGCTGTTAATTCAGCATTTTGGTATCTGTCTGCATCGAAAATCTGTTGACCAGTCCCACAACCTGCAATTAACACACGGGGAGGCCGACTTGGTTGAGGGCATGATATTCTATTTGGCCTTATTTCATTATTAACTGCAGATTCGATAGTTAACTTATTTTCATTTAAATGTGAGGTATAGCGCCATCTTGGATAAGGGTTTTCTTCATATTGTAATTTTACCTTTTTGGAGGTTGAATCATTTATAGAGCTAAAACTTTTTATGGAACTAGCTATCCTCTTTTCATTATTAGGCTCTTCTAACTGCAAAGAAATTAATTTATTAAAGCTTGTTTCCCTTGACGAATAATTGCGCAATGATGGGATTCTTTCAATTATTTCATTTATTGGGTAATAACATGATATTAAGGCTATAGTGAACTCATCTATTCTTTCATTAAGACAATTAGTCTCTAGGATTTCAACTGCTTTTATTTCTTCTTGCTCTTTATTGAAAATATATTCATTTAAAAAACATTGCTCTGCGAGTGAGATTGTAAATTCGATTAAGCTTTTGTTGATTTGAATACTCTTATTAATCGCTCCAATGGAGATATCTCTTCTGATCTTTGTTAGGGCGGTTTCCCAACTTAATGAATGGAATACCAACAGACGCAAACCATGAATGATTTCTTCGTCTTTTATGAGCTCTTTGAATTCTTTTAGCGTAAGGCAGCTTTCCTGGCTTTTCGCAATTACCTTTAAGTTTTTTTGAGGCACAAGGCTGTTTAATGTGCTGAATAACTCAACATGGCTAATGTCAGTCCTAGGAAGTAATCTTTTTAGGATAAGTCTTCTTTCATTTATGGATATACTTTGGAGATTAGACTCTTTTAATATAGAATTAAGCAAAAGAAATGGAGCTTGTTTCTCGGGAGAAATATAAGTTTCTTTTCTGGCAAATTTGAATGCCTCTTCCAGTTGACCAAGTTCTTTAAGTATTGCTCCTAGGTTCATATGTGCATCTGCAATACTAGGATTAATGAATATTGCCTTCCTAGTGACTTCCTCAGCTTCTTCTAGCCTTCCTTGGTCTTGTAAAATATTACCTAGGTTTAAATAAGCATCAGCAAGATTTGGTTTTATCTTGATAGCTTCTCTTGTTGTTGTTTCAGCTTCTTCTAGCTTTCCACTTTCTTTAAGTATTAGGCCTAGATTCAAAAAGGCATCTACGAAGTCTGGCTTGAGAGTTATAGCTAAACGCATTTTATTTTCTGCTTCTAATAGTTCTCCTTTTGCCTTTAATATCAACCCTAGAGTTGAATAAGAATTTGCAAGTTTGGGCTGTAAAGTAATGGCTTTTTGGATAGTCTTTTCTGCTTCTTTTATTCTTCCTAAGGATAAGTATAGGTAAGCTAAATTAGATAATGCGAATGAATGATCAGGAAATAATGAGATACATTTTTCGTATAGGGAGAGAGCCTTACCAATTCGATCAGTATCTTGACAAATTAGAGCATAATTAGATAGTACATCGGGATCATTTATTCCTTTGTGGATAAATTCCTTGTAGCCCTTTTCTGCTGAGATAATATCACCAGAGAGATGTTTTTTTATAGCTGCTTCTCTCACCATTTCTGGCGACATAAATGGATAGCCTTTGGATTTCTTGTTCCTGATAGACTTTTTCTTTGAGCCAAAGCCAGCCAAAATCAAATGTTGAATTCTTATATGATCATATAACCAAGTTAGTTGCTTGCTTCTTAATACAGAACAGTAAGAAATAATTTGGGCATAATATGCTTACGCACATAGTTTTAACTTACTAGCCTTATCTTTATAGCGCTATCGAGTCTCTTTACATTATTCCTCAAAGATGTATCTCATCTACTTTTATATATTGGAATTTACTTCTAGCCTTTTAACTATTGCATTGATTTTTGATCCATTTAGTGGCTCTATCAACACCTAATGCTTGGGCTTTAATCCAGTCGGAACAAGCGCCTTTCATATCTAATAATTTCTCCCTACTGATGCCTCTATTTAGATACGCATTCTTATGCTCTGAATTCCTCTTTATTGCTTTTGTATAATCAATAATTGCTCCTCTGTAATCTTCAAGGTTATACTTTGTTGATCCAAGATTGTAATAAACGTCCTTATATTTAGGGTCTAGCTGAATTACTTTTTTGTAGTCTTTTAATGCCCCTTTATAGTCTTTTAGCTTATCACTTACATAAGCACGATTGTAGTATGCCTTTAAATATTTGGGATTGATTTTAATAGCTTGGCTATAGTCATCAAATGATGATTGATAATCTTTTAACAGGCTTTTAGCATTCCCACGGTTATAAAAGGCGTCGGCATAATTTGGATTAATTTTTATGGCTTCACTATAGTCATTTACTGATGATTTGTATTCTTTTAAATAGCTTTTAGCCTTACCACGGTTGTAAAATGCATCGGCATCTGTAGGAGTTATTTCAATAGCCTTATTATAATCTTCAATAGCTCCCTTCTTGTCGCCAGTCTTAGCCTTGTCGTATGCACGGTTGTAATAAGCCTCAGCAGATCTTGGATTGATTTCTATAGCTTTGTTGTAATCAGATATTGCATCATCGTAATTCCCCTTATTTGCCTTTTCAATACCACGCTCTATGTAGAATTTAGCTTTTTGTGCTTTGGCTATTGGTGGTTTAATGAAATAGGAACTTGTAGCTAATGCTGATAGGCATACTAAAGCTAGTGTTCGAGTAATTAAATTAGGCTTTAGATTTGTAGAATAAGGCTTTCTTTTAATAGACATGATTTATAGGCATTTATTGTTGATGCTAGATAAGATAGTTTCCTGCTTGCTGTTTGGCATTAGATTATGTGAATCTATAGTCACTTAAGTCTATCTGCTAATTTCTTGATATCAAAGCACCTTAATAAATGCTCATCTTGTAAATATCCTTCTACTTAAATTAAAACAACGATCTTCCTTTCCAGGTCCAACCTTTTCCAGTCATAGTTTTCACTACTGAGGCTGGACCAATACAACCAATAATTATTCCTCCTATTCCCATTAAATACCAGTATTTCGTAGGAAAGTTAAACTTTATTTCGCACCATTTTCGGATTGCAAGTTGACCTGATATCGAAGTTATTGACATGATTAGTGAAGTAAAATAAAGCCCATTAATACTGCTATTTAATATTGCTTTTATTGCCACTATTGGAAACATAATCCAAGGAATTGAAAACATCCAAAATACTATTAGCGAAGCTAGTAGTGCTTTCGTAATATTTCGATCAAGACCTAAAAACCAGTTTTTCGACCAGCCTTCCCACAGATTACTTAGATTGGAATACATTCTGATATCTAGTGCATCTAACCCAAGTAAAAAGCTTAATTTGTATCCTGAACTCTTTATAAGGCGAGCAAGAGCAATGTCTTCTACTACTTCTCCAGCAACTTTACTATGACCTCCGATGGCGTTATAAGCCTCTTGTCTGAAAAGCATAAAAGGTCCAGCTGCAAATGCTTCTAAACTATCTGGATTATTTGTTTTAGAGATAGGGAACCCTATAGCTAAAAGACAAGCAATTATTGGCTGAACCATCCACTCGGCCATACAGCTACAAGTAATTCTAGGGGCCAAGCTAAGAAGGTCGCATTTTCCTTTTATAGCTTGCTCTAAAGCTCGTTTTAATGTGTCATTGGCGAGCTCAACATCTGCATCTAAGAATAGTAACCATGTACTTTTGCTTTGCTTAATAGCACGAGAACAGGGCCAGTTTTTTCCTACCCAACGCTCATTTGTTGGCCTCGGGCCAGCTTTTATGATTTCAAGTTTTTTCTTTGGAATGTCAAGCTTTCTTTGTATGTTTTTTACGATCTCTACAGTCTTATCAGTGCTGCCATCATCAACAATTAAAATATTCCATGTTTCGCAGGGATTTATATTCTTGAGAAGGCTTAGCAAACAAGAATTAATTCTAGATTCCTCATTGAATGTAGGAACTATTATAGTTAGAGAGGTAGTCAATAATTTCTCTCCCATGGTTTGATTTAAGCTAGGAGCCTTCCTGAATACGAGTCTAAGATTAGCAAATAAAATATATATACCTATAGTAGATACTGTAGAGATAATTGTGAGCAGAAATGACTCGTCCACTTGGTAAAAGAAAGTATTGTTATCTACATTACATTAAAATTATTTCGTGTATTGATTGAAAAGTCATTTGTGACTTGACTCAATTAGCCTAGATATTCATGCTTTATAGAAGTCTATATATTAGGACGATTTGTGGAATATTCGATTTCTGATTGGCGACTTACCAAAATGGATCTGTGCTGAACTCAACCTTTAGTGTTGTTGAATCGGTCGATTCAACACTATTTATACAAGCGCGAATAACTTTTCCATTTACTTCAATTTCGCATGCACCACAGCTTCCCTTTAGGCAACCTGTGGGAATATTAATACCAGCTTGATTTGCACTGATTAGCCAATCAGAGCCTTCAGAAACCATTGAAGATTTCCCATTGGGCCATTCTATTTCTATATCTAACATCTTTATGATTGAATGAAAGGAGTGAGATCAACATGCGCCTGAAATATATCAGCTAGCAAATTTATTAGACTCTCTTTTCTTTCGGAGTGATTATGTACATTAAGAGGTAGTTCATTTAGTCCCTTTTGCTTTCTAATTTGATTTAACCACAACCTTCGCCATCTCCCATTGTCGAAAATCCCATGTAGGTAGGTTCCCACGATCCTGGCTTGATTGTTCTGTTTGACAACCCAACCAAGATTAGGCTCGTTCTTAATTAGAGGAACTATGTCATCGCTCGCTTGTATGACTTGACTACTCCCATGATGTAATTCAAAGCCTTCTATTGATATTGACTCTGGCCACTTTGCAATAACTGCTCGCTTTTTCACGGATTTGTTGGATAAAAATACTGTCTGGATTGGTAAAAGATTTAGCCCAGAAAATAAACTTGAAGTTTTAACTTCTTTATTTTCTATGCCATGAGGGTCATCCAGACTTCTTCCCATCATTTGCATTCCACCACAAATCCCAAAAATGTTTCCACCTTCTTTGGCATAAGATTTGATTTGCCTGCTCAACCCGCTTTTATTTAATTTATCTAAATCACTCAATGTTTGTTTACTTCCAGGAAGAATTACTGCATCAATTTGTCCAAGAAGATCTCCAGGTTCTACCCATTGCAATTGTACAGTTGGCTCTGCTTCTAATGGGTCTAAATCAGAAAAGTTGCTAAGTGATGGAAGTTTGATTACTGCGATTTGAATCTCAGCCTTACTTTTCTTGGCTTTCCTTTCTAGTAAATCTAATGAATCTTCAGGTGGAAAAATCTCTTGAATCCAAGGCATAACTCCAATGACTGGGATTCCAGTTTTTTCTTCAAGCCAAAGCCGACCGTCATCAAAAAGTGAGCTATCTCCTCTAAAGCGATTGATTAATATTCCTTTTATTAACTCTCTTTCTTCTTTATTCATTAGTGAAAGAGTTCCTATTAATTGAGCAAAAACACCGCCTCGCTCTATATCTGCAACTAACAGGCAGCGGGCCCCTAGAAATTTCGCAAGTTTTAAATTAGTTAAATCTCTATGTTTTAGGTTTATTTCTACTGGACTTCCAGCTCCTTCTAGAATAAGTCTTCCTCCTTCATATTTATTGTTTAGCTCTTTTAGTCCTTTCTGGATAGCTACCCAACCAGGGTTAAACCATTTTTTGTAGTAGGTCCTTGCCTTGGCTATTCCAACACTTCTCCCAAGGTGAATTACCTCACTAGTGCAGTCACCTTTTGGCTTTAGAAGTATTGGATTCATCTCACAAGTCGGCTCAATTCCCGCTGCCCAAGCTTGTAGTGCTTGGGAGTAGGCCATTTCTCCACCATTGTTATCAACCCATGCGTTATTGCTCATGTTTTGCCCTTTGAAAGGCAAAGGTTGCTCTCCTTGACGAAGTAGGATTCTGCAGATTGCTGCAGCCATAAGTGATTTGCCTGCACCACTTGAGGTCCCAAGAACCATCCAAGGGATTGGATCAGGATTGGAGATCATCGCAATGGCCATTGGCGATGTAAATAGTTGCTTATTTGCTCTAAAAAGTCAGCTTTTTGATTTGGCAGATCTGGAGTTTGTTCCAAAACCTGTCGGCCAAGAGGTGTTAGCCGGATACTGGAAGTTAGACCTTGCCCATCAACCTCTCTTCGTAAGATTCCAATTGTTATCAACCATCGAAAAGCACTTTCTACTGAACTTGAATGTTTAAACCATTTTGATCCGTTTACTTGGTATTTGTTTCTTTGCAGAAACACATTTTCTGCATTGAGCCCATGTTTTTGCACTTCTTTATAAAACTTGGAGTTCAGAGGGAGGCATCGAAATGCCTTATTAGTTCGTTTGATAATGAGATTATCAATTAATTCCATCTAGATTTAAACGTAGAGACTTGCAAGGTGGACCATTAATGACAGCCTAAGGATGATTGGTTGAAATAGCTTTTGTGTTAATGCTGGCTTCTGCTTCTAAGGCTCGACATGGATTACTTGAAAAGGCAGCTATTCCACATTGTTTAATGGCTAGTGGGATTGATGAAGAGAGATTTCAGGGTTCTGATGCTTTAAAGATGGTAGAGATGCTTGCTATTGCTAAGGCTAATGCTGTTGCGTCAAAACTTGCTTCGAAAGCCCAACAAATCTTTCCATATAAGAAAATAACTTCAATTCTTGGATGTGATTCTGTGTTTTTATTTGAAAATGAGATTTATGGCAAGCCTCGAGATGCCAATGAGGCTATTGAACGATGGGAAAGAATGTCTTCTAACAGTGGTTTCCTAATTACAGGACATGCTTTGTTATTTGGTTCTTCGGCTTTTAATTGTCAAACAGAGATTCCTTTTAATAGAGCTCTGCAAAAAGTAATTAGCACAAGAGTTGAATTTGTAGATTTAAGTCATGCGCAAATAGAAAAATATGTCTCAACGGGAGAACCCTTGGAGTGTGCAGGTGGATTTGCGTTGGAAGGTAAAGGTGCAATGTTGATTAGTTCAATATGTGGCTGTTATAGCAATGTCATAGGACTTAGCTTGCCATGGTTGAGAAAGGCATTTTTGAAGGCAGGTCTTGAATAAATATTCTTTTTATCTACTTGTTTTAGAAACTTGTAAGAAAGAAAAAAGCCCTTGACCAAATTGTCAAGGGCTTTTTTCTTTGAAAGAGATCTAAATGACTATTGAAAAGTCAGTCTAGGTCTTGCATAGAGTAAACAGGTTCGTTCTTACGATCGATACCCTTTTCAAATCCAGCTGCCGCAGCACGAGCTCTTCCTGCATGCCAAAGGTGTCCAATAAAGGTGAACCAGCCAAGGAAGAAATGAGCTGATGCTAACCACTGCCTGAGGTTCACAAAGTTCACTGCATTTGGCTCGGTAATGATGCCACCAACAGAGTTTATGGATGCGTTTGGTGCATGCGTCATGTATTCAGCTGCTCGGCGAACTTGCCAAGGTTGAATATCATTCTGAATCTTGTCGATACTTAGGCCATTAGGACCTCTTAGAGGTTCTAGCCATGGACCTCGGAAGTCCCAGAAACGCATCGTCTCCCCTCCAAAAATGATTTCACCAGTAGGGGAGCGCATCAAGTATTTACCTAATCCTGTTGGACCCATTGTGGAGCCAACTTTCGCGCCAATACGTTGGTCACGAACGAGGAAGGTAAAACTTTGTGCTTGAGAAGCTTCGGCATTAGTTGGGCCGTAGAACTCAGATGGATATGCTGTGTTGTTGAACCAAACAAAAGTGGATGCATAAAAACTAGCTACACATAGTCCACCCAATGCGTAAGCCAATAGAGCTTCTCCATTCCAGATAAAAGCCCTTCTTGCCCAACCATATGGTTTGGTTTGCATATGGAAGTGACCACCTAACAGTTCTAAAAGAGCCAGATAGTAGTGACCACCAACAATATCTTCCATTGAGTTAACTCCTACTAAAGAGCCACCTCCACCCCAAGGAGTGGAAAATAGGTATCCAAGAATTACCTGTGGATCAAGTGTTGGAGTAACTAGCCTTACTTCGCCTCCGCCTGGAGCCCATGTGTCATAAACGCCACCCAAGAATTGCCAATTGACTGCAAAAACTAATGAACCCAATCCAAGAACAGTCAGGTGACGTCCAAGAATTGTTGTCATTTGATCTTTGTCACGCCAATCAGTTGAGAAGAAGGGGAATGCTTCTTCTAACTTTTCTGGGCCGGCAAGTGCATGCCATACACCACCAAATCCAAGTACACCTGCTGCAACAAGGTGCACTACACCTGCTTGGAAGAATGGAAGGACATCGGTCACCTCTCCTCCTGGACCGATTCCGTAGCCAAACATAGCTACATGAGGGAGAAGAATGAGACCTTGCTCCCACATTGGCTTGTCAAAGGTGAAGTGACTCACCTCATAGAGGAGCATTGCGCCAGCCCAGAACACCATTAGTCCTGTATGTGCAATATGAGCCCCTAGAAGCTTCCCGGAGAGGTTAATAAGACGAGCATTGCCTACATACCAGGCATAGCCAGTCTCCTCAATACTCTGTCCGGGAGCCTTAAGTAAGTTATTAAAGGGCGTTTCCACGGGGCAGTACCTCCTCTGGGAATACAAAGTTTTCGTGTGGTTGGTCAGCAGATGCCATCCATGCGCGCATACCCTCGTTCAGAAGGATGTTCTTGGTATAGAACGTCTCGAATTCAGGGTCTTCTGCAGCACGGATCTCTTGGCTAACGAAGTCGTAAGCACGCAGGTTTAGTGCAAGACCTACGATTCCGATAGACGGCGCCCACATACCCATTACGGGTACTAACAACATGAAGAAGTGAAGGAAGCGCTTGTTGGAAAAAGCTATACCGAAGATCTGACTCCAGAAGCGGTTTGCAGTGACCATTGAATAGGTCTCTTCTTCTTGAGTTGGGTCAAACCCTCTGAAAGTTGTGCTTTGAGCATTACCACCTGAGAAGGAGGTAGTGTCTTCGTAGAGAGTGTTCTGAACTGTTGCTCCATGAATAGCGCATAAAAGTGCACCTCCAAGAATTCCAGCTACCCCCATCATGTGGAAGGGATTAAGAGTCCAGTTGTGGAATCCCTGAATGAAGAGAATGAAGCGGAAAATTGCGGCTACACCAAAAGATGGAGCAAAGAACCAACTGTGCTGACCGAGTGGGTACATCAGGAAAACACTGAGGAATACCGCAATCGGAGCTGAGAAAGCTAATGCGTTGTAAGGACGAAGGCCAAGAAGACGTGCAATCTCAAACTGGCGCAACATGAAGCCGACCAGGGACAACGTGCCATGGAGTGCAACAAAGTTCCATAGACCGCCAAGCTGACACCAGCGCACAAAATCGCCTTGAGCCTCTGGGCCCCAAAGCAACATCAGGCTGTGCCCCATGGCATCGCCAGGGGTACTAACAGCGGCAGTAAGGAAGTTTGCTCCTTCCAAATAAGAGCTGGCAATACCGTGGGTATACCAGGAAGTAACAAAGGTGGTTCCTACGAACCAACCACCTATTGCCAAATAGGCAGTAGGAAATAAAAGAATGCCGGACCAGCCAACAAAAACGAAGCGGTCGCGCTTTAACCAGTCATCGAGGGTGTCGAACCAACCTCGACCCTGCGCGCTACCTACAGCGATCGTCATGGAATAAACGGTGCTGAGCTTTGGGATACCGAGAGACTTTAACAATGTCTATGCATTCTTTGGGGAAATATTTCTTTTATCTGAAACCCCTTGTATTGCTTGTTGACTTAATCCTTGCTTCTGATTGGTCATTTGCCATAGTGCAAAATCCAATAGTGGACCTTGCCCTGGGATTTGTTTATGACTGATGAGATGCAAGAGAGTCCTAAACCTGTGCAGGCATCTCAAATGCTGCTGGAGCAAATTGTTACTGGTTCTCGCCGAGGCTCCAATTACCTTGTTGGCTCGATGGTCTCGATTGGCGGCATTGGCTTTTTGCTTGCGTCACTTTCAAGTTATTTAGGTAAAGACCTGTTGCCTCTTGGCCATCCTGGCAGCTTTATTTTCGTTCCTCAGGGTTTGATTATGGGGATATATGGTGTGATCGCATTTTTGTTGGCCATATATCTTTGGTCACTTGTCTTGGTTGATTTTGGAGCCGGATGCAACCTTTTTGATAAAGAATTAGGAACTTTATCGATTTCTCGTCGAGCTTTGCTGAAGCAAATCAATGTTCAGATTCCTTTAAAAGATGTTAAAGCAGTTAAATTAGAGGTACGAGAAGGCCTTAATCCTCGACGGAGAATTGCTTTGCGAATACAAGGTCGACGAGATTTACCTTTGTCAGCTGTTGGACAGCCACCATCACTGGCAGAACTAGAGAAGGAAGGCGCTGAGTTGGCTCGCTTTCTTAATGTGAATCTTGAAGGAATCTGATATTTACCTTGAATAAGTTTTTAAACTTGGAATCAAAAAAAATCTTTTTATTCCTTTGTTTGTTTTTATTTTTTGTGCCAATTAATTTGGGGTGCAAGAAGAGGACTGTCGATGTAATTACTCCTGAATGCTTGATACGAAAGACCCCGTGTTTAAAGGGCAAAGCAACTGTTGAGATGACAACAAATCGTGGAATAATTCTGTTAGAGTTATATGGCAATACTGCTCCAATTACAGCAGGAAACTTTCTTGATCTGATTAATAAGGGTGTTTATAATAGAACAGTTTTTCATAGAGTTATAAAACTACCATCTCCTTTTGTCTTGCAGGGAGGGGATCCGTTTTCTAAATATCCAACAACTCCAGAGATTGATTATGGAAAAGGTAACTTTATTGACCCTAAGAATGGTTTAGCTAGATTTATCCCATTAGAAATTAAGCTTATAAAAGAAGAGGCTCCTAGATACAATGAATTAGTGACTAACCCTAGAGAGTTATCACAACTTGAACTGATACATGAGAGAGGCTCTATAGCTATGGCTCGTTCTCAGTCGCTTAATTCTGGAAGTGCGCAATTTTATATTGCCTTAAAGACTCTTCCAGAGCTTAATGGCCGTTATTCAGTTTTTGGGAAAGTAGTTGATGGTATAGATATCTTGGATAAGATTAAAGAGGGAGATTTTATTATTCAAACTAAAATTTTGAATAATAATTAGGTTCTATTTTAGGCAGGAAACCTTCCATCTCCTGAGATGGTTTTTAATATTTCAGTATTTACGCCTGAGGCTCTTTCAAGTGCAACTTTACCGGTTCTTGCTATCTCAAGAATTCCGTATGGCTTGAGAAGCTTCTCAAGCGCAACTAGTTTGCCTGGGTCGCCAACCACTTCCAGAGTTAGAGCTTCATCTGCAACATCAACAACTTTGGCCCTGAAAACTTGAACGAGGTCTAATATCACACTCCTTTGCGTTGAAGATGCTGAAACTTTTAGCAGCATTAGTTCACGTTCTACCGCTGGAAGCCTTGTGAGATCTAACACTTGAAGAATATTGACTAGCTTGTCAAGCTGTTTGGTCATTTGCTGGAGGGTTTGATCATCTCCTTCTACAACCATTGTTAGTCTCGATTGCCCTTGGGTTTCTGCTGGGCCAACAGCAAGACTGTCAATATTGAAACCTCGACGGGCAAAGAGTCCTGCAATCCTGCTCAGAGCTCCTGACTCGTCTTCTACTACTACTGAAAGTGTGTGCTTCATGCTTCTTGTTGATTATTCTCGACAATAGTGCCCAACCAATTCAATACATTTTGATTGAATAGGTTGGGCGATTCATCGTGTGGACAGTGGCCAGTTTTATCTAATACAACCAAGTTAATCCAAGGGTGTTTTTTTATTAGTTGTTGGCCAATTTTCAGAGGTACTAATTTATCTTGTTTGCCCCATAGAAGCAGGATTGGTGAATGTTCCCTTTTGCTTGCCAATCTATGAAGTAATACTGGTGCTGTTGTCTCTTTTGGGCGTGTTGCCATGCCAATGCACATTGCTCGCAAGGCTCTTGCAGCTGTTTTTCGCTTTGCTGGCTTTGCAATTAACCTAAAAAGCTCCTTGTCAGATTTAATGGAACGTTGATATGCAGCTTGAAGTCCTATTTTTAGAATTACTGTCCGAGAAACAAATGGAACTAGAATTTCTAAAGGTAGAAGTTTGAAGAAGACTTTTATTAGATTTTTACGGAGTTTTTCCAACCATTCCGATTTCGCGTAAATAATTGGTTCAACAAGAGTTGGGTCAGGTAAAGGGGCGGCCACTAAAGCAGACACTAGTTCTGGCCGGTAAGCCAGAGTTGTGAGTGCAGTAAGACTTCCAAGGGAGTTCCCAATTAGGACTGCTTTCCCATACTTCTTAGTGTGGACCACTTGCTCAAGGAATGCTGCAACTTGCTCTGCCCACAATTGATTGTCCAGCTTTGGGATTATTTTTTTACTTGGTTGCTCAGAATCGCCAAACCCAATGAGATCAAGTCCATAAACACAAAAACCAGCATCTACAAAAGCACTTGCATTGTGGCGCCAGTGAGCACTACTAGCTCCAAAACCATGTAATAAAAGTACTGGCCTCTTATTTGTTTTCCCTAAAACTCTCCAATGACATCTAATGCCTTTCCAATACCAGTTGTTTAATTCGCCCCATTGAGAGCCATCTTGAGAGATGTTGCTCAATGGGGGCTCTACAAAAGTTTTATCCAAAGAGAATTGAAAGAAGCTATTCCTAACTATCGAGAAGGTTATTCATCTTTAGAGCTTGATGCTGGTTTTTTTCGCCCAGATTCAATTTTGGCTAGAGATTTCTCTGTCTTATTTGCTGCTATGCAGTTTAACGACACCAAGCAAGAGAAAGTTTTTCGATGGCTTGACCTCATGGCTGGTTGTGGAATTCGTGCATTGCGTTGGGGCTTAGACGCTGTCCTACCAATCTCAGAGCAGAAAAGAGGCTTAAAGAATTTGGAGATTTGGATTAATGATGCTGATCTTGATCGAAGCAATTTGATCCAACGCAATTTGCAGCCTCTTAGCAAAAAAGGAATCAAATTGACTTTTAAAAATGATTTTGCGGAGGTTCTCCTTGCTCGTGCATATATAGACAAGTGTTTTTTTAACTTGATCGACCTTGACTGTTTTGGTTCCCCCAACTCCTTGTTGCAACCAGTTTTGCGAGTTTTGGCGTTTGATGGGATCTTGATGCTTTCAAGTACTGATGGACGTTCCACCACTGGCCATGATCGTTTAGCAGCTCTAAGAAGTCTTGCCGCAGCTGCCAGAACACACCCTGCCAGCTGGGAGATCGCGCTTAGACTTCAGCTGGCGGCAGTCGCTCGTCAGGCCTGGCTGTTAGGACGTGGTGTTGAGCCACTTGCTTGCTTTAGTGATGGACGTACATTCCGCGTTTTTGTTCGATTTAAGAGGCATCTCTTTCATGGAGAGGAGAATCAACTTGGCTTAATTGCGCGTTGTGAGATTTGCGGAGAACAATCTTCTCAGCCTTTACTGAACCTTAAGGGCTGGAAAGATTGTTCTTGTGGAATAGGCTTGGCT
Organism: Prochlorococcus sp. MIT 1307; assembly: GCF_034092395.1. Lineage (NCBI taxonomy): Bacteria > Bacillati > Cyanobacteriota > Cyanophyceae > Synechococcales > Prochlorococcaceae > Prochlorococcus > Prochlorococcus sp. MIT 1307. Next base: position 807,916 of record NZ_CP139301.1, on the reverse strand, counting down.
CGTTGGGAGATAAGCGGGCCACTTTGGCTCGGCCCTCTTCAGTCACCTCCAACTTTATCTAAAATTCAAGAGCTCTCTAATCGGTTTTCAGTGCCAATTGTTGGTCGAAGTGAAAAACTAATTGATCGATTAAGAGCTGATGAAGGGATCCCTGTTTTTTCCTGGTCTACTCATGACATAGCAAGTCGGGTTCCTCTAGAGGCACCACCTTCACTTGATTTGATGATCAAGTTATTAAATGCAGAAGGTTATCTCGCTTTTCGAAGTGGTGTGGTTCCTGGACACTTTCGTACTAACGCTTCTCTTGGAGAGCTGTTAAGAATTTGCGAGAAAAAGCTTGTTAAAGGCTTTAAATAGGATGGTGCTTTGTCCTATTAGAATGGCTTCTGAGATTTTTGGTATTGCCGCAGTCTTTTGGATTTTGATTCCTGTGGGACTTGCAGGCGGTGCGCTTTTATTAAAATTACAAGATTCTTGAGTCGCGTTTTCTTTGATCTTCTTCTTAGGCTTTCTTATCTGAATGACAAACCCTATGCAGGTTCTTGTGATTGGTGGAACCGGCACACTTGGGCGGCAAATTGCCAAAACTGCTGTTGATGCTGGTTATCAAGTGCGCTGTATGGTCCGTACGCCGAGGAAAGCAGCCTTCTTACAAGAGTGGGGCTGCGAGATAGTCCAAGGTGACTTGCTTGATCCTGAGAGCCTTGAATATGCTTTGCAGGGGGTAGATTCTTTGATTGATTCGGCGACAACTCGTCCAGAAGACCCTAAAAGTGTTTATGAAACTGATTGGGAAGGTAAGCTAAATCTTTATAGAGCTTGTGATCGAATAGGGGTTAAGAGAGTAATTTTTATGTCTTTATTTGCAGCAGAGCAACATAGAAATGTTCCATTAATGGATATCAAATATTGCACTGAACGTCTTTTATCAGACTCCTCTTTGGATTACACAATCCTTCAAGGAGTGGCTTTTATGCAAGGACTTATTAGTCAATATGCGATACCAGTTTTAGAGAGTCAAAATGTTTGGATTAGTGCAACACCTGCAGAGATTGCATATATGAATACGCAGGACATGGCTCGCTTTGTGGTGGCAGCATTAGAGCGTCCACAAACTATTAGGAAAAGTTTCCCCGTGGTTGGACCAAGGGCTTGGAAAGCTGAGGAAGTTGTGGAGTTGTGTGAGAAAGCTTGCGGCAAAGCAAAGTCATCAAAGGTTTTGAAAGTTTCGCCTTTCTTATTGTCCACTGGGAAAGCTTTAGTTTCTTTTTTCCAGGACTCTTTAAATGTTCTGGATCGACTTGCTTTTTCGGAAGTAACTGGTGGTGGTGCAATCCTTGATGCTCCTATGGAAAAAAGCTATGAAGCTTTTGGATTAGATCCAGCTAAGACCTCAACGCTTGATGCTTATTTGCGAGAGTATTATTCAATCATTATGAAGCGAATGCGTGAACTAGATATAGATGTAGATAAGGAAGAGAAAAAAAGAGTGCCATTCTAAGCCCAAAGGCTGGCCTTCCTGTAGTTTGTCTGTACTATTAGCGAGCGAGACTTTCCCTGCCAATGTCGATTGCTCAAATTAAAAATCTCAATAGAAGGCTGGAAAACTTGGCGAAAGAGGCCATGAATGAGCTGGACAAAGCTTGCGGAAATGAGCTATGGCGAAGCATTGGATTCGATGCTTTCGATGGATTGCATGATGCAGAACGACGAGGAAGGGCTAATTATTACTACGGTCAGTGGCAGGTAGTACGAGAGCTTCAAGAGTCACTGAATTGAGGAAGTAATGGATTGGACTTTTGAGCCAAAACCTAGATGAAAGAATTATCTCTAAAGCATCAACCCATTGACTTACTAGGCATTTTGTATTCTCAGCCCACCATGATTTTTTTAGTAGTTTCTTCTAAGTAATCTAAAAAAACTCCCATTCCTGTTTTTATGGGTTTTGAATGCAAATCCTTTTTCCTTAGAACCCCTTTGCCAATTACAATCTATTTTAGCTAAATACTTATGGCTAAAGAGAATGATTGAAACATCGGGCGTAATAGAGAAGGAGCAAGGCAACGGTTTTTATTTGGTCACTCTTGAGCAGCCAGCTGGCCATCAGTGCCTATGTAGGGCTGCTGGCAAGCTCACCAAATTTAGGATCAAACTACTTGCAGGAGACAAGGTACTTGTTGAAATTAGTCCTTATGATCTAACTAGAGGGAGAATTACTTACAGGGAAAGAAATGCTGGATCCCCTGGAGGTAGGCCTGGTGGGAATCGTCCTGGTGGTCCTAGGCGGAGGTAAGGCAATTATCTGCCAAGCTCTTCAGTTTTGAAAGTTTTTTTGCCAGATGGTAGATATTTAGATGCTAGAAATTTTCTTAGGCTTCATACTTTTTGAGGTAGATGTTTGGCTTGCCAATTGATTCCTTTCATTTGGATCGGTTTTAATGACATATAGGGCTTCGAAAGGCAAGTTTTTGAATTACAGCTTTATGGCTGATTTTTTTAATCAATAATTTGCACTTGAGCCTAATAGGGGGACTTTGTAACTTAAAGAATAATCATCAAAGCAAAATCACAAAACAATCTCAACAAAAGAATCAATCAACAAGGTAAAAATTTTATATTTTCTTTAGATTTCGAGCATTTCGTCTTGGTCGGCTTTTTCTTCTTTAAGGTATGTACTCAGAGTTTGTGGAACCTTGAGAACTGAGTCCTCTAAATGTTCTGGATGCTCGGCAATGCAAGTAATCCATTCCCTAAATTCTTGGGTAATGGCGTAACTGTCTTCATAGCGCTCAAGGCTGTCTAGAACTGCAACCCTGGTAGAAGCCCAACAGTTGGCAACACTGATACGTCGTTGTAGCGATGCATGCATGATTTGTCCCCGATCGGGCCAAATTACATGTTGATGGAGCTAACACTTGTCTTTCATGTTGAAAAACAAAATCTTCTATACAAAAAGACTTATCACTTCAAGAATTGTGGTAATTCCGCAGTCTGCATTTTGATTATTTCCCCTGCACCATCTCCTACTGCTTCCATTGGCAAAATAGGGCCTTTAGGTGACGATGAAGAGCCTCCAATTTGGCTGACAGATTGATTCCCTTTAATTAGGTATGGTTTTGCTTCGGACCAACTGCGTGCGTATGACATCAGTAGCGGGTCGGCTGGGGCAAAAACATGAGATGGGTTTCGAGGTATCGCCTCTAACGAGGCTCTCGCTGAGGACATGCGTACGGCACGTGTAATTCCTTGTAAGAATCTGCTTTTTGTCACGACAGTTGTCAGATAAGCAACTACACGCAGCCTTGGAGCATCAAAGCCTTCTGAGCACATGTCCACACTTACTAGCCATTTAGCTTTGCCTTCTTTAAATGCTGATAGCCGACAACTAGCCTCTTTGTCTTGAGAATGCACTAGTTCTACGCTATGACCATTTTCTTTAAGAAGATTACTAATGCTCTTTGCATGTTCGATATCTTTTGCAATTACAAGTCCTGCTGCATTTTCATGTTCAGAACGAATCTTTATTAATTTCTCTTGGGCTTTAAGAAGTACTTGAACGCCAATGCTGCTTTTATCTGACAAGCTTATTGCTCGTCTAAGGTTGCGTGCTCGCCAGGTCTCTCTTTGTTCGGTTGATAAGGGAGATACTTCTCGATCTGGCTGCCCTTCGTGGCTATGTTCTACCCAGCCGTCTTGAAAATGAAACTCAAGTGGTCGGACATCTCCTGCAGAGATGAGTTCACGAGACTCCACGCATAAATCAGGGTTGATTTGCTCTATAAGTTCCCCCTTTGAATGAACAAGAACCTTTCGAGCAGAACAAAAGGCAAGATTATCTGCTCTGAAAGGCGTTCCAGTAAGACCTAGACGAAGATTGCTGTTTTTAGTTAGTTCTAAAAAGGTTCTCCCCCATACAGCTTCTTCTGGTTCGTCAGGATTGACTCCTAAATGATGGGCTTCATCAGCAATGGCTAAAAGATTCTTCTTGAGAAAAATTTCCAAAGGCTCCTTTGTTTTTTGCAATCTCTTCGTGGCTCCTTGATATGTATATATCCATCCATCACAGTGCTTCTGGATCTCTTCTTGTGTTGGGTGGATTCCTAGATCTTGTACTTTGAGCCCTAGCATTTCAGAGGATTTCTGCCACTGGAAGGCAATTGAGTTCCGGTGGCAGAAGACAACGAAGTTTTTTAGTAAACCTTCTTTTTGTAATGCTTTAAAGCTAAGCAGAGCTCCTAGGGTTTTCCCTGCTCCTGGTCCAGCATGAACTAGCACATCCCTGCTGTTAACAGTGTTGTGCTTAATTCGTCGACGTAACAGCTGTATTAGTTGAGTTTGCCAAATACGTGGGCGAACGTTTGTTTTTTTTAGATCTCTTTGAAGATCATAAGAGAGTATCGAGATGGTCGATAAGAAGGAATTTATGCCTTTCTAACAACTCTTTTTGCTTTTGGCATATTTATCTTCTTACTTTTGATTCCATTTAGGATTAACAACCTTTGAATTAGAGAAGTATGCCATATATATATATTCCTCTAGAAATCAATTTTAGCTAAAATTTCAAGAAATTATAATTGAATTAATTTGTTATTTAGGGGTAACTAATAGTGCATTGATGTGCATATTAGATATTTAGTTGAACTGACTTCTTGAAGTCAAACGGCCTCTTTATGATTGACAAGCAGTCGCTCAACTTCCTCAAGCCCTTCCCCTGCTGCAGTTCGAGCCACTTCAAAGTCTCCCTTTGCATCAGTTAGCAGCTCCTTTGCAAGACGGTTTAGGAGATCCTCTTTACGCTCTTGGATCATGGCCATTACTTCATTGTTAATTATTTTCCGAACAGCGCTTGCTCGAAGTGTGTCTTCGGAAGCTTCCGCAAATGTTCCTTGAACTAATTCTTGAATAAATAGTTTGTGAACTTCGCTACTGCGTAAGAAGCTTTCAGTTGCATTGATTATTCCTTCAACTAGTGCTTCGTCTGGTTCTGACTCCTGCTTTGCAAGTTTGAATTCCCAGTCCAGATGACGACGCTGCCACCCTGAAGAATGAAGGCTTGGCATTACTGTCTGAGCATAGGTATCAACTGACATTTCGTAAATTCTTTCGGCTAATCGCTCACACCATTCCCGACCGTGGCCTTGTAGGTTTTTCTGCATAGCTGTCCTTGGAACAGCATGGCCACCATGATGGCTATGGCAAACACCATCAGGGCATTCGATTGCAGAAAGACTCATTTAGTGTCGTCATTTTGAATTCTTACCTCATTAATAGCTCTGATTATCTAAATCATCAGCAGATGATTAGTGAAAGATCAGCACATCAGCATAGAAAGACTTTCTCCTGGAAGATGCTGAAGATGGCTCCTTGACCCCGTAACCTCGGATTTATAGAGCTTTGACAAATCTTGCCAAGATTTCTAATCCCAATTGAATCTGCACCTGGAGAAACAAGGGTTGCTGCTTCACCTGAAACAGTAAAGAAGTTTATTTCTTTAGGTTGCGAAGTATTCCTAGAACAAGGTGCTGGAAAATTAGCGGGGTTTTTAGATGATGCATATAAAAACATTGGAACTGAAGTTATATCTCCTGGAGATTTAGATATTTGGAGTAAGGCTGATGTGGTTCTTTGTGTACAAGCTCCCTTGAAAGACTCTTTGAAAAGATTGAAGGATAGAGCTCTGATTGTTGGATTGTTGGCGCCTTATAGGAATGAATCACTTGCTAATTCACTTGTTGCAGGAAGGCTTTCTGCTTTGGCAATGGAGCTTTTACCTAGAATTAGTCGCGCGCAGTCTGCTGATGTACTCTCTTCTCAAGCAAATGTTGCTGGATATAAGTCTGTCCTATTAGCTGCAGGTGCTTTGGACCGTTATTTTCCTATGCTGATGACAGCTGCAGGTACGGTACAGCCAGCAAAAGTGGTAGTACTTGGAGCTGGCGTGGCGGGTCTACAGGCAGTGGCAACGGCAAAACGACTTGGTGCTGTTGTTTTTGTCAGTGATATTCGACCAGCAGTAAAAGAGCAAGTGGAATCTCTAGGAGCAAGGTTTATTGATCCGCCTGAAATGGATGAAAAGCCTGATGAATTAGGCGGATATGCAAAACAATCCTCAGAGTCCTTCCTTGCTGCACAACGTAAGCAACTTTCAGATCATTTGTCTGAGGCAGATGTGGCGATATGTACAGCCCAAGTTCCTGGAAAAAAAGCACCAAGATTAATTAGTGAAGAGATGCTTGATCGAATGCGACAAGGATCTGTAGTTGTTGACCTAGCTATAGAGCAAGGTGGAAATTGTGCTGAAACCAAAAAGGATGAAACTGTTGTGAGAAAGGGCGTCAAGCTTATAGGTGCTTCAGCTTTGCCTTGTAGTGTTTCCAACCATGCAAGTTCTTTATATTCTCGTAACTTGCTTGCTCTTCTAGCGCCTTTTCTCAAAAATGGCGAACTGAATCTTAATCTTGAGGATGAGCTAATAGCAGGATGTTTGATTAGCCATGAAGGTGAAATTCGCTGTCCAGATGTATTTAAAGAAGGAGGGTCTAACTAATGGAGTTTTCGCATTCTGAGGCCTTGTGGGTTCTTTTGTTGGGAAGTTTGCTTGGCCTGGAGCTCATCGGCAAAGTCCCCCCGACTTTGCATACTCCCTTAATGAGTGGTGCAAATGCTATTTCAGGAATCACCATGCTTGCTGCACTCAGTGTGATTATTCAGGCGGGGGATAAAACACCACTTTTGATTTTGGGCTCGATATCTCTTGGCTTTGCCTTATTCAATGTCATAGGTGGCTTCTTAGTGACAGACAGAATGCTTGCAATGTTTAGTCGAAAGCCCATTCATAGAAAGGACAATCGCTGATGATTAATTCTGCAATCCTCAAGTACTCGATTGATCTACTTGCAGTTTTACTGTTAGCGCTAGGTATTAAGGGCCTGGCAAAGGTCCGTTCTGCTCGTGAGGCAAATCGACTTGCTGCTATAGCAATGAGTCTTGCTGTAGTAGGAGTTCTGGTTGATTTTCTTGGTGGGAGTAGTAGCGGTATCTCTTTAAATTCGTGGATATGGATAACTCTTGGAGTTGTGATTGGAGGCTCTTTGGGGATGGTGATTGCCCAGAAAGTCCCCATGACAGCGATGCCAGAGACAGTGGCTTTATTTAATGGGTGTGGAGGTATGTCTTCATTGCTTGTAGCAATAGGTGTAATTCTTTTTCTTGGTGGTGGAAATTTGGGGCTAGTAGGGAATCTATCTATAGTTACTTCTGTTTTTGTGGGTGCTATTACGTTTAGCGGCTCGATAGTTGCTATGGCGAAATTGCAGGGATGGCTTTCTACTCCTGTATGGACTCAAAGCAAGTTGCGACACGTTGTTAATATTTCTTTTGCGGCTTTGTCTTTGGTTGGGGCTATTGAGCTTTCTTTCGGTGGAAGCAGTGGTCTTTGGTTGCTTGTAATAGGTTCTGCATTGCTCGGAATTGGAGTAACACTCCCCATTGGAGGAGCTGATATGCCAGTAGTTATTTCATTGCTTAATAGCTATTCAGGTGTTGCAGCAGCAGCGGCTGGCTTCGTTGTTCAAAGTCAATTGTTAATTGTGGCAGGAGCGATGGTTGGAGCTGCTGGCTTGATTCTCACTCAAGTTATGTGTAATGGAATGAATAGATCGTTGCTATCAGTTTTGTTTGGTGGAGCACTAGGAGCTAGTGCAATAGCAAGTACAAATAAAGGCAGTGAATATATAAATATCACTAGTTGCAGTGTTGAGGAATGTGCGCTCACCATTGAGGCTGCTGAAAGAGTAGTCATTGTGCCTGGATATGGGCTTGCTGTGGCACAAGCTCAACATACACTTAGAGAAGTTACTCGTGTTCTTGAAGCAGGTGGAATAGATGTCAGCTACGCCATTCATCCTGTTGCTGGGAGGATGCCTGGACATATGAATGTTCTTCTCGCTGAAGCTGATGTTCCATACGAACAACTAAAGGAGTTGGATGTTGTAAATCCTGAGTTCCCTGCCACTGATGTAGTCCTTGTACTTGGTGCAAACGATGTTGTTAATCCACAAGCTAAAAACGATCGAAATTCTCCCTTGTATGGAATGCCAGTCTTGGATGTTTATGAAGCTCGTACGGTTTTTGTAGTTAAGAGGGGAATGAACACTGGCTATTCAGGTATAAAGAATGATCTTTTTGACCTTTCTAATACTTCAATGGTATTTGGAGATGCCAAGAAAGTTCTGGGTGATCTGTTAGTTGAATTAAAGGAGCTTGGTGTTGGAAGTAGGAAAGGATGAATCCTTCTTCCTTCTGCAGGAGGAGCTAGGTATCTCACCTTTTGAGCAAAGATTCCCATGGATAGGTGGGGATTTACAAACGCTTAGGGACACATTTATTTCAGAAGGGTTGCCTAATGAGAATGGAAAGGCAATTCAAATAGAAGTGCCATCTCTGCCTAATGGCCGTGCTAGCAAAGGACACTTATTAATTCTTTTAGATTTACCTACTAGCTCTTCCCAGCCTTGTGGCGTTGTTTTGTTGCTTCATGGCTTAGGTGGCTCTAGTCGGCGACTTGGTTTGCGGCGTATGGCTTTTGCTCTACTTAATGCAGGTTTTGCTGTATTGAGAGTGAATCTGCGTGGGGCGGACCCTGGGAGGCATCTTGCAGGCGGAACCTATGCAGCGGAATGCAATAGTGACTTGGGACCAGTAATTATTTATGCAAGGGAGCTGTGCAATGTTTTAAGTAAGCAATTTCATTCTCCTAGACCTTCTCTGCCTTTGTTTGGGGCTGGGATCTCTCTGGGAGGAACAATGTTGCTAAATGCTTGCCTGCAAGTAAAACAAAAGGATAAACCTCTTTTGGATGGCTTGGTGTGCACTAGTAGTCCATTAGATTTACAGGCTTGTAGTTCATCTATTGAGCGGCCTCGAAATAGGGTTTATCAACGTTGGCTATTGAAGCGGCTTATTCGTCAAACGCTTGCAGATCCATTTGGAGTTCATGATTGCGAAAAAGAATTTCTTTTGACAAGTTCTAAAAATAGTGCTCTTAAAACCATTCGTTCTTTTGACGCTGCAATTACTGCTCCACGATGGGGTTATAAAGACGTAGATGATTACTACAAAAAAGCTTCTCCTTTGCTGAAAATTTGTGAGGAATGTAGGGCGCTTCCACCTTTGCTTTTTTTGCAGGCTTTAGATGACCCTTGGGTCCCTGCAGAGGGCGCAAAGAAGATTGCAGAAAGTATTGTTGTGAAGAATTTAACTAGATTTCAAGTCGTTTTGACTAAAAATGGTGGTCATAATGGCTTTCATGGTATTAAAGGTTGCTGGGGCGATCTTTTAGTTAAAAGATGGCTATTAAAACTATCTAAATATTATTTTAATAGTTGAACAGGTCTCTTTGCAGTCAACTTCTTGTCGACTCTTGGCTAGAATTGACTGACAACTTCTACTTTAAATCTTTTCTGCTCTAACCTTATTTTGCCGCAAAAAATGTTTTGTTATGGCTTATGTAAGGGTATTCAATTCCACTTGATAAGTGAGCTTATGATTTATTTATATAAGAAGCATTCTTCTTTACTTGTTCTTTAACAAAGTTGCGAGCCCAGCTGTCTATTGTAAGGATGTCGTCCAGACTTGGATCAATTTTTAGTTCGTTCTTATGCTTTTCACAAGCAATTTCGATTGTTTTTGGTATGTCTATAAAGTGAATTTTTTCTTCAAGGAATTGAGCAACAGCTTCTTCATTTGCTGCATTTAGTACGGCAGGCATAGTGCCTCCTGAGCGACCGGCGGCATAAGCAAGTTCCATGCAAGGGTACTTTTCTGTATCAGGAGAGCGGAATGAAAGCTTGCCTATTTCTGTGAGATTGAGTCGCCGCCATGGAGTTTGCAAGCGATTAGGCCAGCTCATGCAATACAAGATTGGTAGTTTCATATCTGGCCACCCCAGTTGCGCAAGAACTGAAGAATCAGTTAGCTCGATCATTGAGTGAATGATGCTTTGGGGGTGAATAACAATTTCTATGTGGTCGTAGTCAAGACCAAATAAGTAATGAGCCTCTATTACTTCCAGTCCTTTATTCATCAAAGTTGCTGAATCAACAGTTATTTTTCGGCCCATGCTCCAGTTTGGATGACTAATTGCATCGCTAACTGTTGCCGTCTTAAGTTCTTCGGTACTCCAGTCGCGGAAGGCTCCACCTGAGGCGGTTAGATGGATACTACGAAGTCCAGGAGTAGGAACACCTGTTGATAAGCGTGCAGTTTCAGCCCAGGGGGTTCCTTGCAAGCATTGAAAGATTGCAGAGTGCTCAGAATCTGCTGGTAGCAAACGACTCCCACTTTTTTTTAGTTCTGGAAGTACAACAGGTCCTGCCGCGATTAGTGTTTCTTTGTTTGCTAGTGCGAGATCTTTACCTGATCGGATGGCAGCCAAAGTAGGAAGAAGACCTGCGCATCCAACTATTCCTGTGACTACAAGGTCTGCATGATCCCATGATGCTGCTGTATTTAGGCCATCAGCCCCTCCAGTCAATTGTGGAGGTTGTTCTGGACGTTCTTCTAAGGGCAGGGCGTTTAATTGATTTTCCAGCTCAGGCAGTAGTGACTCGTCTGCTAGTGCTACAACTTCTGGGCTGTGCTGTTGAATTTGTTTGACAAGCAGTGGCAAATTGCGACCTGCTGTTAGAGCAACGACTTTGAATTCTTGTGGGAACTCTTCGATAATTTCAAGAGTCTGTGTGCCTATTGAACCCGTGGAGCCCAGCACGCTGATGGCTTTCACAATGCTCAAGCAACTAATACCAGTGTCCCATTACACGGTTTATTCTCAACATGTTCTTATCCCATTAATTTAGGACTAAAGAAAGAGGACTTTGTAATGGCGGCGCGAGAGCATTGGCGATCAGGCACTGGCTTTGTGCTTGCTGCAGCTGGGAGTGCAGTTGGACTAGGCAATTTGTGGGGCTTTGCTTATCGAGCCTCGCAAGGAGGAGGAGCTGCTTTTCTACTCCTCTATTTCTTGATTGTTTTAGTGGTCTGCTTGCCTGTATTAGTAGCAGAAATGATTCTTGGAAGAAGTACAGGTAAAAGTCCAATCAATGCACCTGTTCATGCTGCTGGTAATCGTTGGCAGCCAATGGGTTGGCTATTTGTCGTTGCATCCTGCGGAATACTTGCTTTTTATGCGGTTTTGATGGGTTGGACAGCCCATACGTTTGTTCATTCACTTTTATTTGGTCTCCCAAATAATTTGGCGGAGGCTAAGGCTTTCTTTGGGTCTGTAAGCACTGGCCATAGCGTTTTATTTGGACAACTTCTAAGCCTTGCTCTGACGGGTATTGTTGTTTCTGCTGGGATTCGAGGCGGTATTGAACGATTGACTCGTTGGTGTATGCCAGCTCTTTTTTTGTTGCTATTGGTTTTAGCCTGTTGGGCTGCCACTCTTCCAGGAGCTTGGGATGGCTACCGTACTTTCTTATTGAAGTGGGATATCAATCAATTATTTAACCCCTCTACCGTTCGCAACGCCTTTACGCAGGCATTCTTTTCTATAGGTACAGGGATAGGCTGCATCCTTGCTTATTCTGCATATTTAGATCGTCGAAATCACTTACCTCGAGAGGCAGTTGCTGTAGTAGGGATGGATACTTCGGTAGGTCTGCTTGCAGGCATGGTGACATTCCCAGTTGTTATGAGTTTTGGGTTGCAAGATGTTGTTAGTAGTTCCACAGTTGGGACATTATTTATTTCTCTTCCTACTGGTCTTGCCGCATTGGGCGGTACTGGAAGGGTAGTCGCTGTTTTGTTTTTTGCATTGGCCTATATCGCTGCGATTACATCTTCTATATCTCTTCTTGAAGTCCCAGTTGCCTCATTAATTGATCGACTGGGATGGCGTCGTAAGCAGGCGGTTTGGGTATCTAGTGCTTTGATTTTCTTGTTGGGCCTTCCATCTGCACTGGATTTAGAGGTTTTAGGGCGTATGGACGCTGTTTTTGGTGGGATCTTATTAATCTTTGGTGGATTACTTGTATCTCTGTTAGTTGGATGGGTTGTTCCTAGACGCTTTGATGAGGATCTGGCAGGCTGTGAGACTCCTCAAGGAGTAAGACGTTTTCTGAAATTTATGCTTCGGTGGGTCTCTCCACCTGTTGTTGCTTTTGGATTGATCGTCAGCGTGGTCGATCTTTATCAACAGTGGGTAGCGAGTTAGATGCTAGAAATTGATTCAATTAATAAATGATGTTTATAAACGAGTCCAATCGGTAGTTCCTCCAGGTTTATCTATTAATTCGATTCCTTTTTCTTTGAGCTCATTGCGGATTTGATCTGCCGTGGCAAATTCACGATTTAATTTTGCGTGTTTTCGTTTTTCTATCGCTTCCTTTATCTGGCTCTCATCTGGAAAACGATCATTTCCCAACAGAGGGTTTTCATTTGCTTCAGTCTTTAGGCCAAGTACTCTCGCTAGCCTTACTAGAAGTTGCCATTGAGGATATAAGTCTTTTAATTCTTTTTTGGGGGTAGTTGTTATGTCTTCACGATCTAATCGGTTTGCCAGCGCACGAAGAGGACGTGCTAGTTCAAAGAGTACTGCCAAAGCTCCTGAAGTATTGAGATCATCATCCATTACGTCAATAAATCGTTGCTTTGACTTATGTAATGACTTATCAGTCGAGCCTTTAGCGTCAATTACTATTTCTTCAATTAATATCTCTGGCTTATCCCATCCAAGGACATTTGCATATTTGGTTCCAAGAGAAAGAGCTTGATTCAAACCTTTCCAACCTGCAGAGGCCGCGTTAAGCGCTTCATTTGTGAAATCCAATGGCTTTCGGTAGTGGGCTTGCAATACAAATAGCCTTAAGGTCATTGGAGATACCCCTGCGTCCAGCAAGGCTCGAATTGTGGTGAAATTCCCTAATGACTTGCTCATCTTTTGGCCTCCTACATTTACCATTCCATTGTGAAGCCAATACCTTGCAAGTTTTTGACCTGTTGCTGACTCAGACTGGGCTATTTCGTTTTCATGGTGAGGGAATATAAGATCCGCTCCACCTAGATGTATGTCGATCGTGCTGCCCAGTTCTTCGCGTACCATTGCTGAGCATTCAATATGCCATCCAGGACGGCCATCACCCCATGGAGAAGGGAAACTCGGCTCTCCTTCTTTAGCCCCTTTCCAGAGAGCGAAGTCAAATGCATGTTTTTTGCGGGCCCCTTCTGAATCTCTAACACGACCCTCCACATTGAGTTGTTGTTCATTCAAATCGCGATTGCTGAGATTGCCGTACCCAGAATGTTTCATTACTGAAAAGTAGACATCTCCATCAACTGAATATGCGGCCCCCTTCTCTTCTAATTCCTGTATAAGAGTTCGAATTCCATCTAGACATTTTGTAGCACGAGGCATTCGATCTGCTCTAAGAATTCCAAGCGCATCCATATCTTCGAAGAAAGCTGAAATATTTCTTTCGCTGATTGTGTTCATTGAGCACCCTTCTTGTGCTGCACGATTGAGTATTTTATCGTCGATATCAGTAAAATTTTGTACAAAAGTAACCTTGTAGTCGTTCCAGATTAAATAGCGACGTAAAACATCCCAAACGATATAACTACGAGCATGGCCTAGATGGCAGAGATCATAAACAGTGACGCCACAACAGTAGATGCTTACCTCGCCAGAAGTAATTGGCTGAAAAGGCTCCTTTTCTCTACTAAGAGTGTTGGTTAGCTTTAGAGGCATACGATTACCAGCAAACTCGAGTAGTTAAATCAAAAATTAATTGTCTGGTCATTTCGCTTCCATCCAATTGCTTCCTGTACCTGTCTCCACCAGTAGGGGAACGCTAAGACTTACAGCTTCCTCCATGGTGTTTTTTACTATTTTTTTTACGTCTTGCATTGATCTTGGATCTACTTCCAGGACTAGTTCATCATGAACTTGTAGAAGCAGACGTGCAGGCAATGAGGCTGTATTCAGTTTTCTTTGAAGCTGGACCATTGCGATTTTGATAATGTCAGCACTGGAACCTTGAATCGGTGCATTCGCAGCGGCTCTAAGTTGCTGTGCCTCCATCCCTCCACGTCTTGCAAACTCTAGATCTATTTCATCAATAGCCTTGCCTCTCAGGCGACCTAATCCATGAGGATTGAAGTGAAAAGATCGACGGCGACCTAGCAAAGTTTTTACGTAACCTTTGCTAAGGGCCAGCTTTTCCTGTCGCTCAAGAAAAGCGAATACTTTTGGGTATCGTTGTCTATAGCGAATAAGAAATTCTTTTGCTTCAGCTTGGCTGAGCCCAGTTGATCGAGCTAATCGTTGTGCACCCATTCCATAGATTACTCCAAAATTTATTGTTTTTCCTATGCGACGCTCCTCAGCATCAATTGAACCCTTCTCAAGTAAAAGCTTAGCCGTAAGAGTATGCACGTCTTCTTGCTTGCGGTATGCTTCTTGAAGAACTTCTTCTCCAGATAGATGTGCGAGAATTCGTAATTCTATTTGGGAATAATCAGCACTAAGCAACTTCCAATCTTCTTGTGGTAGAAAAGCTTTTCGGATTCGCCGACTAAATTCTGTTCTGATAGGAATATTTTGTAGGTTTGGATTACTACTACTTAGCCGACCGGTGGTTGTTACTGCTTGGTTGAAATCTGTATGTACTCGACCAGTTTCTTTCTCTACTAATTGAGGAAGGGCATCGACATAAGTGGTTAGTAGTTTACTCAGAATGCGATGTTCTATTACTAGGCCTACGACAGGATGATCTGCTTCTAGCTTCTCTAATACATTTGCATCCGTGCTCCAGCCGGTCTTTGTACGCCTAGATTTTTTTTTGTTTAACCCAAGGGTCTCGAAGAGAAGCTCTCCTAATTGTTTTGGGGAGGCAAGATTGAAATCAACACCGGCAACATCGTGAGCCTTTTTCTCAAGCTGCTCAAGTGCTTTGCTTAATTCCTGTGATAGGTCTTTAAGGTAAGGGATGTCGATACGTATTCCCGTAGCTTCCATCTGGGCGAGAACTGGCTCTAGTGGTTGCTCTACTTTCTCCAGAAGCTCAATTAATTCAGAGCTTTGCTCCTCTAATTTTTCTTTTAATCGAAAAGCAAGTCTTCTTGTTAGATGTACATCCATTCCGCAGTACAAACTTGCAGGCTCGATCTGAATATTCGCAAAAGTCTCTTGCTTCCCTACAAGCTCGTTGAACGATAGAGGAGTAAAGTTAAACTCTCTTTTGGACATTACCTCTAACCCGTGCTTGCTATTTGCATCGCGGAGATAGTCGGCTAACATTGTATCCATGACTACTCCTTCTAGAGGAAGGCCATGACGTAGGAGGATTAACCTGTCGTACTTGGCGTTTTGTAAGACTTTTGGATGGTCTTTGCTGGCGAGCCATGGAGCCAAGGTAGAAAGTACGTCTTCTAGAAGTAGTTGGCTTGGCGTTATTCCCTTTGTACAGTCCCCTTGGAGTTGGTGCCCTATGGGCAAGTAGGCTAATTCGTCTGAACCTTCACCCCAGCAAACTCCTATACCAACTAGTTCTGCTTTGAATGGATTGAGATTAGTAGTTTCTGTATCTAAAGCAACTGGCTGAAGACGTGACCGGTAAGTCATTAGTTGTTCTACCAGTGCTCTCAATTTGAGAGTACTGGTAATTATTTGAGGCCTTAGATCTGGGGTTTGTGTTTTGTGATCTAATTCATTAGTTAATGATTGTTGATTGGTCTTGATTTCTATGGATTTGATATTGGTATCAAGCGTCCTTTTATTTGCAAAGTAGCCACCCTTAGAGAAGGTAGCGACGAAAGTGGGTACTTGTCGTAGCAGACTGTTTAGTTCTAGATCTTCTAGTTGTTTGCTTAGACCATCATTATTAACTTCTCCTAGATGTAATCGTGGTATTGATTCGAGTGGGACTTTGACTAGTATTTGTGCTAATTCTCGCGAGAGATAAGCATTCTTTTTGTCATTACGAAGTTTCGACCTTATGGCACCTTTAATGGCTCCTTTGAATGCGTTCTCTCCTTCGGCTTCAACCACCTCAAGAGCGGCATACACTCCATCTAAATCACCGTTTTCTTTGAGAAGCTTTATCGCTGTTTTTGGTCCGACACCCTTGACGCCTGGAATATTGTCGGAGCTGTCTCCTGTTAGAGCTTTTAGATCTACTACTTTTGTAGGGACCACGCCAAGCTTAGCTTTTACCCCGGCCTCGTTAATCAAAGATGGACCACTGTTCTTGGAATATGGACCACCACCCATATACAAAATTGCTATGTCTTTTTTATCATCTACAAGTTGGAATAGATCACGGTCTCCTGAGAGAATACGCACGCGCCAACCATTGTTAGCGGCTTTGTTGGCAAGTGTCCCGAGAACATCATCTGCTTCATAGCCAGGAGCCATGCAGAGAGGAAGGTTCAGTTGACTTTTCAGTATGAGTTGAAGCTGTGCTAGATCTTCAAAAAATATTTCCGGAGCCACATCTCTATTTGCCTTGTAATTAGGATCTGCTTTATGTCTAAATGTCGGCTCGGCAGTGTCAAATGCAATAGTGACACCTTTAGGGCTAAGAATTTTGCAGTTGTCTAACAAGGCTTTTAGAAACCCATATGTAACACTTGTCGGCCGTCCATCTTTTGTTGATAAACCTCCTTCCCCCCCCTTCGCAAAGGCATAAAAGCTTCTGAATGCAAGTGAGTGGCCATCCACAAGGAGCAGTGTTGGCTTGTCTTCTACCTCAGGCATGGATGTAAAAATGCGATGTAATCAATAAAAAGTCTTTAGTCTCGTCTTCTTTTAGCCCATGGAGGAAGATCTATAAAAACCCGATCCCCAGGATTGATGCCTTTAATAATTGCTGTTCTGCTGCCACTACTTATTCCGAGTTCAACCTTTTGAAATAGGGGTTGTTTTTTTTGATCTACTATCAGAACTCCTGGAGTTCCGTTCTCGGTCACAATTGCGACAGTTGGGACCAAGGTGCTTATAGCGGTTTCATTGCTTTGAAATTCAATATCAACTGTCATACCTATTCTGAGCTTTTTAGATGGATTTACCAATAACAATGTGACTTCGAAAGAGGTCACATTATTTGTTTTTACAGCTCTAGGTGCTATTTCACTGACCTTTGCTTTGAACCGTTGATCAGGGAATGCATCAACCCGAACACTCGCAACTTGGTTTACACGTATGCGACCTATATCACTTTCAGGAACTTTTGCTATTACTTCAAGTCCTTGAGATAACTCAACAATTGAAGTACTTGTTGAACCTGCATTCGAGGAAGCCCTTGTTGTTGGAGTTACAAATGCGCCTGGCTCTGCATAACGAGTTGTTATTACTCCATCGAAAGGCGCAAGAATGCTCAACTCATCACCTTCCACCTCTCTTTGTTTGAGACGAGCTTGGCTCGTGAGAAATTTATTGCGATATTCATCGTGGTCTTCTTCACTGATAGCACCCTGGACAAAAAGGTTCTTTCTACGTTCATAGGAAGCTCTTTGCTTCTCATATTCTGCCTTCAGCTCATTTAGGCGATATAGATAATCACCACTTTTCATTCTTGCTATTAATTGACCTTTGCTAACTCTTTCGCCTTCTTTTACAAAGAGATCTTCTAGTAATCCACGTCTCTCTGGACTTACGTTCACACTTCTCTCAGCTTTTAACTCTCCGCTAGATGTGATGAGGCGAGGTAAGCTCCCACTTTCTGCTTTTACTGTGTAGTCATTTACATCACGGCTTCTATTTTGCCCAGGGCCAAGTTTCCAAGCGACTCCCCCACTGCTGATTAGTATTAAAAATGAAAGCAAGCCAACCCATGATTTTCTATTGGGATCCAAGCTCTTCACTTTGCGGAGAAGAGTAGACCCCTTAGTTGGATTGGTGTTTTCAGTTGATTGGTCTGTTCTGGCCATAGGGCCTTGCACTTTACTTACTAGTCTCGCTGCTCGAGGGACAAATTGTGGCTTGCTTTGCGAGCAATTTTTGCTTTTTCTGTTTCAAATTGAATTTCCAGACATGTTAAAAGCCGGAATTGTTGGTCTTCCAAATGTTGGAAAGTCAACTTTATTTAATGCCTTAGTTGCAAATGAACAAGCTGCTGCAGCGAACTTTCCTTTTTGCACAATCGAACCCAATGTGGGTTCAGTGGCAGTGCCAGATGATCGCTTAAAGCTTTTGTCTGATCTGAGCTCAAGTAAGCAACTAATACCGGCAAAAATTGAATTTGTAGATATTGCTGGACTTGTTCAGGGTGCAAGTCAAGGAGAGGGATTGGGCAATCAATTCTTAGCAAATATTCGTGAAGTTGATGCAATTGTGCATGTTATACGTTGTTTTGATGATGAAGATGTGATTCATGTTTCCGGATCAGTAGGTCCAGCTAGAGATGCAGAAGTAATCAATTTGGAACTTGGATTAGCTGATTTGAGTCAAATAGAAAAACGTCGTGAAAGATTGAAGAAACAGTTACGGACAAGCAATGAGGCAAATATAGAGGATGAAGCCTTAAAAAAAATACAAATTGTTCTTGAGGGAGGAGGAGCTGCTAGTAATATTGAATTAAGTCAGGAAGCAAAAAGATTAATAAAGCCACTTGGATTGCTGACATCAAAGCCAATTATTTATGCGACTAATGTAAGTGAAGAAGACCTTGCTCATGGAAATAAATATTGCAATGAAGTCGCTAAATTAGCGCTAGATGAAGGTGCCGAGATAGTACGTGTTTCTGCTCAAGTTGAATCTGAATTAATTGCACTTGGTGAGGTCGAGAGGCTTGATTATCTTAAAAGCCTTGGAGTAAAGGAAGGCGGATTAAAAAGTTTAATAAGGGCTACGTATCGACTCTTAGGCCTAAGAACCTATTTTACTACAGGAGAAAAGGAAACTCGGGCATGGACAATTAAGGCCGGAATGACAGCCCCACAGGCCGCAGGAGTAATACATACAGATTTTGAAAGGGGTTTTATTCGGGCTCAAACTATTGGATATAAAAGACTTTTAGAGGCTGGATCTTTGGTTGAAGCTAGAAATAAGGGCTGGCTTCGTAGTGAAGGCAAGGAATACCTTGTCAATGAAGGCGATGTTATGGAGTTCTTGTTTAATGTGTAGAGATGCCTTCTTCTACAAGGGTTCTACTCCATTAATTGCTATAACTTGTAAGCCGTAATACGTCAACCTTGAGTAATGAAATGCCGTATCACTAGGCACGAGGAGAAGAGGACGAGATCACAGCTCAAGAGTTCGAAAACTATGACGATGCTTATGAGTTATTAGAGGAGATCTATGGGGGTATGTGCTGCTCGGATGCTGATTATGAGGATCGTCCTTCCTATGAAATCGTTGAAGTAAAGGATTGATTGATCACTTCTATTGGCAACACTTTAGAGGAGGCTTTATAGGCTTTAAGAGGTCTTTTTTTTCTTAAAAGTTAAGAATGTAAGTAGTAGTGAAGCTGGAAAGGTAAGCAAAGGTAGGGTGCCTGATATAACTCTAAATTTTTCACCACTTTCAAGGTTTAATTTTGTTAGTCTTATTTCCTCTTCTTTGGTTAGTTTTGACAGTTTGAATTTTTTATTTAGTTGCTCAAGTTCTGGAGGAGGTATTGGTCCCATGAGGATCATGCCAAGAGGAAGACTTATCCCAAAGTAAAAGGCAAAAAACACAAAAATACGTAGTAGACACCCTTGCATGGATAGGTTTTAAAGAGTTTTTTTGGAAATGGACTCTTTTCAAAAAAGTCTAACCCTTGTCTAACCCTCTTTTTTGGCTGAAATCAATTACGATTACTGGATCTGATGGAGTTCTTATTTAACGTTTAGATTGCTAAAGTATTAGACGCAATATCTTTCTTGCTTTTATTCTTTCGGGTTATTTTTGAAAGGATTGCTTCTAAAAGAGGAGTTGCCTGATCTAGCTGTTTCATCTCGATCAAAACTTTCCATACTGCCTCAAACTTTTTCCATCCACTTGTGTAGAAGAAATGCTTGGCCTGATGTTTTAATGAGCCATGGAAAAGACTGCTGCGAACAATGGAAGGCCAAGTATAAAAAGTCTTATATGACCAGTCATAACCTTCTTTAAGTTCTTCTTCACTCATTCCTTTAGGCTTAAATGTTACATGTCTAGTGTCAAATAGGTCCCAATTATTTGTCAATAACCTTTTTTCACCTTTCATTCTTGAGTAAAATCTTGTGCCAGGATATGGAGTTGCTATGTGAAAAGTGGAGGTGGTGATTCCACTATTGATAGCCCAGTCGACGGTCTTTTGAAAAACATTTTTGTTATCACCATCAAGACCAAATACAAAACTTCCATTAATCATTATTCCTAGATCATGTAATCTATTAACTACCGCATCGTAATCTCTATTCAGATTTTGTCGCTTATTGCTTAGGGAAAGATTCTCTTCGGTCAAACTCTCAAAACCTATAAAGATACTTCTCATACCAGCTTCTGCTGCTTCTTCTATTAAATCTCCCTCAAGAATCGAATCGACTGTTGCCGCGCCTTGGAAAATTCTTCTCATTCCACGCATTCCTCGAAATAAGTCTCGAGCAAATTGCCTATTTCCAAACAAATGGTCATCCAGAAAATAGAGATGTCGACCAGGTAAGCGATTGATTTCATCTAATGATTCATCTACCTGTTGCGTATAGAAGGATTTTCCACCTTCAAAAAAAGCATCTTTATAGCAAAAGTCGCAATGATGAGGACAACCTCTAGAGATAACAATTGAGTTAGGTACGAGATATAAATGTCTATCAATAAGATCTCTTCGCATTTTGGGAACGCCCAATAAAGACCTTGCTCTTGATATATATGTGGCATCAACATGTTGCCGACCTTTTCGAAAATCCTCCAAGAATCTTGGGAAAGACTCCTCACCAGGTCCTAGAAAAATTACGTCAGCATGCGCGCGTGCCTCATCTGGTAACGAGGTCACATGCAGTCCACCTAAAATCACAAAAACGCCTTTAGCACGATAGTGGTCGGCAATTTTGTAAGCCCTGTAAGCATTAGTTATATAGACCTGTATTGAGACAATGTCTGGCTCATCATCTAGGTTGAGTTTTTGGACATGCTGATCAACAATTTGCGCTTCATCTTCTTCTGAAAGAAATGCTGCAAGAGTTGCTAATCCCAGAGGTGGGAAAAGCGAATATTTAATAGGTCTCCAAAAAGAACTCTCCGCTTCTGTTAATGCAGGCAAAATGAATTTTATTTTCATAGGACCTCCTTGTCTTCTCTAATACCTTCACCTGATCTCTTCATAGCAAAAGTAGGTAATTTAGAAATTAAATCATGATGGGAAAGGATCTTATTGGTTGAAAATTTCAGCACGTCCCGTTATAGACTTATGCATATGACAGTGGCAGATTGATTGGCATGACTGAATTCTGAGATGCCCAACTATTCCTTATCCTTGAGATTGATTGGTACCACTAATGTCTAACCCTCTCTTTTGCCTGAAATCAATTGATATGAATGGACGTAATGGAGTTCTTATTTAATGTGTAGAGATGCCTTCTTTGTCAGGGGATCTGCTCCATTAATTGCTTTAACTATTAAGGCATAATACGTCAACCGCGAGTAATGAAATACCGCATCACTAGGCACGACGGAGAAGAGGACGAGATCACGGCTCAAGAGTTCGAAAACTATGACGATGCTTATAAGTTGTTAGAGGAGATCTTTGGCGATATGTGCTGCTCAGATGCTGACTATGAAGATCGTCCTTACTATGAAATTGTTGAATTAATGGATTGATTGCCCATAAAATTATGCAATTTTGCGTGGAACGGAAAGGCTATATCCCTTTCACTTTGTCCTGCCTCCAAAAGATAAAAATCAAAAGCACCTAAACGTGGTGCATTTTGTTCGGTCTTCCGATTACAAAACTACGGTTTTCTAAATCATTATCAGCATCAGGCATTTCATTATTTGCCTTACTATTCAATCAGGCGTAAGGGGCTACTAACCACTAGTTAAGTGCTGAAGGGATACAACACATCTTTCAGTGGTTACTCAAGTGTTTGCAATATCGGAGTATTCACTCGTTTCTAACGCCAATTTTTCAACTAACAGGAGAAATTATGGTTTGGCAATTCCCACCTTTAGGAGCTTGTATAGGACTGTTATTAATTTCAATCGGGATTGTTGTAGGGTTCGATATCCGTTTCAAGCCTGATAGCCAAGATCGCAATTTGTGATGCAAAGAGTATAGTTATATCGTATAATTATTGCCGAAATTGAGCATATCTCATGAAAAGATGTTTCATGAAAACTTAAATAGAGGCATAAAGGAGATAGAGCTAACCAAAATATAGATAATCATAAATATATATAGCTGTTTAATTGGTCAAGATAAATAATATTTATACTATTAAACATCAGCCTGGTCTAGTCTTTTAAAAAGCCATAAAAGGCTATAAAAGCTCTTATTTTGGCAATAATTAACTATAAACAAGCCTGCTTCGGCTAACCGAACCTTCATAGTTCGTAATATACTTGTTATAGTTCTTTACAGATCAGCGCATGCTGGCTTTCTCTTTTTCTCAGTTTCTCTTATGACAAGTTCATCTATAGCAAGTTCTTCAGAAGCTCTTGACTTCTCTATACCAGAACGCCTTTATGGAAGATTTGCAATGATTGCTTTTGATCTGATGATTGTTAGTTATCTATTCACTGGTCAAATTATTCCTGGTGTTTTCTAAAGAAGACACAAATTAAAAAATAACTATTACGTTATTTTTTCAGACAAACAAACACTATCTCCAAAAACAATGAAAGAAAGCGCTGAAATGCAAAACGGAAGGTGGGCAATGGTTGGCATCCTTGCTGCTATTGGAACCTACACATTTACTGGCCAAATTATTCCTGGTATTTTTTAAAGCTATGGAAATGAACCCTTTCAAACCTTTGAAGCAATTTGTTCAAGGGATCTATAAACGATCTAACTAATCTTCTTTTTAAGGAGCTTAAAAATGGGAATTGGCGCATTATTTCTAACATCCATATCTACTGGGATTATTACCCAGGAAGAATTGGGTTGGGTCACGAGAAATCAATTAGATTTCTCTAGATGTGAACTAGCTACAGCTTTGAAACTGGGCCAATTAATAGATTCAGGTCAGCTTCAACTTGGAAGCAGACCTTGAATCTTATAAATATCACATTTTAATGATTTGTATCTAATCAGCATGACAACATCATCTCTAATATCTAATCAAGATCTCTTTAAAGATCGCCAATTCTTATCAACTGGATTATTTTTAAGTAGTTCATTGCTTTTTGTATTGATTGGAATTGAGTTCCACTATCAATACCTTCATAATCCAGCAGTTCATATTTTCTTTCAATCAAAAGGGATTTTCCTTTTCTAACGAAATAGTAATCACAAAAAAATTAATAAATTCTCTTGAAGATTGTAATTACAATAAGGATTCTACAAAGTTAAACCTATTTATTTGTAATTTGCTAAAGACTAAAATGTCTGAAAAAATTTCTTCTGCTCTAAACTCACTATTTCGAGATTTAGTTGAATTTTCTTTCTTTTAGGACTTCCTCAATTATGATAGGAGCAGTGAAAATCGATTTCGATCGTTAAACGGCTAGAAACAAATCTTCTATAGCTTTCGTGGTGTTTCTCCCTATAATTTTCTTATGACATACTTAGCTTTATATGTCGCTGGTATCGCTTTTATTTGGTGGGTTTTTCGTGATGGTTGGGCGGAACCGCTTAAGACAATCCTGAGTGTTTTAATTCCATTGGCATTGATTATTCTTTTTAATGCGAGAGCTGGAAGATTGCTTTTTAGAAATCCCATAGTGGGAATTATTAGTGTGCTTCCCACTGCAGTTTTTATCTTCAAAGCATCTCAGCCAATTGTAGTGGGAATTAATAGCTGGATAGATAAGAAAAACATTGACTTTGTTGAGATGAAAGATGTAGTCGATGCTGAAGTGATATCAAAGGAGGAAGCATGACCTTAGGCAAAAAAAACGAAAGAAATTTTGATGTCGACTGCTATGAAGAGGTGGAAGAAAGCCTCAATCATATAGACCATGACGAAGAAGATCGTGCTTACTTTCCTCCTGAAGAATCAAAGCCACCACATTACTAATGGCTCTTAATGCGCATAGGAAACACAAAATTTATTTAGCAGCGACACTGCGCTATGGGCTGGGCTCAGAAGATCCAGAAGAGGTATCTTTTTTCAATAAAATCAAGGAAGAAATGAAAGCAAACAAGCAAAAAGGTTGTATGGGAATTACTAGAGAAGATTGATTTGCAACTGAATTCATACTAGCCATGATCTAACTATTTTCGAACGGATCTAACTTAACTTTAACTTCAATATTTCTTTCTAACCCCAATTGACGCTATGGGTTCCCACTAAACTTGGGGTAAATCTTATTTTGCAAGGGATCTTGACCCTTAATTAGTATTACTTGTCAGACATAGTACGTCAATCAATTCAACTATTTAATGCTTTAGGTGTTTTGACCGACTTGTTTGATTCTCAATGTGCAGCATAGTTAACTTAACTGTTTTGTATTCAATGACTTCAAGAGAATTGGATAAAGGTCTTGCAGAAAAAAAACCTATTTGTCACCTGTATAAAGAAGACTCTCTTTGGCTGGATAAATATGCTTCTGATTTAATTGCTAAAAAAATATCCAGCCCATTGAAAGAAGTAGATGCAATAAGCTCTCTTTATGATGAACCTTAGGAGGATGGGCTTTGCAGGGGGGTATGGACAAAAAAACATTGATATGACTTGCGGCTAATTCTTTTCTTGTCCATCTTCTAAAATAAATCTATGGCAATAGATCAATTAAAGGCTTTCCTTCAAAAGATGCAGGTTGACACTGCTCTTAAGAATGAGGTGCTTGCATCCTCTACAGCCGATGATGTTGCGCAGATTGCCTTAAAGCTTGGATTTGAATTTTCCGGAGATGAGTTGCTGAGGTTCTCAGGGAAAAAAGTAGGCAGGGTTACAGTAAAAAAGAATGATGTACCAGGGGAATATAATTAATTTAATAAGTAACTATCTTTGATAGTTACTTATTAAATTAATTGCTTTGGTAAGCGTTAAAAATTAATGTATTAATTTGTCATTGAGCCATGAAGGATGAAAGAACATGACTTTTTTTTATTCTTCTTTTTCTTCATTTAATTAGACTTTTCAGTATTTCTTTGCCTTCTTTTATACAATCATCACGAGAGATCTCTCCATCTTTTAACTTTTCTAGTAATAGCTTTTGTGCTGCATAGTCCTCATTCGTGATTCCAGCTCGGCTCTGCAACATTCGCCAAGATTTACGTCGTTCTATATGAAAGAGAACCATTTGACGACTAACAGAAAAGTATTTCAGAATGCCTTTGACCTCTGCTTTGAAATAAACACCCCAGTCAGGTATATAGGCATGATGCTTTTGATCAAATACTCTTCTATATATAACGTCCTGCTGCGTAACTAATGTAAGTATATTTTCGATATGGATTAATTCATTTGCTTCAATATCTGATATCTCGTTTATGTGCCGCCTGAAGCGTGCTTCAGTTATAGCCCAATGTGCGACTGTCATGTTATAGCTTTCTCTACTTACAGGAAATTTGGTCTCAAACCAATCTTTTTTTAGTGATGGATTAGCCTTTAAATTGAAACTTTCTTGTAGTATTTCTCCATTCCGTGGATTATAAATGAACTCTGGCATGCCTCGACTATCACGAACCATCCGAGCTTGGTTGGCACTCATATTATCACCTACACCATGTTCAGGTTGGCAAGATGTAAAGCATTGAAAAAATGAAGTACCACGATACTCAAGTCCATCAATCATTGCTTTATACATTTTAGCCGAGTTTGCCATAGAAACTTGAGCCACAAAAGGCGATCCGTGTCCAGAAGTAAATGCTTCTGCCACACTTTTCTTTTCATTTAACTTCCCTTGTGTAGCGACCCCAAATTGATTCATATCATATCCACCAAGCATGTTTGAACTGTCAGAATTCTGCCCACCAGTATTTGAATAAACTTGAGTATCTAGCATTAGTAAATTCACATTTGGGCGATTTTGTAAGACAACCTTTGAGACATTTTGGAAGCCAATATCACCCATTGCTCCATCTCCTCCTATAGCCCATACCTTTGGTAATTCACTAATTTCCAGATCCGTCATTAAAGAATCGTCGAGATGGGTTAATTCGAAGTATTCCTGCTCACTACTTAAACCAGTTTCCCTCTCTAATAGAGCAGTGGCTAATCTTTCTGGGGTTACAGAGCGACGAGAGTGATTTAAAATAGCTGCCTCTCCGATGAGCCAACTGATAGTTGACCCGTCTTGAAATAATGAATTCATCCAAGGATATGGATGTGGGTTGGATGGTGGAGTTGAGCCATACACGGTATTGCAGCCCGTATGAGCACCCATATACATGGTGCTCATGCCATTTGCAGTGGACCCATCTATTGCTTGTAAATCACTATGGTTAAAAGCATCTTGTTTGATAACAGTAACTAATGCATCAATCATTGCTTGATTGCTAATTAGGCCATGATTCTTTAAACGATGATTAGTATCGTTCTCATTCTCACCTCCAAGGCCTAGAACTATATGGGCAAGACTACGTTTAAACCAGTTGTATTCATCGTTATGTTTAGATTCAAAGGCCTCAAGCTTGTCTAATCCAATTTCTTTCAAATATTGGGCCTTTTGATTTAACCTTTTTGCCTTCCTATGAAAAATAGGACGCATATATGCTTCGGTGATAGAAGCAACTGCTCTTAAAACAGTTTTTTCTCCACAACCCGCACAAGCACCATCTCCTGAAACAAGTGCTTCATAGTTGCGCCTTACCATTAAATGATTCCGCAAAATTGATTCGCGAGCTTCTTCAGGATTTTCTGT
Source organism: Prochlorococcus sp. MIT 1307 (assembly GCF_034092395.1). Lineage (NCBI taxonomy): Bacteria > Bacillati > Cyanobacteriota > Cyanophyceae > Synechococcales > Prochlorococcaceae > Prochlorococcus > Prochlorococcus sp. MIT 1307. Next base: position 780,987 of record NZ_CP139301.1, on the reverse strand, counting down.
TTGATATAAGCCAAGAAATTTTTGATTGGTTTCTGGTAGCAATCGACTAAATAATTGTGCAGTACTTAATTTTGAATTTAAGCCTGGTGTTTCTTGCTCCATTTTTAACGCATTGTGGTCTCCACATACCTGCACACATTCACCACAACCTTTGCATAGGTCGCTAATAAATATAGAGAAAAGACCTCCTTGACCAGGGCTCTTTTTCTCCAAGGTTCGATATATTGCATTCACATTGTTATAGGCTAATGGCAACTTACTTATGATCATTAGAAGCTCACTTCGTGCATCCTGATCTATATGATCTAGCTTATTTAGTTCCAACTCAAGTATCTTGCTAAATGGCATTTTTATTTTCTTAACTATATTCTCATTCATTTGTTTTCTACAATTTTCATCTAAAAGAGGTAATTCCTTATGTAATGCATCAGCCATGCTCTTTTTGCTAATATAATTGCGGATAGCAGTAGAAAGAATTGTTCTGATATCTTGTGCTGAGTTTGGCATTGCTGTGTCAGGACAAGCAGTAATACATTCCATACATTGAGTACAGTTTTCTGCAATAAAAACAGGTGTTTCTCTCCTGGCCACATATTTACTTTGTGTTGCTCCACTAGCGGCAGCCATTACTGAAAGGCTGGCATATGCTCCTGAAGGTTGGTGGTATCCAAATCCATTACGAAATTCAGAATCAAACTTTTTAATTGTTTGAAAAGGTGACCTTGTCTGTCCCTCTGGCGTTGAGCACATTTTACAACCACTCTCTTCACATCCTGCTGTTGCTGGTATTTGAATTAAACCTGCAGATTTAGGGGCTAATAATGGATTACGCATACTTGAGGTATCTTCATCTTCGATGTCACCATATTTAATTTCCTGTACACGGTTGAAACCTCCATCCATAACCTTCATATTAGAATCCACTACTGCTGATCCAAACCGACCAAATTTCTTCTCATATTGGTTGTGGACAATCTTTCTATATTCATCTTCATTAATATTATGATCTTGGAGGAAAGTTGACACTTTAAAAAAGGCACCAAGAAATGTATTACCTTGCATTCTTAGTTGTAAGTCTGCACGCTTAGTGGCTTCCCTTGCAATTGAGAAGCCTGGAAGAATAAACACACGAATCTTATTCTTTTTTATAAAATCTCGATGCTTAGAAGGAATTCGTTCCCAAGCACTATCTGGATTTTCGCTAGATTCCCATACTAAACTTCCACCTTTCTTTAAACCTTCAAGAGGATTTGTATGTGTAAAGGCTTTTGGATCACAGCAAAGAACAACATCTACATGATTAAGCTCGCAGTTAACTTGGATCTTTTTAGATGCAACAGTAAGAAAATAATTAGTTGGAGCACCTTTCTTTTCTGAGCCATACTTAGGGTTGGCCATAATGAAGAGCTTCTCTTCTAATTGTCCAAGCTTGTTATAAGTTGGTTTTCTATTAGATATGATTTGGCCAAACTTGCCAATAATTTCCCCAAGATTTTTCCCTGTGGTTATCATTCCCCACCCACCAATTGAGTGAAAACGAACTGCAATTGCACCCTTAGGAAGTAAAGAGGGTGTATCTGAAGAAATTACACTATAAGGATGATTTATACCAAGTGTGAAATAGTTTTCACCATCTTTTGCACTCCTCCCATCTTTTCTAGAATTATCACCAATAGCATATTCGTAAGCTCCAATGATATGTTCAGGGCGAAAATCACGAGATCCTAAGCCATAACTTGCACGAAATATACGTGGAACCTCTTCGTACTTAAGTGCGGGTAAATAGCTCCCATAACTATCAGATTCTTGAGCTTTGCTAAGAGCTGTTCGAATGTCGCGACCTAATGGGTTGTCTCCAGCCATTCCTTCATCTGTGCGCTCTAATATCAGAACTCTTTTTTTACCTCTTAAAGCATTAATAACTTCCGCCTCTGGGAATGGGCGAATTACATTAATGTGTATAGATCCAACTTTTGCGTTGCGTTCTTTTCGCATATAGTCACATGCTGCTTCGATATTATCTGTGGCGGAGCCAAGAGATATAAATACTGTATCTGCATCTTCAGTTTTATATTCGTGAATAAGCCCATATTTGCGACCAGTTAACTGTGCAAATTCCTCATAACACTCTTTAAGGACTTTAAGAATAGGCTCATTAAAATTATCTCTACGAGCAATAACACCATTCATATAGTGTTCCTGATTTTGAACAGGTCCTAAAAGAACAGGATTTTTTAAATCCAGCATCTTCGGAACACGTCTGCGACGAGGGCCAAATAGTTCTTTTTGCGCTTTGGTTGGAGTATCTATTTGTTCATCAGGGGCGCCTAGGTATTCTCTTAATAGATCAGCTTCAGGCGCACGATATGTACGTTCAGAATGGGTAGTTAGCATCCCATCTTGAATATTCATACCAGGATTTAAGGTTATTTCATTGCATTTACGGAGAATAATCGCTTGGTCAGCTGCTTGTTGGGCATCTCGAGCCATCAACATCGTCCACCCAGTATCTAGTGCTGCGTTGAAGTCATCATGCCCACAATGGACATTTAGGGCATGCTTTGTTAGCGCTCTAGCGCCTACTTCTAAGACCATTGTCGAAAACTTTGCTGGAGCGTGGTAGTACTGCTCCATCGCATAAACAATGCCTTGCCCTGATGTAAAATTGACAGTACGTTTGCCTGTCATCGAAACAGCAATGGCTCCTCCTTGAGCTGCGTGCTCACCTTCAGCCTCTACAGATAATTTTTGGTTACCCCAGACATCCAAGACCCCTTCAGAAAAGGCCTGTTGGTAAATTTCGCCACCTTCTGTTGAAGGAGTAATTGGGTAATAGACTCCTCCTTCGGTAATTCGAACTTCTACCCACTGGGTAACTAGTTTGTTCCCATTGCAAGTGACTGGAATACCAGGGTATTTGGGAGTGTTTGGCACTAACCCCTTTGGAGTCTCATTTTTGTTAACGGATAGCTGTTTCATATTCGTGATTATTTAGATAACGGTCGCTGAGGGTTTCAACGGCACAAAAGTGATGAGAAACAAAATTTTGCTCTATTGTCCAATTTAAAAGATCAGGCCCTTGTTTAATTATTGATAAAAAAATCTGGTTCGGTAGTTTTGACTATGAACTCTTAAACACTATGGGTCTAAGAACATACCTCAAGGATAAAAAGAAAAGAGCTTTATCTAAATGCATTTATCTGCAGGAAAAGGTTGCATCCAGGTTTCATCGCCTTCAAGATAAGGCTGTATCTAGGCTTCAGAGTCAAAAGAGACACATTCCTGAAAGCCTTTTAAGCCCGATCAAAGAAGAAGAGTCCGAACAGCCTTCATTAGATTCCATTTTGGAAGATGGCTTGATTTTTCAAGCGCATGAAAAAATCTCAATATTTTCTGAAGCAGAAGTAGAAGAGCGAACTGTTGACGAGAAATTTACTTGGTCGGCTCAAGTTCCTGAGGGGGCTAGGGTTGTAAAAATAGTTGTTATGAAAGGAGAGATTCTCGAGAAGACTTATTTAACAAAGGAAGGAGAAAGAATTCTTGTAAAGCTTGATGAGCTTTTAAAGCTGTGATTGGACAAAGGTTAAAATGGGTTTTGCAAGAATCCCCTTCTTGAAGATTTGATTTCAGATAGCTCACAATACTAATGAACAGTTTATGCCTATAAAATTTATTTTTTTAGTATCTTGATCACCGATCCTAAAGTTATAGTTACGAAAATAGGAGTCATCACCAATGACTGGCTAATAAGTGGCTAATACGGTCCTTGTCAGATGGATTCTTATGCCTTGACTATAAGGAGGTCAATTTTTTCAAGACTCTGGCCCTCAGCAACTCGATCCAACGATAAAGGGAAAGTCTCATTAGATAGTGATGGAAAAGGCTTTGAGGGAAAACTCAGGTCTAATGAAAGATACTTAGATGCTTTAAGAGACGGAGGGATTTGGCTTTCTTAATGCCACGACTATTTCAAAATTCATATAAATCGCTATGTCGGCAAAATTGCTCTTGATGCTTTTTTGTTGTAATTCCTCTGAATAATCGGCTATCTAGAGGTTGTAGCCCATGATTACCTATAGAGCTAATATTATCTTTAGATATTCAATTAGAAATGCCCTTAAATAAACAAGGAGAACTTACTGCGTGCCTTATTCAAACAAATTGTGTCTTAGTTGAATGGAAGATTGAAAACATCAACCAAGCATACGAAAAATTAATAGAAATTGCCTCTGATCTTCCTAGAACTACTTTATTGGAAAGATCAGAAAACTATTGGCATGGTCTTTGCAGAAGCTTTTTATTTCGTTTCCCTGATGATTTGGAAATTTTGAGATTACCAAGAAAAGGTGTCATCCAAGTTAGATCAGCCTCTAGGCTTGGGCTTGGTGACCTCGGAGTAAATAGAAATAGAGTCAATAAGTTGTATAAGACTTTGAAATCAAAATGCTAAACTAGCTTTCTTTATTAGGAGTGCGCTCTCATTCTATAAAAATTGATCACTTAACCATCTATTGAGAGTTGGGTTAATAAATAGTGATCAATCATCTTATTCATAAACCATCCATTCACATATCAATAGAGATTTAATTTTTTTTCTCAACCATTCCCCTTTAGCTGATTAGTATAACAAGAAACACAGTACATTTCTTTCTATTGGTCTTCCTTTCCTTGGTAAGTTTCATTCTAGTACAGCCAGGGATGTATAATGAGTAGTTTATATTGATAACTTTGTTTCCATCTTGATGATTCCTAAAGAATAAAAGTAATAGAGATTGAATTGAACTCAATTATTATTTATTATCTGGCTCGATGATAAATTGTACACGAAATTAGAAAAGATTACATGTGAGTATTGGTGAATAACTATCTAGCGCATGCTTTTGATTGTTCTCTTCTCACAATGGCTTGAGGTGATGATAGAAAGATATATTAAAAATTAACGACAAGGCAATAAGTAAAAAAAAATTTGAGGAGAGAATGGTTGCTCATGAGCGACCAGCCGGCCCCAAACCTAATCCCTCTTGGTATGTATGTACCGATTTGTTGGGTTAGGCGCGTGGAGAACATGGTTAATGAGCTTCTGACCTTCGGCTTGTGAGCTAATGCCTGCACTAGAAAGAGATTTCCTGTTGCCCTCCTATGATGTTTTGGTAGTAGGTGCAGGTATTGGTGGCTTAACTGCTGCAGCGCTTCTAGCAAAAAGAGGCTTCAAAGTTTTAGTTGTAGAGCAACACTATCTACCAGGTGGATGCGCGAGTATTTTTAGGCGGAAGGGGTTTACTTTTGATGTAGGGGCATCACTATTCTTTGGGTTTGGTGAGGCAGGATATAACCCTCATCAGTTTGTGATGAATGAGCTCCAAGAAGATATTTATCTGGTGCCTATGGAAGAAACTTTCACGATACATCTAGACAAGACAAAGAAAGTTTCGATGTATACAGACCGAGAGAAGTTTTGGAATGAATTGTGTGAATGCTTTCCAGATCAGTCAGAAAATATCAAGGCATTATTAACTGAATTTGAGTCTTTTTATCATCAATCAATTGAAAGTTATGGAGGTCAATTTTTTGCTCCCGCTGAAACGCCACCAGACCATGGTAAGAAACTACTGTTATCCCGTCCTTTCTATTTGGTAAGGCTGCTTCGCTATCTTCTTTCTAGTCAAGAACAATTATTTCGTCGCTTTACAAAAGATCCACAGATACTCAAGTTATTTACACTTTTAAATCAGAATATGACCACATGTGGTCTTGATCAGACACCTGCGATTGCGGGACCTATGATTCACGTAGAATCATATACAGGTGGGTGCTATTACGCTGATGGCTCTCCTCAGGTTCTGGCTAATAAACTTGAAAAGGCAATACATAAGTATGGTGGTAAGATCCTTTATAGACATCGAATAAATAAAATTTTAATAGAGAATGATCATGCTACTGGATGTCAATTAGACAATGGAGTTATAATTAATGCAAGAACCGTAGTTTCAAATGCAACAGTTTGGAATTTATATGGAAAGTTAATTGACAAGCAACATATTCCAGTGAGAAAAAGAAATTGGGCACAAAGATTTAGACCTAGTTACAGTATTTTCGGGGTTTATTTAGGTGTAAAGTCTGAAGCAATTCCTTTAGACTGTAAGCCTACACAAATATTAGCTTATAGATATAAAGGAAAACCTAGTTATTTAACAGTATATATTACATCCTTATTGGACCCGCTATCTTCTCCTCCTGGAACTCATTCCTTATGTATATTTCTACCAGAAGAAACCCCTGAAAAGACATTGCCTACTGATGGCAAGGACAGATATCATGATAGAAATTATAGAGATAGTAAGAACGATAAAGCAGCAGAAATTATTGATTATTTAGACAAAAATTACTTCCCAAAACTTAAAAAGAATATCTTAGTTCAAGAGATTGCTACGCCTCAAACAATTCAACGTTACACCTTAAAGAATGCTGGAGCTATTGGTGGGCCGCAAGTTAATATGAAGCAAAGTTATATGAGTAGACTTGCAGCAAGAAGTGATTGGAAGGGACTTTATTGTGTTGGAGACTCTACTAGTCAAGGTATTGGCGTAGTTTCAGTGACGGTTTCAGCTATTAGTGCAGTTAATGCAATTTTACAGGACTTAGGGAAAAAGGAATATGTTCCATTAAAGAAATACCCAGAAAGTTTTGTTCATTATAAATCAAAGCCTTCTATTTATAACCAAGATAATGAATATAATTTCCCATCAAGTAAGGAAATTAAACTACATCCAGACTACCCTAACAGCTGCTTTAATCTTCGTTGCATTAATACTTATCCAGACAATTCAGAAAATGGTCGTATTGCTCGGTTAGTAGAAGCTTCAAATTGGATAGGTGCATCTCAGGCTCTTCGAGAATTAAATCCATTTTCAGAGACTCAAGGATACCTTTCTATTTCAGAAGACTTTTGTAGTGAACATTGTTCTAGGACTCTTTGTCCAGAAGCTCCTACAAAAATTCACTCATTAAATAGATTTATTTGCGAGAAAGTACCATATTATTCTCCAGAGGTGGCTCCTTCTAATAATCAAAAGGTAGGTATTGTTGGCGCTGGACCATCTGGTTTAACATGTGCTCATTATTTGGCACGTTTAGGTTATAAAGTAGATATCTTTGAGAAGAGCAGAGAAGTTGGCGGGATTTTGAGGGCTGTTAATTATTCTACCCGGCTGCCTAAAGAAGTTTTAAATCGGGAAATATCAAACTTAATTCTTCCTTCTATTCGAATTCATTATGAACATAAGTTGGGGCAAAATTTGACTCTAGAGGACTTGCAAGTTAAATATGATTCTATTTTTATCGCTTGTGGGTTAGATATTACAGCCAAACCAGATAAGGGCATATCGAAGTATAAGAATTCAGTACATGGTTGCCAATTTCTTAAGAATTTTGTTAGTGAACCAAGCCAAGTAATAGGCTCTACCTATACAATTATAGGAACAACATTCCTTGCTATTGATATTGCAGAGTCACTGATTTTTAGAGGTGCTGGGAAGATATTTGTAGTTTATGATGAAAAAGGAAGTCAAAACAACTTGAAATATCTTTTAAGTATGAAGCAATTTGGTCTAGAACTTTTGAAATCCAATCAAGTGGAACTTAATAGTATATTAAATGCCTCTAAAGAGGTTGTTTTTGCTGACACAGAGCCGAAGATTTTGGATTCACAACTTCAAGAGCATTTGGGTATAGCTAACGACCTTAAGCCAGAATTCTGGATTGATATGAAAACAATGCTAATAAAAGGGATGAAAAATATTTTTGCTGGAGGTCAAATGATTCGCGGTCCTGGCAACTTTATGCAAGCTGTGAAAGATGGAAGAAGGGCAGCATTGTCAATTGACGAGAACTTGCGAAAGGAATTTAGGACCTATCAATAGCTCTCAATGAAAGACTAATGAGAGCTATTGATGTAATGTCCCAAATTAGCTCTTCTTAGTCCGAATATTTTTATATTGATTGCTAGAGCATTTTAAATGGTTCATATCTCCAAGGCCCTTGAAATTTAATTGAAATTTGTTTTGAGTATTTACCGCAGCTGATTATCTGGATGAATTTGGCCATTCTTTAGTTATGGGATATTCGCTTTTTTCAATTTTCTACCTAACTCTTGTATCCATTTCAACGGAACCTTGGATACCGTCTCAGGCCTTTATTAACTGTGTTTTGTTTGTAGGAGCTCTTTTTCTTGCGGGAGTGCTGCTTTCTGCATTTACTTTCTACGAAGATCATTATTGGGGTGATAGTAAATTTCGGGAGGAACTACGATTTCATCCTTCTAGGAGAGACCCCTGAACTAAAAAATCAATCTTTAGTTTCCCTTTGTCTTTGAAAGGGTCTTGTTAAGAGCTTTTGATCTCCTGGAAAATTTTCTCAGTGGATAGCAAGACGGCGAAAATCTATTTAAACGATTTTTTTGAGCACCAACTTAGATATCTAAATAGACAGACGATCAAATTCATCTTGATTTTGACGAACCTCAAGCCATGGGGCTTGAGGTGGTTAAGGCCTTTGAATTTATAACTATCTCTTCTTTTGCCTGCGGAAGAGCTTTACAAGCATTATGACTGTAAGAACTTGAGCTGAATCCTCCAAAGCCCTTGGTGGTATTGATTTGGTAGCGGCTCCACTTTAGTAATTTAGTTCAATTCAACATGCATTAATCAATGCCAAGACAAATGCCTTTGCGGCAGACCCTTACAGATGCTGAACTGCTTTGTCTTACATGGCCCAATTGAATGTAGTGTATGCAGCGAAATTACCGTTTTGCACTCCTAAAAATTATGCAGACCTACGGAAACCCAGACGTCACCTACGGGTGGTGGGTTGGTAATGCTGTAGTAACCAACAAGTCAAGCCGATTTATTGGCTCTCATATTGGTCACACAGGATTGATTGCCTTCACTGCTGGTGCAAACACCCTTTGGGAACTTGCTCGGTATGACCCTTCAGTGCCAATGGGGCATCAGGGCATGATGAGTATTAACCATTTGGCAACTATTGGTCTTGGATTTGACGAGGCTGGAGTCTGGACAGGTGCAGGTATTGCCTTTATAGGTATTTTCCACTTGATCTGTTCTATGGTTTATGGAGGGGCTGCTCTCTTGCACTCCTTGGTTTTCAGTGAAGATACCCAGAACAGTTCAGGTTTGTTTGCGGATGATCGCCCTGAACATCGTCAAGCGAAACGATTCAAGCTTGAATGGGATAACCCCGACAATCAAACCTTCATTCTTGGACACCATTTGGTTTTCATGGGAGTTGCATGTGTTTGGTTTGTTGAATGGGCCAGGATCCATGGAATCTACGACCCAGCAATTGGCGCCATACGTCAAGTTAATTACAACCTTGATTTGACTCAGATTTGGAACCACCAGTTTGATTTTATTGCAATAGATAGTCTTGAAGATGTCATGGGTGGCCATGCTTTCTTGGCTTTCTTTGAGATAGGTGGTGGTATTTTCCACATTTTCACCAAGCAAATTGGTGATTACACCGAGTTCAAAGGATCTAAATTCCTTTCTGCCGAAGCAATTCTTTCCTGGTCATTAGCTGGTATCGGTTGGATGGCAATTATTGCTGCCTTCTGGTGCGCAACTAATACTACTGTTTACCCAGTTGAATTCTTTGGTGATCCAGTTGAATTGAAGTTTGTTTTAGCTCCAGGTTGGTATGACGCAGCACCTATTGATGGCGCTCCTCTTGGTCATTCATCTAGGGCATGGCTCTGCAACTTCCATTACATCATTGGATTCTTTAATATCCAAGGTCACTTATTCCATGCTTTGAGAGCAGCCGGTTTTGACTTTAAGCGTATTACCAATGCTGTCTCAAACCTTGATTCAATTAGAGTGAATCAATTGGCTGACTGATTATTTTTGCTTCACCAAGATTCAAAGATAGTCTTAGTGAGTTAAATTAAAAAAACCTTGCTGTAATGGCAAGGTTTTTTTTTGCCTATAATTAAGCATCTAAATAATTGAGAAAACTCTTGGGGAGAGGGGGGGTAATATTTATTTAAAATAAACTACTTGGATTTTAATATGACTAATCATTTTTTTTTAATCTAAACTCGTTGTTCTTCTTGTGTCGATTTTAGGTAAAGAAGGTGAACCTTTGATTCAACTCCCATAAAGAAATTAATGATTGGTTTATTCATTGAGAAAATTGCAACTTGGCTATTTGATGACGAATAATTTAATTTCTAAAGTTCAATATAAGAGAGAGGGCTTCTCTATTTCTATTTTTAGATTTCATGTGATCTGATGAAATGCGAGGCCTTAATTTAAATTTTGCTTGAAAAATTTGTGAGTAGAATTTTAGAAGTTAGAGGAACTGAAAAAAAAGAGGACAAGCTATAAGCTTGTCCTCTTTTTTAGGTAAAAGTTAGAACTATTGATTGAGCTCTATTCGAAATTTTCAGGTTTAGCCCAGGGATCCCATCTTTTTGAATCATCTGAGTAATAGAGGAATTGGCTAGCACCAAAAACAGCACCTAAGCCGCATAAGGCTGCTGCGATATTCAAGCCCCCCGAGGGCTTGATTAATCCAATATCAGATGGGTGTGGTAGTTGACTAGCGAAATCAATGATGTGGGTTAAATCAATCATCAATAAAGGGGGGCGTTTGATAGCCCATTTTTGTGATAGTGAGGTACTTATAAACGAAAAGCGCAACAGGACGGGGTTCTCTGTTGCATCTTGAAAACTGATTAAAACAGAATCTTCTGTAGATTTAACTCAGCCTTGCTAAGGCCTTCCTCTGCTGAGATCCAAGTGAAGTCATACAATCTTGAGCATCAAAACGGCTTGCAGAAGAATTTCAGCATTCGATTTTCTGATTCAGAATTGTTTTTATGCGCACTGCTCAAATTGACTGCAGGAATTGGGAAGTAGACCTCGTTTTTTGTGATTTGAAGAAAATAACCAATTCAATAAATCAAGACCTCTAACTATTCCGCACATATGAATTCACCAGATTGTAGTGTGCGCAGGTATTAACGCCTGCACTCTTAAATCATGCAGACCTATGGAAATCCAGATGTGACCTACGGGTTCTGGGCTGGTAACTCAATGGTCACTAACCGCTCAGGCCGATTCATTGCCGCGCATGCTGCTCATACAGGAATGATCGCTTTTGCGGCTGGTGCAACGACTCTTGTTGAGCTTGCAAAGTTTGATCCCTCAATTTCTATGGGGCATCAAAGTTCGCTTTTCCTCTCCCATCTGGCAACTATCGGTATTGGGTTTGACGAAGCTGGAGCCTGGACAGGTGCTGGCGTTGTCACGATCGCAATCCTGCACTTGATCCTTTCCATGGTCTATGCAGCTGGTGGTCTATTGCATGCGGTCCTTTTCGATGAGGACATGCAGCAAAGTGAAGTTATTCAGGCCAGAAAGTTCAAATTGGAATGGGACAACCCCGACAATCAGACTTTCATCCTTGGTCACCATTTGATCTTCTTTGGTGTTGCTTGTATCTGGTTTGTTGAATGGGCCAGGATTCATGGAATCTATGACCCAGCAATTGGAGCGGTTCGTCAAGTTAATTACAACCTTGATTTAACCCAAATCTGGAATCATCAATTTGATTTCATTGCTATCGACAATCTTGAAGATGTCATGGGAGGTCATGCATTTTTGGCTTTCTTTGAGATAGGTGGTGGTGCTTTTCACATTGCAACCAAGCAAATTGGTGAATACACCGAATTCAAGGGATCTAAGGTTCTTTCCGCTGAAGCAATTCTTTCTTGGTCATTAGCCGGTATTGGCTGGATGGCAATTGTTGCTGCTTTCTGGGCTGCAACAAACACGACTGTTTATCCAATTGAATGGTTCGGTGAACCACTTCAAATTCAGTTTAGTGTTGCTCCTTATTGGATAGATACTGCTGATACTTCTGATTGCACAGCTTTCTTTGGCCATACAACACGCGATGCTTTAGTGAATGTTCACTATGGAATTGGATTCTTTAACCTACAAGGACATCTATGGCATGCACTTCGCGCAATGGGCTTTGACTTCAAGAGAATTCCTGAAGGATTGGCAAATGTGGCTGAAGTGAAAAGGAAAGGTGAAGCTGCAGCTTGATCTTTTTATTTGAATGGTTTGTGAAGAGGTTTAATTTCTCCACTTTGTAGTTCGACCCTTCCAACCTTTATTCCAAGCCTCGCCATTTAGGCGAGGCTTTTTTTATTTTTTCTATTTGAGGCTTCAATTGATCTTTCTCTAAATGAATTCTGATTTGGAAGAATATGTTTATTTATTTGGGACCAGCAATCCTTCCGAACCAGGTCAGCTATTAGAAAATAAGATTTTGACCAATGATTTTGGAAAAAGTTGCCAAATAATTTTTGTTTATGCTGATCTTGTTTTTTAAGTGCTACAGGAACAGGAGGTTGTCCGGTTTTGATCAGAATCAACTCATTTTTTAGAAAAGGTACAAGGAGATAAGTAATTCAATAAATCAAGACCTTTAACTATTCCAAGCATATGAATTGAGCCTCTTGTAAGGTTCCACCCGATTGATAGCTTTTTACTCTTAATTATGCAGACCTATGGAAATCCATCTGTCACCTATGGGTGGTGGGCTGGTAACTCAATGGTCACCAACCGTTCAGGCCGATTCATTGCCTCGCATGCTGCGCATACAGGATTGATCGCTTTTGCGGCTGGTGCAAACACCCTTTGGGAGTTTGCTCGCTATGACCCCTCAGTGAATATGGGGCATCAAGCAATGATTCATCTCCCGCATTTGGCGTCTATCGGTATTGGATTCGACGAAGCTGGAGCCTGGACAGGAGCTGGTGTTGTCACAATAGGAATTCTCCATCTGATCCTCTCCATGGTCTATGGAGCTGGTGGCCTTATGCACGCTGTTGTGTTTGATGGGGACATCCAACAAAGCAACGTTATTCAAGCTAAAAAGTTCAAATTGGAATGGGACAATCCAGATAATCAGACTTTCATCCTTGGTCACCATTTGCTCTTCTTTGGTGTTGCTTGTATCTGGTTTGTTGAATGGGCCAGGATTCATGGAATCTATGACCCAGCAATTGGAGCGGTTCGTCAAGTTAATTACAACCTCGATTTAACTGCGATATGGGGGCATCAGTTTGATTTCCTTTCCATTGACAGCCTTGAGGATGTTATGGGGGGTCATGCCTTCTTGGCATTCTTTGAGATGGGAGGCGGTGTTTTCCACATTTGCACTAAACAAATTGGTGAATACACAAAGTTCAAAGGTGCTGGTTTGCTTTCTGCAGAAGCAATTCTTTCCTGGTCACTTGCAGGAATTGGTTGGATGGCAATTGTGGTTGCTTTCTGGGCAGCACAAAACACCACTGTTTATCCAATTGAGTGGTATGGGGAACCATTAATTCAAAAGTTTGTTATTGCTCCAGGTTGGGTTGACTCTGTTGACCTAACTGGTATCGCACCTTTTGGACATTCTTCACGTTGTTATTTGGTCAACTTCCACTACATAGTTGGTTTCTGGGCAATCCAAGGACATCTATGGCATGCATTGCGCTCTATGGGCTTTAATTTCAAGGAAATTAGCAATAGATTTGCTGTAGCTTCTTGAGTTTAATTCTTGCTTAGTTCAAAAAAGCCTCGTCAATATGACGGGGCTTTTTTTTTGCAACTAGGCTTTTTAAACGATTTGTTCAAAATTCCACTTGAATTTGCTCACGCAATTCTTGGCTGGGCTTTGAATTAAAACCAATTATTGAAATTGAGGCTAGAAGTGCTTGAAATTAAGATTTTTATATCATTTTTTTTGGCTTATAAGAAAAAAATGTGATGAAGGCCTGAAATTGATTGCACTGCAGTCATTTTGAAGCACTACAGGTATTTCCCTTTTGGATAGAGGATTTTGGATTTGGCCCCAAAAAAAAAGTTTTTTTGTGATTTGAAGAAAATAACCAATTCAATAAATCAAGACCTTTAACTATTCCGCGCATATGAATTGACCAGATTGTAGTGTGCGCAGGTATTAACGCCTGCACTCTTAAATCATGCAGACCTATGGAAATCCAGATGTCACCTATGGCTGGTGGGCTGGTAATTCAATGGTCACTAACCGCTCAGGCCGATTCATTGCCTCGCATGCTGCGCATACAGGATTGATCGCTTTTGCGGCTGGTGCAAACACCCTTTGGGAGCTTGCTCGCTATGACTCCTCAGTGCCAATGGGGCATCAGACCGCGATAAGTCTTTCGCATTTGGCGTCTATCGGTATTGGATTCGACGAAGCTGGAGCCTGGACAGGAGCTGGTGTTGTCACAATAGGAATTCTCCATCTGATCCTCTCCATGGTCTATGGAGCTGGTGGCCTTATCCACGCTGTTGTGTTTGATGCGGACATCCAACAAAGCAACGTTATTCAAGCTAAAAAGTTCAAATTGGAATGGGACAACCCCGACAATCAGACTTTCATCCTTGGCCACCATTTGATCTTCTTTGGTGTTGCTTGTATCTGGTTTGTTGAATGGGCCAGGATTCATGGAATCTATGACCCAGCAATTGGAGCGGTTCGTCAAGTTAATTACAACCTTGATTTAACCCAAATCTGGAATCATCAATTTGATTTCATTGAAATTGACAGCCTTGAAGATGTCATGGGAGGTCATGCATTTTTGGCTTTCTTTGAGATAGGTGGTGGTGCTTTCCACATTGCAACCAAGCAAATTGGTGAATACACCAAGTTCAAAGGTGCTGGTTTGCTTTCTGCAGAAGCAATTCTTTCCTGGTCACTTGCAGGAATTGGTTGGATGGCAATTATTGCGGCCTTCTGGTCTGCAACAAACACCACCGTCTATCCAGTCGAATGGTATGGAGAACCTTTGAGATTAGATTTTGGTCTTGCTCCAGGTTGGTACGACACTGTTGACTTGCCAGAGGGTGTTCGCACTGTTCGTTGCTACTTGGCTAACTTCCACTACATCATTGGATTCTTCTATATCCAAGGTCACCTTTTCCATGCACTTCGTGCTATGGGCTTTGACTTCAAGCGTCTCTCAGATGTTCAATTTGGTCCTCATGGAAGACCAGCAGCACTAAAGAATTGAGAATCCTCTTTTAGGAACTCATTCATAGAGCTACTTGATGCAATTAAAAACCCCGTCTTAATGGCGGGGTTTTTAATTGCAATGCTTTTACTCGATCAATCAATCAAGCATGTTGAATGGATGCTTTGAGAGGACTTTCATGCTCGATCAATTAAAAAAAACAGAATTGTCGAAGTTTCTCAAGAAGAAGCTGCAATAAAGATTTTGCGATTGCTTTACAAACCTCAATTCATATAGAAGCAATGGCGAATGAGACTAAATCCATTACGCCGCAGTCTTTTTCCATGGTGTGAAGCCTTTTGCTTCACACCTCTAGGCAGAAAGCAGCTCTTCCAAAAGACCTCGATTTTTCTGATTTTGAAGAAAATAACCAATTCAATAAATCAAGACCTTTAACTATTCCGCGCATATGAATTGAGCAGATTGTAGTGTTCGTAGCGTATTGATTAATTTTGACTCTTAATTATGCAGACCTATGGAAATCCAGATGTCACCTATGGGTGGTGGGCTGGTAATTCTGTGGTCACCAACCGCTCAGGCCGATTCATCTCCTCTCATGTAGGACACACTGGATTGATTTGCCTAGCGGCTGGTGGGAGCACCCTTTGGGAGTTTGCTCGCTATGACCCCTCAGTGCCTATGGGGCATCAGAGCTCGCTATTTCTTGCTCATTTAGCCTCTATTGGTATTGGGTTTGATGAGGCTGGAGTATGGACAGGGGTTGGTGTTGCATCAATCGCCATACTTCATCTCGTTTTCTCCATGGTTTATGGAGGTGGGGCTCTATTGCATGCTGTTCTTTTTGAAGAGGATATTCAGGACAGTCCAGTAATACAAGCCAGAAAGTTCAAGCTGGAATGGAAAAATCCTGATAATCAGACTTTCATTCTTGGCCACCATTTACTCTTCTTTGGTGTCGCCTGTGTCTGGTTTGTTGAATGGGCCAGAATCCACGGAATTTATGACCCAGCTGTTTCAGCAGTACGTCAGGTTAATTACAACCTTGATTTGTCAATGATATGGCAACGTCAGTTTGATTTTATTCAAATTGATAGCCTTGAGGATGTCATGGGAGGCCATGCATTCTTAGGTTTCGCTGAAATTACTGGTGGTGCCTTCCACATTATTGCTGGTTCAACTCCTTGGGAAAACAAACGTCTTGGTGTGTTCAGCAAATTTAAAGGTGCTGAACTTCTTTCGGCTGAGGCAGTTCTCTCATGGTCACTAGCTGGTATTGGCTGGATGGCAATTGTTGCTGCTTTCTGGGCTGCAACAAACACGACTGTTTATCCAATCGAATGGTATGGGGAACCATTGCAATTCCAATTTAATGTTGGACCTTATTGGCTAGATACTGGAGATCTATCTGAAAGCACAGCTTTCTTTGGTCACAGTACACGTGCTGCTTTGTCCAACTCTCATTATTACCTAGGCTTCTTTTATCTACAAGGTCATTTCTTCCATGCACTCCGTGCCTTGGGCTTTGACTTTAAGAAGGTTCCTGGGGCTATTGGGAATCAGAAGAAATCAGACCTCATTACCATTGATAGCTGAAGATTTGAGATTCTCCATTGGCTAGTAAAAAGAGTCTCACTTTCTAAAGTCATCAAAGCCTCGTCTTTCAGACGGGGCTTTTTTTTTAACTTTCAGAAACTTCTAAAGCATCTATTTATTCATACTTAAAAAAAACACTTCATGTCTGCGCAAATAGGCTAACCATTCCTTCTGATCCCAGTCACTCAAAGGAATAATTGAAGCCATGACTGGTTCAATTGCAACAAGAAGGAAAACTCTTATTTGAAGGTATATATAGCCTTATGCCGCATACCTTTACGGATACTAAAAAGCTTTGGCCGCAGCGCTCCATTTCATTGTAGTGTCGGTCGACTGCGCCTTGCCTTTTTAAAAATCATGCAGACCTATGGAAACCCAAACGTCACCTATGGGTGGTGGGTTGGCAATGCTGGGGTTACTAACAAGACTAACCGATTCATTTCATCGCATGTTGGCCATACAGGAGTTATTGCCTTCAGTGCTGGGGCAACTACCCTTTGGGAGTTGGGTCGCTACGACCCTTCAGTACCAATGGGAAGCCAGG
This sequence comes from Prochlorococcus sp. MIT 1307, assembly GCF_034092395.1. Classification (NCBI taxonomy): domain Bacteria; kingdom Bacillati; phylum Cyanobacteriota; class Cyanophyceae; order Synechococcales; family Prochlorococcaceae; genus Prochlorococcus; species Prochlorococcus sp. MIT 1307. The sequence goes on along the minus strand of NZ_CP139301.1, from coordinate 763,780 downwards.
GGCTGGTATTTATCCAGCATTTAGCTTCCATGGGCCTTGGTTTTGATGAGGCTGGAGTATGGACAGGTGTAGGTGTAGCAACAATCGCTATTTTCCATTGCATCTTTTCCCTCGTATATGGAAGTGCAGCTTTATTGCACGCCCTAGCATTTAGTGAGGACACTCAAGACAGTTCAGGCTTGTTTGCTGAAGGTAGACCTGAGCACCGTCAAGCTAAAAGGTTCAAACTGGAATGGGATAACCCAGATAATCTGACTTTTATTCTTGGACATCATCTTCTTTTCCTAGCTCTTGGCAACGTAATGTTTGTTGAGTGGGCTAGATATCATGGAATCTATGATCCAGCTATTGGTGCTGTAAGAACTGTATTCCCTGGTTATGGAGACTTCGGGGTAATTTGGAGTCATCAGTTTGACTTCCTAACTATTGATAGCCTCGAAGAAATAATGATGGGTCACGCTTTCTTAGCATTCTTTATGAGTGCAGGATCGGTTTTCCATATTTTCACGAAGCAAGTAGGTGAATACACAACCTCTAAAGGTGCTGGCTTGTTATCTGCTGAAGCGGTTCTTTCTTGGTCTTTGGCAGGAATTGGCTGGATGGGGATTATGGTTGCTTTCTGGTGTGCCGGAAACACAACTGTTTATCCAACAGAGTTCTATGGAGAGCCAGTAAGTCTTCAGTTTGGAATAGCTCCATACTGGGTAGATACTGTTGACCCTCAAAGTAGTGCGTGGTTTGGTCACTCTTCACGTGCATACTTGGTCAATTTCCATTACATGATTGGATTCTTCAACATTCAAGGTCATCTTTGGCATGCATTACGTGCTATGGGCTTTAATTTCAGGCGTATTCCCCAGGCCTTAACTGGACTTAGCGGAGCTCAAAGCTGAATTAATTACTTCACTTTGAATACTCTCAAATAGATAGCTTTAATAAAAAAAGCCTCATCTTTATCGATGGGGCTTTTTTTTATTAAAGCTATCTTAGAAAATAAAATAAATTCAATAATATAAATGATTAAACTGCTTAGAGCTGGTAATACTTTTGCTAGTTTATTTCCATTTAGAACAAAATATTATTTCTAGTCAACAAAAGGTATTGATCTGAGTATTCAGTAGTTTGTTGTAGGAAATATAGTTTTACCTGTTATTAGGGTTAAAAAATAAATTCTTACCTTGGCTATTAGCAAATAGGGAGGTGAACTTAAGGCCTCCATTCGAATTGTTGAGCTCAAATTAAGTAGTGCAAGTATTTCTCTTGATCAGCTTCCCGACATAAAGGTTATACATAAACAGGCTATTGCGACAACAAATCCCCCGTACTTAATGAATTCATTCGAGTCTTTTACCGTACTGGTTAGCAAGATAGACGAAAGCAGTACAACAATTACATTGCTTTCCATTGTGGAGCCTCTTATAGCTATTAAAGGAATAGCAACGCAATCTCAAGCTGTCCACAAAGTTTCAAGATGCTTAACGGCTAGATTGCGAGCTTGGAGAGCTATGGAGTTCACCTTATCCTTAGATATTTTTTACTATGAACGTTCTTTGCAAAATTCTATGGCTTTTATAGCTTGCTTTAGATTTTTAGCTGGCTAGCTAAATTGTATATTTGTTTTATATGAACTAGAAGCTTGTAGATTTTCTTTCTTGCTAAAGGTAAGTAGATATTCCAATAGTTAAGAACTATTGACTCTATCTAGTCTTAGCAGTACTTAGAAACTCTGGCTTTCTAGTGAAGAAAAGTCTTGAAAAGTTTTTTTATTATGCCTAAACTGGTGCTTAGGTGTTTTAAGGTTAGGTTGAAGTTTTAATAATAGTCTTCCTTTGTATGAAAGGAAGAGGGAAATCCTCCTCACCCTTTTAAGGGGTTTAAGCTTATTCCCATGCCTAATTTAATTATTGCTATTTATTTTTTTGCTGGAAATTAACTCGAGTTAATTTAATCAATTGCTTTAGCTGGAAAGCGGCTAATAGTTTTTTCTAAAGGGCTTTTTCTCTAAAGAAATTGAATTTCAATTGAACAGCAGTCTTTCTTAGCTGAATTCACAGCAAAAATTCGATCTGAATTTGCACTCTTCTCAGCTAAAAAGAATCAAGTTTGTAACGATCTTCTCAGAAGTTGTTATGCGGGATAGGATGCTCGCCTATTAATACCCCGATTTTTCATTTTTAGATGATTGATTTAACTCACGTCATAGATTTCGCCACACAACTTCCACACCCTTCTGATATTGGTCTGGTTAAGCCTTCAGGTGGCTTTGCCATAGTTCCACTTGTATTTGGTTTGATCGCAATTTTCCAGGTGTCAAACTTTCATTGGTTTGCTCGAGAGGCAAACGAGCCAACCGAAGGTTGGGGACTTAGCTCAGATTCCACTTTATTCACCTATCGTTGGCGTCAATTTTTTGGAGTTCAAGTACTAGCTATCATTGTTGGGATATCAGTGATTTTGATCGGACCTGAAACAATATTTTTCCCTTTAGGTCTTAAGTAAGTAAATCAAATAAGAAATATTTTAAAAAAGTCAATAAGGAAAGGCAATAAGGCTCTAGCTTTTCAAAAGCCTAGGGTTTTATTGTCTTTTTCATTTGTAGATCGATCGATGTAGTTTTAGATAATCATTTCTTATTGCTTTTTGACTAGTCCTTTGGCGTAACGAATGAATTTTTTTTGGACATCGACAATAAACTTCTATTTATAGCTGTTTTGACTCAGAAAAGGATCGAGCTTTAAGGACTTTTTGAGGTTTTTTTTATGTAGGCAGTTTTCAAGATGCAACAGACGCTTCCTTGCTGATGCACTTCTGGTTTATAAATACCGGGATTCACAAACAGGGCTATTACGAGGCCCCCTTTTTATTAATGATTGATTTAACCCACATCATTGATTTCGCTACTCAACTACCACACCCATCTGATCTTGGTTTGGTTAAGCCCTCAGGTGGCTTCCAGTTGCTCCCAGCGATTTTTGGAGTCATTGCAATTGTGCAGGTATCTCAGTTCCACTGGTATGCCCGCAAAGGTAATGACCCATCAGAGCGCTTTACTCGCTAATTTGCTTGAACTAAAAAAGTTTTAGCAGGGTCTTCACCCCACTCTCTTGGGTTTCACTACCTCAATAGAGATTTCTCCTAAGCCATAGAAGCAACTAGTTTGCCTTCTATGGCTTTTTTTGTGAAAGAGTCAGTTGTTTTCTCTCGACCTCCATGTTTATAAAGCAAAGGCGCATTTGTTGCTTAGAAGAGGTTGCTTGAGGTCAGAGAATATCGATTTTTTTCAACTGGGATTCCATTATCTAAAATCATGGATTTATTTCTTTCAGACCTCAGCTAAAGACCCTTAGAAAATCATAAATTTATTTTGATTGGTTTTTCTGTGTGAAAAAGTCCTTATGGTCAACGAGAGTAAAAATATCATTCATAAAAATAGCCCCGACATAGGGAGCTATTAGGCACCTTGGAGCCCCGAAAAGCCTTTTAAGGCCGCTCTAAGTCATTTTTGGTACATTTGCCCGCGATAGATCAAAACAGGGTGCTTAGAGGCCAGTCTGTCCACTCTCTTTGTGTATGTGTTTCTACGATAGGTCAGCCTGATTGGCTTATCTGTAATGGTTTTTTTGTGCTGGACATAGCCATTTCCACGATAGAGAAGGGTAGTCATCATGCAGCCTCCGAAAAGGCCCAAGCCCCCGTTCCTTGACTTGGGTCAAACTGCGCCTCAGTATGAAGCGAGGTGAACGATTCTGTAGCGGTTACTACGGAATTAATTATGCACCGAGATCAATGGCTTGTGTCGTTCATTCGGATACAGCAGTTATTGAAGGCAGTGCTTGAAAAAAATCCGCTAAACTTGCCTTCTTATAGGGCAGTCTTTTGGAATCTATGGGAACATCAAAGTTATCTTTTTGATTATCAGCCTAAGGATCCATATCTTTATAAATGTTTGGGAAAAGTATTTAATTAATGCTTGAAAGTCTTCCTGAGGTGGATGTTTTCACTGTTAAGGGCGGGTGGTTAAAACGAATAGATTAAGGAGACATTAGATAAGTACTTGGAAAGAGGTTAGATTTAATTCATTCATATTGGTTGGCAAGAAGGCCTTAAAAAAGATATACAAAAATAATTCCTATATTTAGGGTGACCGTCTAGATACTTGATTGGCTTTTGATTAGGATAAGATTATTGAACATTAGACTTTTTGATTCTATCTTGATTCATAACCATTTCAACAAGCTCGGACTTTCTAAGTCGTGAGACCCCAGTTACTCCTTTCAATAGAGAACGTATTTCTTGATTTGTCATTCCCGTTAGATATTTTTTTCTCTCTTCTAATTTTAAATTCTCTAAGGCTTTTTGATTGGAAAGGATCAAATTTGTTAATTGGGCTTTGTTTAGGGTCGAAATCGCATCAACATTCTTTAAAACAGCTCTTAGCTCAGCATCACTCTTCTCTGATAGAAATAATTGTTTTTTGTTGTTTTGGTTGTCCAAAGAAGTTTTAAACCTTTTTGGACTAGGTATTATTATATTTAATATTAGAATTAAAGCTTCAAAAAAAAGAATTATTCCCAATAGAAAATGCTGTAAAATTATTTCATGGGTTGTTCCTTGAGGATTACTTCCATCGACCATAGTCTAATTTAAATAGATTCAAAATTGATGAGAAAGTATTTCTTTCGTCCTTCTTTTGAGAAACACAAAGACATTGGATTCCTTAATAGGCACAAGAGCTTATGATGAGGATTGAGATTATCATTACCCTAGCTAAAAAAGTACGCGATTTCTGCAGCTTTTAAACCTTCCCAGCCTGCATCCAAGAGTCGTTGATTCATAGTCTCCTGATCAAAATGTTTTGATCCAGTAGCGATAATTTTTTTTCGCATGGCTACTCGAACACGGCAGATTCTCTCAGCTTCTTTCTGCATTACCTCTTTGTAGAAGCCAACCATCTCCTTTGGTAAAGGAGATCCGTTTAAATCGATGCCATCTTGTATGGCGCTCTCTATTGACTCAGGGACAGCATCGAGACCTTCAGGCCCATCGTCGATAATTTCGATGTTGTTGCTGGCGTTCAAGGACTTGGTTGGGAAGTACAACGCTATTTTGCTGCTCTTTTCACCTAATCGCAAAAAAGGTGTTGATTTTTTTTTGCGCAATGCAACGCTAATTGGCTCTGAATAGCAAAGTTATTTTTTCCCCAGACCTTCATTCCCCTGTTATATCAAGTGTTTTCTTCGATGCTAAGAACCATGATTGAATTGTAACCTTAAAATTGGCCTTCTTATTTGCTTTGCTCTTTTGTATATAAGCGGCTTTTAAGTCTATTGGTTAACGTGCTGTGATCATTGCAGAGCTCTAAGAGCAAGGCAAAAAAAAACGATATTGAAAGAGATTCCTCGAAATAAGATCTTTGCTTCCTTGATGTGAGATGCAGCCGTTTTGAACCTATTTCAGATTTGAGGGTGGGATATTTCTAGCAACGTAGTCGGAAGAAATATTGGCTTGCAGGTTTTATTTGGGTTGTTTGGCCTTCCTGTTTGTCATAAGACAATTGAACATGGATTCTGCTGAATCAACTTCAACGCAATATGACTTAGTTGGAGGTTAAAGAATGTTTTATGACTTCACTACTCGTCAAAGGGAGAACTTACTACAAGTAATGCTAACCACTAATCATTGTAAATGAGAAGTTAAGGGGAGATATGTAGTTTCTTTCGAAGAAGAAATAATATTCTTGATTGCTTATTTCTAGCATCTTAATCACCTCCTCCATTGCAGCTCCATACTTTGGAAGGTACGCCAGCATTATTTGTGCCATCTGTACGAAAAGTCTTGTCAATACAATCATTTTGTGTCTTTGCCCATTGAGCTATGGGGAGAAGAGAAATGGAAATAAGTAATAGACTTGCGCTACTAATTGCTGCAAATAAAGGATAGATTTGAATTTTCGATGTTTCTTTAGTACTCATTTTTCTTGATGCTAATAGGCTTGGGATAATACCAATTCTAATCCAAACCAGTTTTGAATATAAAAATAATGAAGAAAAAACTCACCTTCCGTCACTTTTGGCTTGAAAATTTATTTTGTACTAAAGTTTTTAAATATTTCTAGAAAATCAAGTCTTTAGAACATCTAAAGACTTGATTAGTCTATTACACTAGCCAAAAGTTTGTCCATTAAACCCCCAAAGATTGGGTGCAATATCTTCAAAGCTTATATAGATTCTATCTCCTGAGATTCCAGTCATCATTTGAATTAGCTGACAAAATTCATTACTCATTTGCTTTGGTTCTAGGCCACCGATTGACTTAACCTCTACATAGCAGCATGGACCTTCACTCCCTCCAAATGTCATAGGAACATTAGTTTGAAGAACTGTCATGACATATCGTTCAGGCTTTCCAGTTAATTTGGATAACTTTAAGGATAGTGCCTTTAGAAAGTCTTCTTGATTTGGGACTTCAGGTGAGGAGACACTTACATTAATTAGTGGCATTAAAATGACTCTGTAGAAGATTCAGTAATATGTCATAGAAAAGATAGACATTGAATTTGAGGTTTGAAGGCTTTTATTATGGAGTTTTATCAAATCTCCATAATAAAATATTGAACCTTGATAGAGAAGTTTCATTATTAGTCTGGATTTTTATTTGAGCATGGCAAAAAGAAAATCACAACAAAGAACAAAGATCAAGTCGAAATCAAAGTCACTTGAGCCTGAAATAAAACCAGGAAATGCTAAGTTAGTTTTATTTGTCTTTGGGATCGGTCCTATCATCCTTCTAGGATTATTTTTGGCTTCGAATGGATTTTTTGATTGATTAACTTAGTGTTCATTATTGATTTTTTGTGAAAAAATTTTACCCTTCTAGGTTTAAGGCTTCCACTATGTCTTAATTCCTTTCCTTTTTCCTCTTTGTTTTCTCAAAGGCTTTTCTAATACTTTGCCTTTAGTATAAAAAGACTTATTAGCTAAAATCTTTGATCTTTTGCTTTGAAGTTTAGTATGCAAGCAAATAATAAAATCAGAGCTAGAAATTCTAAATAGATTCTATAAGGATTTCTAGTTGACCGATCTCCTGGCGTAAAAGGCTTCGAGGAATAAGAGATTAGATTATTCTTAATCCTAGATCTTTTATATATATATCTTCTTTCCTTCAGTGTTGTACCTATAAACAACCCCCTTTGATTCCATGTAAAATGTTTCTCCATTCATGGTTGAATAACCATATTTAATCAACCTTGCTTTATGGATATCGGCCTTTTCTCTTAGTTCATTCTCTTTGTCCCAAAGGCCGATTTGAATATTTCTTTCTGGATCGGCCATAAGGGATTCTAGAAACTCTTCTTTTGGCTTTTCTCTTAAATGAGCTTCACTTTTAAACTTTTTTCTGAACCTTGTAACAAGGCTTGATTGGCGATGACGTTCCCTTTCCTTAATGTTGAGAAATAAAATAAGAAATATCAAAATTGTACTGATTAATATGATAAGTAATAAACTCATTTTCGTATGGGTCATGATATGCCTAGTAAAGCAAGATCCCTTAGACTTATCAAGTTCTATTTCTCTATGGATTTTTTATATGTTTTATCTTTTGATACTTATTCTGAACCTAAAACTAGGATTGACTAGTATTAATACTTGCTAATTACTTTTTTGCAGTGCATTTCAGTCTTGGTTTGTGATTACTTGATAATTATTTTAAAGTCAAAACCAAGATTCGATTTTTTTGATAGGACTTCCTTTTTTAAAATCCCTTTTTGGAGGGCAGAAAGAAGTATAAAAATGGAGTCGAAAAGAAGTATTGTCAGAGTGAAGCCAAAAAATATTACTTGGTAAGTAAGGCTTTTTTTTGTTGTTTCTAGTTTCTTTTTCATTGTGCTCTAATTCTATTTGGCAATGTGAGAGTCAGCCTTATGAAAGGTATTGCCCATTCTTTTTATAGATATTTTTAGCATAAAATCAATGATCGTAAGGACCTAGGTGAGTTGCACACTCTGCCCCACATTGCGATCCAAGGCTAATTGCCTGCTGAATGCTCCAGCCTGCTGCAAGCCCAGCGGTTACTCCTGCCGCAAAGTTGTCTCCGCATCCATAGGTGTCAACAAGTGGCGAATTGAGTTTAAAAGCTTTGAATGGCCCCCCTGGCCATGATTCTCCTCCTAATGAACCTTTAGTTGTGATAAGTATGCGTGGAGCAGGTTTTATTGATAGTCCTTCCATATTTTCGTCTGGGTCTAATGAACTTCCAATTATTGCGTCGAGCTTAATATTCTTTTCTTCCAATGCACCCAGGCCAAGGCGAGGTGTAGCTACTAAAACATTTGCTTCTCTGCAATCACTTAATGCATCTGAACCTACAGCAGTTAAAAAAACTCCATCATATTTATTCATTTTCTGCCAAGGAAGCTTATCTTTTTTGGAAGGTTGAAGTCGATCTCCTATAACAGTAATGGCTCTTTCTCCTTTTCGGTTAATCATACTTATAGCTTTTCTTGTGGGTTCATCTTTCCATGCAACATTGAGATTTAGACCAAGCTGACTGAGTTTTTTGAAGCACTTTTTACCTGTTAGATCATTACCAAGAGCAGTAAAAAAATCTACAGGTTCTCCTATTAACTTTGCTAGCTTTACTGCTGATACTGCACCTCCTCCAGCTGGCTCTTCTAGATATATTTTGCCGTGAGATATCGTCCCCTCCCTCGGACATTTGTCGACAGACAGGAAACTTACCCATTCTACGTGACCAACAACTGCTAGCTTAAGTTTTGGGATTGGCGGCAGACTTTTGCTCTGAAGTAACTCCAAAAATTAACTGGTGAAATTATACTTTTTATTGTAACTTGTAGTTAGACAGCTCCTTAAGGGGGCCCAAAAAAAATTTTTTAAAGATGCCTTCTTCAAGAAGATTGATTAGCTTCGTCTATTTTTCCTTGGCTATTTTGGGAGCTATTCTGCCTACTCTTTCAAATATTGAGTTTGCTCAAACTTATGGCCCAGGGTTTGACATAAATAAATTTATTTTACTTGCTAATATAAATCCTGCAGCTGAATCTTTGTCTAGGGACTTGATGGTTGGTGCTAGCGCAATAATCATTTGGATTGTAACTGAGGCTCGTAGGTTGAAGATGAAGAATCTGTGGATTGTTTTACTAAGCACCTTTACCATTGCGTTTGCATTTGCTGCTCCATTGTTTCTTTTCTTGAGAGAACGTCGTTTAATGGAATTAGAAAAAGAAGGAATTTTAGTTGACATTAGAATAATAGATCAATAATTTTCTGATCTAAATTTTTTCTTTTAAGCCTTGTGGCATATGATTTATATTTTTATCTATGCTTCAAAATAATTGTTAATTGACTTTGTTTTTACTTTTTTTGTTAATGGCAACATTATTAAGCAGGCAATACTCATTGTTAGCCAGACCAGTATCCCATTCCCTTGCATATCGATAATTAAACCAGATAGGATTGGAGCTATTAGCGCGCTAATAGCAAAGCATTGTGAGAACAAAGCCATTGCTATTCCTCTATGATCAATGGGTGGTGTTTGTATTACTGCTTCAGTTGCCGTTGGTAGAAAGGCTGCTAATGCAAATGCTAAGGGAAGTTGAGAAATTAACACTAAGATTATGCCCTTAGTAAAAATCGCTGAAAGACCTAGTAATAGGCAGCCAAAAGCAAAGCATGAAAAACTTATTCTAAGAGAAAACTTCTTACTTTTTTCTGACAGCCATCGCCCGATAGGCCATTGAAATAGGACTAGCAAGCAAAGCTGGAGAGCAAGAATTGCACCGCTCTGAGCCTCACTAACGGGAGGTCTAGATATGCCTCCTTTGACTAGATCAAGAGGGAGTGCACTTTGTAGAAGTGTGAAGATGGCTGTCGCAAGAAGGCTTAACACGAGTATTGGAAAAAGTTGATGCAACCATTTGCCCTCTTTGTCTGCGAAATTTTCTTTATTGATTAATTGACTCTGTTCAAGCTCTTTAATTGCTTCTGCTCTTTTGTCTTTTTGAGAGTTTTTTGTTAATAAGAGTAGAAGTAGGATCATGCAGCATGTATCTAATAAATAGACCATACGAATAGCGCTTATTAGTGCAGCTAAAGAGCCAAGAAGTGCTCCAATACTTGTCCCTAATGCGTCAGCACTGCGTACAAGAGCAAACCCTTTACTGGAGGGGAATTTCCCACAGCTGGCAGGAACAGCAAGCTCTACACCAGGCCAATAAATTCCTGCGGCTATGCCTAGAACAATTTGACCTACTACAAACGCATTGAAATTTTGTGCATTAAAGAGAAAGAAATCAGAAGCAATGGCAACTATGGCTGCCCACTTGATGGTTAATGAACTATAGACGCCGCGATCGAGTAAACCTCCTGTTATTAGACGTGAAAGAGTTCCTACAAAAGCAGCAATTGCAAGCCCGCTTCCAATTTGTGTAGCTGAAAGTGCTATTTGGTTGAACACTAGAGGAGTTAAATAGATAACTCCACCAGCTCCTATTGATGCCAACAAGCGAATTTTCGCAATAATGCGCAGTGGCGAGGGAAACTGGTTCCACCAGAAATAGAAATTTGGGGTTGTATTCAGGACGCTCAATAGGAAAACCAATTTTGATTGGGTTGTTAACCAGTCTGATGTTTTGCAGCTTTGGAAACAATTCCTTTAAGGCTGCTGAAAGGCTTGAAGTTCATTTCGAAGATATGTCTATTCCTATCCCTGTGAATGAATTAAGTGATTGGGTGGATGGAATATCAATCCCTAATTCCATTAGGGAATTATCAGAATGGGCTCAAAATGGAGGTCAAGATACAGATCTTTCGTCATGGTTAAATCTTCTTGATCTTGAAAGCCAGGCTGGCTTGGCAAAAATTCTTAAAGCTCCTCTTATTAAAAACAAGAGCATGGCTCGTCAGATTTTGCGAAGTTGGGTTGGTCGTCAACTTCTTGATGAGCTTAGTGACCTTGTTCGTTTGGATGATGATAGGAGTGGTAAACGAGTTTTTAATACACTTGAGTCCCTACTTGAAAGTCAGCCTCAGGTGACGACAATTGATCTTCTTGAGGCTCTTCCAGGCAAAAATATTTATCTTGATTTAGATGCCTTTTTACAGGCTGCTAATCGATGGCGTAACGAGCTAAAAAGTCAGCAAAAGCTCGTTTTTGATATAGGCCGCTTACCATCGAAACCCCTGAAACCTAAATCTCTTCAGAAGGTCGTTGAGGTATATAAAGAACCCTTTTCAATTCAGAAGGCTTTAGAGGTAGATCACCGTGAGGACCCTTTAAAACTTGAAATTTGGAGGCCTGATATTGCTTCACCCCAAAGATCGAGTTGGATTGTTTTTATGCCGGGTTGGGGAGGTACGCCTGATCATTTTCGCTGGCTTGCTCGCCGCCTTAGTAGGAAGGGGTGGCCTGTTGTTCTCCTTGAGCACCCAGGCAGTGATGCAAAGGCTGTTCAAGAACTTTTAGAGGGTCGACGACTAGCACCCGGTGCCGAAGTACTTCCTGATCGTTTGGCAGATCTTTTTTCTGTCATTGAGGCGAAAAAGCAAGGGGACTTAGAAGTGTCTGCTGAAAAGCTTGTACTAATGGGACACTCGCTTGGCGCTTTAACAGCTTTTTTAGCTTCTGGAGCTACTCCTGAACCAGACTTAGAGAAAAGGTGTAGACAAGCTCTCGATGCACTTTCATTGACAAACATTTCACAGCTTTTGCAGTGTCAGATGGTTGATGTGCAATTGCAGCCTGTTCAAAGACTTCCCCAGCTCGAGGCCATAGTTGCAATTAATAGTTTTGGTAGCTTGCTCTGGCCAACTATAGAGAGTGTAAATAACATATCCCCTGTTTTTTTGATGGGTGGGACTTATGATTTAATTACACCAGCTTTAACTGAACAACTTGGTTTACTATTATCAACATCACCAAATCTATTAAGTCGAATTTTACTTATAGAAGGTGCAAGTCATTTCTCACCAATAAGAGTAGAAGGTCAGGCAAAGAATGCTAGTGGAGATGATTTACTCCAACTTGGTGAAGCTTTTGTGGGAGTTCGCCCTCTTATGGTACAAGGATTATTGGGAACCCAAATAATTAGATTTTTAGAGAATTTTGAACTTGGTAAGGCTTTAGATGTAGGAATAAACCAAAAGAAGGATGGCTTGACTTTTCATCTTTTAGATAGATCTATTGTTGATAGTCTTTTGAAGAATTAATAGCGGATTCTAGGATCAATAGCTGCAACTAAGATATCTACAATTATGCTTACAAGAACTACTAATCCAGCGACAACAACAACAATACCTTGAACTACTGGGTAATCTCTTTGATCTATTGCTTCTTTTAGCCTCATTGCTATTCCAGGCCATGAGAAGGTTATTTCAATTAGTAGTGCTCCTCCAATCAGAGAAGCTACTGTGATTCCTGCAATTGTTAGAACTGGTAGTAGAGCATTTGGCAGTGCGTGTTTTAACAGCACTTGAGTTTCATTAATTCCTCTACTTCTTGCAGCTTCTATATGATCTGATTCTAATATTCGGGCCAAGTTGATTCTTAAGGCACGGCTGAAAATCCCGCTTAGAAGTATTCCAAGTGTTGTAGCAGGAAGTATTAAATGTCTGATGGCGCCTTTGAGTGCTGACCAGTTTTGTTTTGCAAGACTATCAAAAATTAAAAATCCAGTTCCCTCTGGTTGGAGCATGCTTGGAGGGAAACGTCCTCCAACAGGAAGCCATCCTAGGATTACTGCAAAAAATAATTGCACAAGCATTGCGGCCCAGAATGGAGGTAATGCGTAGGTGCTTATCCCGTATAAGCGTCCAGCCAAGTCGACCTTGCTGCCTTTTCTGGAGATTCCACTAAACCCAATACCGATGCCTATTGTGGCAGCTAAAATTAGAGCACTAATTCCAAGCTCAAGGCTCGCAGGTAAAGCCTGCTGGATTATTTCTCTTACAGGTTCTTGATTGACTAGCGCATTACCTAAATCCCCATGGCTTAAGTTATTAATAAAATCTAGATATTGATTAAATAGTGGTTGATCTAACCCAAGTTTTGCTCTTAGAGCTGCTTGAGCTACTTCGCTAGCACGGCTCCCAAGAACTGCATCTACTGGGTCGCCTGGAGCGATTCTCAACAATATAAAAACCATGCTAGCTATTAGCCACAACATGAGTGGAGCTAATGCCAATCTGGTTGCGCAGTACTGAAGTAGTGCTCTCCCTCTGTTCATTGTTTAATTGATCTAAGACGCTCAATTAAGACTTGCCCATTTCCATCGAATTCAGGCTTTGCTAAATGGACTTGAGTCCAAGCTCTAGGTTTTACAATCCAAAAGGGTAAATAAGCTGCACCATTTGCTGCAATTTCTTCAATTTCGGTGAGTTTTTGGACTCGATTTGCGCCTGTAAGTACATCACTTCTCTTTAATGCATTTTCTAGTGAAGGTGTCGTCCAGAAACTTCCACTCATTACAGCTTCTCCTTCTTCACAAATGGTTCCCTTGCTTTTGTTGCAGCTAAGCAAGGGAGAGAGGTATGCCTCTGGATCAGGATAAGTGCCTCGCCAATCAAGAATTACCGCTTGGAAAGCTCCTTCTCCCAGTTGACGGTAAATCGTTGTTGATTCAACACTATTTAAATGGATCTTTAGGCAATCAGAGAGGTCCTGATTCACTTGGGCCTGCCAAGTAAGTGCCATCAACTTGTCGGCTGGAACATTTGACCTGAAAGTTAATGGGAGTTCAAGCTTTTTCTTTCCACAGTAACCCTCTTTTTTGAAAAGGTCTTTCGCAAACTTTGGGTTATAACTTGGCCAAGGCGAGTTCTTTTTTGGTTTCAAGTTTGGTGGGACTAACCCTCTCAAGGGTTCTCTAAGTCCATAGCTAACTCTTTCACTGATTGCCTCTCTATCTAAACTATGTAAAAGGGCTTTCCTTAGGTTTTGACTATTAAGTGGGGAAGCATTACTTTTAAAGGTAACAAATCCAATTTCAATAGGAGCACCTTCCCCTTTATTTAAATAACCTTCTTCCGACATTTTGTTTAATGATATGCGCTGATCTTCATCTATAGAGTTGGATAATAGAACATCTATCTCGCCACTTCGAAGAGCTCCATAAAGCGATGTTGAACTCTTTAAACTGATGAAATCTATTCCTGAGTTTTCAGGAAGCTTGTTCCAATAGCCTTCGAATGGTTCCAGACGTTGTTGTTGTTGTCTGAAACTTTTTAGTTGGTAGGGTCCTGTTCCTACGAAGTTGTCATTGAGGAACTTATCTTTATGATTTGCATATGCTTTTGGAGATAGGGGTGTTAGGTTGATAGAAGATAACAATCCTCGAAGTGAGCTTGAGGGCCTTGTAAGCCTTAGTCGAATTAAGTATGGATCTGGAGTTTCTATAGACGATATTCGTCCACCCATCACATAACTTAGAGTGCCTATTCTCATGAAGCGTTTAATACTGAAGGCCATTGCCTCTGAATTGAACTGGGTCCCATCGTGAAAAAGAACATCTTTTCTGAGATGGATAGAAATGGTTAGTCCTTCTTCACTTATTTCAGGCATTCTGCTAGCTAGGCTTGGAATGAGGTTCCCATTAATATCAACTTTGTAGAGCGTATCGCCCAAAGCACTTATAAGCTGGAGAGCATGGAAAGTATTTGCTTGTGCGGGATCTAGAGAGGTGATTTTACCTGCGCTTGCAACAATTATTCTTTCTCTAAGGCGATTTGGCTTGCAGGCAGTTTGACTAAAAAGAATGCATATGAATGCAAACAAACCAGCTAGGACATTTAGATTTTTTAGGCCTGGCTTAGGCAAATTGAAAGGATCTCGAAGAGATTTTGTGGAGTTGCAAAAGATCTTCTCAGGATTTTTTGCAGGATTGACAGATTTGTTGTATTGATATTTCAAAAACTGGCGAGCCTTTCGGGAGCATAGGCCAACGTCTTAACCAGCATTTGTTGTGCTTATCATCTATTCCTATTACTTGAAAACTTCCTTCAACACTTGTCAATTGAACACAATCACCTTGATGAAAAATCATAACTTTCGGTCATCTTGTGGAGAAAAATCTCCTTCTAGAGCTATGTAAGCGTTAAGTGTCAATTAAGAGAAGTACAAGTCAGCGTCTATAGACCTTTTAGAGTTCCAAAGACTTTGGGTTGGCTCTATCTTTTTTGTGATTTGTGTTTTATATGCAAACCATTTCGGCTGATAGCCCTTTGACACCTGCGAGAGTTTTTATTGAATTAAGAGAAGATGTTATTTGCCCTTTCTTTACTTCATGAGTAATAACAACAATCTCAGCACCTGCTTCATTTGAATCGAATTGGACAATTGATTGAATTGAGACTCCATTGCTGCCAAATACACTACCGATGCGCCCAATTACCCCGGGACTGTCCTCTGTCCTTAGACGTAGGTAATGCTTTTGAATGATGTCGCTCGGTTCTACGACATGACAATTTCTCCAGCGATTTGCTGCTAGTAGAGGATCAAGATGATTGGTAGTGGTTTCAATTGTTCGTATACCAGCAATATTTAGTATATCTGCTACAACCGCTGATGCAGTAGGCCCAGCACCTGCTCCAGGACCATAAAACATGACTTTTCCTATTGGATCACCTTCCACCAAAATCGCATTATTTACTCCATTAACACCCGCCAAAGGATGATCTTCTGGTACAAGCGTAGGTTGCACCCAAACAGCTAAAGGAATTGATTTAAGGTCAATATTTTGTTTTTCTAGTCGCTCTGCTACTGCAAGAAGTTTTACTCCATAGCCCAATTTTTTAGCATAATCAACATCTAAATTATTTAAACCAGATATTCCTTGTACAGGGATACTTTCACGGTTTATTGGTCCCCCAAAGGCCAATCCACTTAATATTGCAATCTTGTCAGCAGCATCAAAACCTTCAACATCTGCTGCGGGGTCTGATTCAGCGTATCCAAGTTTTTGGGCTTCTTTTAGTACATCGCTGTAAGAAGCTCCTTCTTTTGTGATTCGGCTGAGAATGAAGTTTGTGGTTCCATTAATAATTCCACTTACTTTGTTGATCTTGTTGCCTCCAAGAGATTGCTTGAGGGGTTCAATGATTGGGATCCCTCCTCCAACTGCGGCTTCAATTAATACATAAACACCTGCTGCATTTGCAGCAGCAGAAATTTCTTCCCCATGACGAGCAATAACAGCTTTGTTGGCTGTTACTACTGATTTTCCAGCCGCAATGGCTCGTTTAATTAATGTTCGTGCAGGCTCTATTCCACCCATTACTTCAACTACAACATCTACAGATGGGTCATCTACAACTTCTAAAGGATTTTGAGTTAGTAAAGATGATGAGATCGAAGCAGCACGAGGTCGATTTATATCCCTAACGGCCACACGAACTAATTCAATTTCTGCTACTAGAGGATTACGCCCATTTGGATTCTGAATGATATTTGCGACACCTGCACCTACCGTTCCAAGTCCTAGTAGACCTATCCCAATCTTTTTCCCCATTTTAAATTAACCAATCGGGTTGTATTCGTAAGTGACTCTATTCAGCGGTGGAGAACTTTTTAGATATTCATTGAATGTGCTTTTGCTTGAGCTCGCATTGCCAGGAAAATGTTTAGGAATCCATTGGCTCTCGATGGCGTAAGGCTGCTCTGAAGTCCAGTTGCAGCAATAAAACTAGTATCTACGGCTAAAACCTCTCCCGGAGTGAGGTCGCTTAGCCCTTGAATAAGAAAAGCTAGTAATCCTCTAGTGATTAGAGCATCTGAATAGCCCTGCCATTCAAGCTTTCCTTCTACTAACTGCCCAAGTACAAACACTTGTGAAATGCATCCTTTGACTTTAAGTGCATCTATTCTTAATTCTTCTGCAAGGGTAGGTAGCTTTTTGGCTAACCACAGTACGTATTCATATCGTCTTCGTGAGTCAGAAGTGGCTTTTAGCTTTTTAATCATTTCATTTAAAGATTCACTGCCATAGTTTTCGATGCAGGAGGGAGTGGAGGCCTTAGTCATGAATATCTGTTTTGCTATTCATTTGAGAGCAGCCTAACTAGTAATCCAATTATTCAAGAAATTTTGGAGTTTTTCAAATCATTAGGCTCTAAGGGTGTCTATTAAGTATGGGGCCGAAATAGCCATCTTCATTTATCCAGCCATCAAAAGGAATATCCCAAGAATCTTTTGGTAAAGAGTCTTGGGAAACACAAGCTTTTGGTAAAACTACTACTGCTGGGATTGAATGCCAATCTGCTTTTGCTCTAAGACGGTCAAAGAAGCCACCTCCATAGCCAAGACGATAGCCGTCTTGATCAATAGCAAGAGCAGGAACAATTAATAGACCTAGGTCCTTCGCCTTAAGTATTGGTTGGTCTAGTGGAGCAGGTATTCCATGAAAATCTTTCTTTAGAGGGCTGTTCTCCCAGGGGTGGTAGGTCAGATGACCTTCTTTATTGCTAGCTGGCAGTGCTATTGGGATCTTGTAATTTACTTTTAAATCTCTTAGATCAATTTCATTTTTTAAAGGCCAGTAAAGCCCTAAATAGCCTTGAAGTTTTTTAATGCTTAGGAGCTTCTCTATCTCTTTATTGACTCCTTGTATGATCGCTTCTTCTACTAGAGGCAGAGCTTTTTGTCGTATTTTCATGAAATTAGCTCGATATATTTTTTTTAAGCTGTTATCAACCATGTTGTTCTAATAAAAGAGAAAAATTACTGGAGTAGGTTTTTATCTTCATGAGCCATTTCCTGCTTGGTACCAACCAGTAAGAGCTATTGCTAAAGCATCCGCTGCATCATCGGGACGAGGTGGCTTAATTAAATTGAGTTCACGCATGACTGCAATTAATACATCATCTTTATTGGCTTTGCCTGATCCTGCAACAGCAAGTTTAATTTGCATTGGAGGAAATTCCAAAATGGGAATTTGAAATCGTGTGAGAGTCATAATTACCACACCTCTTGCTTGCACAACACTAATAGTTGTACTTGAACGATAGAAGAAGAATTTTTCTACAACAGCTAATGATGGTTCCCATTTACGTATTAGTTTTCTAAGGTCATGCGCTATTTCAACCATCCTTTCTCCTTCTGTTTGTTGAGGATTAGTAGATATAATTCCGCAATCCAACATTTGTTTTTTATTCACACTTGCTTCGACTATTCCATAGCCAACTCTTGCAAGTCCTGGATCTATACCGAGGATACGCAATGCTTACTCCGCTAGAGCAAGTTCGAACTCATTCGGATTAGTGTCTTCGTTTCTTTCGAAGATCTTACAAAACGCTTTAATTACTCGATCCCCTGAATCAACTTGCTCTAAAGGGTCTTTTCGAAGTCTATGTCTTAAAGAGCATGAAATTACTCGCGCGACATCTTCTTCAGAGACTTCTTTCCTATTCTCAAATGCTGCTAATGCTCTAGCAGCTCTATTTGTGACAATATCTCCACGTAGTCCATCTACATCTAACTCTCCACATACTGCAGATATTCGTAGGCGTAGATCATCGTCAATATTGACTTCTTGGAGGATTTCTTGTGCTGCAACCACCTTCTTTTGTAGTGCATCTTGCTTCTCTTTAGTTGCTATAGCAAAGGAGTCTGGATCACTATCAAAGGCTGTGCGCTGGTCTACAACTTGAACTCTTAGTTCAGGATTCCTAACGGTTCGAACTTCGACGCTCATCCCAAAACGGTCTAGTAGTTGAGGGCGAAGCTCTCCTTCCTCAGGGTTCCCAGAGCCAATAAGTACAAACCTTGCTGGATGCCTTACTGAAATACCCTCTCGCTCAACAGTATTCCATCCAGAAGCAGCAGAATCTAGTAGAACATCTACAAGATGATCATCAAGAAGGTTGACTTCATCAACGTAAAGCAATCCTCTATTTGCTTTGGCTAGTAGTCCTGGTTCAAAGGCTCTTACTCCATCGCTCAAGGCTTTTTCGATGTCAATAGTTCCACAAAGACGATCCTCAGTCGCACCAAGTGGTAAATCAACCATTGGGACTTGCTTCTCTTCAGTGGTAGGACTTTCACCATTTTCTATAAGCTCGCGAACTTCACTGCTTTGAAGGTCTGGATCAATTGGGGAGCTGTTATATGGGTCTCCAGCTACTACATCAAGGTCTGGGAGTAAGTCTGCTAGTGCACGGATTGTTGTTGATTTTCCGGTACCACGATCTCCCATGATCATTACCCCCCCAATCCGGGGATCTATGACATTGAGCAGAAGGGCCAGCTTCATCTCTTCTTGCCCAATCACTGCAGTGAAGGGAAAGTCCCTGCGCTTCGTGGGTGAACTCACGAGTTGAATTTAGATGTTGTTTTGGATTGTTTCATAAGAAGAGTTTTTAGAGCTATCAAAAAATGGAATTTGCTTGGCAAAGTTAATGGGATTAGTGTCTCAATGAAAAATTTTTTTCTGGTTTTATGGTAAGACATAAGTTCGCCAGTGGCTCCTAATATCTCTGTTGCTGGAGTCACTTTTGGTTTTTTAAAGGATCATTATTACTCTGATTGCAAGAGACCATTCCCTCTGAAATTTTATTTTTGTGGTAATTGGTTAAAGCTTTTCATAAACTGATATATCCCCATTCTCTTAATGGAATGAAGTAACTACTCCCTGGTGGGAGAACTTTGATCACAGTGGCCAAGGGATTCAATGAAGGGAAGAAGTTAGTCCTGTATTGTCTTTGAGCTTTTTCCGTTAAGGAAAGGGACCATTGCTGCTGCCATTTTCCTAATCAGTTCTGGAGACCGGGGGTCATTGAAAGGTCCTTTGACAATGAACCCTGCGACAGCTCTGGAGGTGTCAGGCATTTGGATTAGACCTGCATCTGCGTATGTGATTCCGATATCACCTGTTTTGTTGTAGACCCTATAACCCTTTAGTAGTAGTTGGTAGTCAATTTCTTTTTTCTCAATTCCTAGCCCCCTTAGAAGACCTCCTGGAAGTAATTGGTTAGTTCTAGATGTACCCATGACTTCTCTAAATAAATCACGTGTTCGTGGTTTCAGAACCTCCCCTCCATCAACGATCGCGAGTGCGCGTGTTAGATCTTTGACGCTAGTAGTATTTGTTCCTTCTAAGTCTGGGAGCAAGTTCTTTACCTCAGTTGAATAAAGCCCTAACTCGTTGAACTGCTGATTAAGAATTTGAATGCCACCGATTCGTTGAATGAGAAGATTTGTGGCTGTGTTGTCGCTAACTCTAATCATTTCAGTTGCAACTTCATGTATTGGAAAAAATTTCCCAAGGGGTTGGTATGCCATCCATCCTGCGCCACTTCCAAGCACACTTTTGTTTAATTCCAATTTTTCATTCCAATTTAATTGACCTTTATCAATCATTTTTAGGGCTACAAGTAAAATCGGTATCTTGATTGTGCTGGCTGCAGGAAGTTCTGTATTAGGTGATAGCTGTGCAAATCTTTTATCATCTAGAAAAATTATGAATCCGCTGGCCTCTAGATCTCTTTCACTGCTGGCAAGTTTTCTCCACCGCTGACTTAAAGAGCTTATTTCTGTTTTTCTTAGGGACGGATTTGGTTTTAAGATTTTCTTTTCTCTTGTTTGAGAATTAATAGCTTCGAATTTAAAAATTGATGGAAAAGATATCTGATTACGTGAAAACCAGCTTAATGAAATTAATTGGCTATCTTTCTCTTGAAGTGCAATAGTCCTTATTGTAGAGCCGACTATTACACCAAGCCCTAGGCCCAATAAGGCTAGTTGGGTACAAAGCTTTAAGGGGCGAGTGAATGTTGAGTCTTTTCGTGAGGCGCGATTTCTTTTCAAGTGTTTTAAAGATGTTTAGTTCGACTGAGGCTACGAGTTTCGATTTCTCATGGCCCAGCGCATTTGCCGAAAAATACCTCTGATTAAAGCAATCTCTTCTGGTCGAACCTCAGCTCTTTGAAGCAATGCACTTATTTTTGACATACGAGCTTTTGCTGTATGTTCATATAAAAATCCAATTTCAAGTAGAAGGGCTTCTGCATCATTTAGACAATTATATATTTCTATAGGGTATGCAGGGTCATTAAAGTGTACTTTTTTTGTTTCGGGAATTAAGCTTTTTGCCTCAATCCGTTCTAATTCATGTAGAACAATTGCTACTGCATGAGAGAGATTGATTGATTGATAGTTAGTTATGGTTTTTAGTGTTAATACTTTTTGGGCAAGCTGTAGTTCTTTATTAGTGAGACCTCGGTCTTCTCTCCCGAAAACTAAAGCAATAGGAGATTCATCTCTTGTATCCAGACCCCAGGTAAGAGCTTCTTCTGGAGGGCATAATGGTATTGATCCATGATCAATTCGGCCACATGTAGCAATTACACGCTGGCAATCTGATATTGCATCGAGAAGGCAAGAATACGTTGGTGCATTTTCAAGTAATCTTCTTCCTCTGACGGCCATCTTGATGGCTTCTTTATCTTTAGAGTTACATCTAGGGGCTACTAATCGTAGCTCTTTTATGCCAAAATTTTCACAGAGTCTAGCCACACTGCCTATATTTAAAGGCCCAGAAGGCTCTACAAGAATTATTTTTGTTTCTTGCCGCACCTCCCTACCCCTCACTGTTAATTAAGAGAGTGTAAATAAACCAATAAGTCTGACATTTGTTGAGGTTCCATTTGGAAGCGTGGCATTGGGGGAGTTTTTCCTTGTATGACTTGGTTGATTATTTCCTTTTCACTTAAATGCAAGCTGACTTCATGGAGGTCTGGTCCTAACAGCCCTTGAGCGGAGATGCCATGGCAACCTACACAATTGACTCTAAAGAGCTTTTCACCTGTCTCCATGGATCCTTGAAGCGCAAGAGTGGTCTTTACGTATGGGTCACTGTCAAATATTCCAAAAAGCCATAACCCAACAACTAGTGAAGCTATCCCGAGGCAGATTGATATGCCTTTTTTAAGCATAGATCTGATGTCGTTTTCTTTTTGGCTGGCAGCAGTTGATGACGGATCCGTCACAGAGACTTCTGATTCATGAAACAATTGTGCTTAATAGTTTTAGCTAATGCGAGTAAATGATTGAACCACTGCTTCTTGGAATTGTTATGGGCTTAGTCCCTATAACCATTCTGGGCCTCTTCGTTTCAGCATGGAATCAGTATCGACGAGATGGGTCGATGGGGGGCTGAGAATCAACAAGGCACTGCTTCCATAGATTCTTCTATCTTCTTCAATCCATGGATGAGGCACATCTAGGCCTATTGATGAAGCATGTTCACAAATTACTAATGCGCTTTTTTTGACCCAATTGTTTTCTAAAAGCTCCCTTAGCACTGACGGATAAATTTTAGAGCCATAGGGAGGGTCTAAATAAACAAGGTCGAAGAGATATTTTTCCTTTTTAAATTTTAGGTAGTCTTTGTATCCTTTCTGTAAGTGGTTGATGACTCCGCTACAACTAACCTCTATATCAGATGATTGATTTTGGGCACTTGCAATTAAAAGCAGATTAGATTTACAAACTCTTGCTGCTTTTTTGTTTTGTTCAATAGCTAGAACTTTATTTGCTCCCCTTTGAAGAGCTTCGCAACCCATAACTCCACTTCCACTAAATAGGTCTAGCCAATTACAATTTTTAATTTTTGCACCAATGATGTTCATTACAGATTCTCTTACTTTTGATGTAGTTGGCCTTGTTGATAAACCTTCTGGACATTGAAGTTTTCTGCCCCCTAAGAGTCTCAGTTGACTTTTCACTTGAAAGAGGGGGCTCCAACCTCTAGCCATTTAACCCATTTCTTTAATAAATTTTGTCCAGACCTTGCGGATTTTTCTGGATGAAATTGACATGCACCCAACCTACCTTTCCAAACAATTGCTGTTACATTACTTTCCCCAAATTGGGTTGTTGCTGCTAAATCAGACTTGTCTTTAGGAATAGCAGAGTATGAGTGGACAAAATACATCCAATTATTTCGTTCTTTTGTATTAAGTAATGGGCAACTTTTTTGTTGATTTAGCAGAGACCATCCCATATGAGGAACTCTTTCCCCTTGGTTTGAGGGTAATTTACTAACGTGGCCTTTAAGTAGTCCTAACCCTGCTTGATCTCCCTCATCACTGGATTCAAAAAGTAATTGTAGACCGAGACAAATACCTAAAAGGGGTTTATTTTCTTCGACCCATAATCTTAAGTGTGGGATTAATTTTGTTTGGTTTAATTGATCCATTGCAGGATCAAAGGAACCAACACCTGGCAGGACTAGAGCATCAACATCTGAAAGTTCTTCTGGACTTCGAACTACCTTTAAAGTTAATTCAAGTCGTTGAAAGGCCTTCTGGACTGAGTGCAGGTTCCCCATGCCGTAATCGATAAGGCCAAGGCGAGTTAGCACTTAGTTGATTTGCAGTCTTTTAAAGGAAAATTTCATCCGAGAGATTTCTTTGAATGAAATTTGAGCTGAGTTTAAAGGTATTTTGAAATTGTCCCTGAAAGTGTGGCTTTTGGAACAGCACCAACAACAGTGTCAACTTTTTGCCCACCCTTGAAAACCATCAGTGTGGGGATACTGCGGATGCCGTATTGGCTTGCCACATTGGGATTCTCGTCAGTATTGAGTTTAAAGACTTTTATTTTCCCCTCAAATTCTTTGGAAATTTCTTCCACGATGGGGGCAACCATCCTGCATGGTCCACACCAGGGAGCCCAGAAATCAACTAATACAGGTACATCACTTTGGAGTACCTCTTGTTCGAAAGAAGAATCAGTGACTGCAGCAGCGCTGGACATTCCTTTACAGACATCTATCTCGTGGAAATGTAGCAACCGCCCCTAGTTAGTAGAGGATGGGTGCCCTGAAGTGGTGTGAAATGTGACGGTCGTGTAATACAAATACAAAAAGCCCGAGCGCGTCGGGCAGGTGGTGTGAGGAGTGTGTGGGCCGAAGCCCTCACATGTCAATGATACAGCGATTGCTTTTGACTTCTAAAATTTCTTGCCGCTGTTTGGCTGAGCATTTATTTCCCCATGCCTAATTGTTGTGCTTTTTGATAAACCTTGCCTTCAGTAAGAAGTGATGGAGCAACAACTACTTCAACTTGTTGCATTTCTTTGATTGTGCGGGCGCCAAGAGTGCCCATAGAAGTTTTTATCGCGCCTAGGAGGTTGTGTGTGCCATCGTCAAGAAGAGCTGGGCCACGAAGAATTCTTTCTAAGCTTCCAGTGGAGCCTACTTTGATTCTTGTGCCCCTAGGAAGAACAGGACTTGGCGTTGCCATACCCCAATGAAAGCCTCTCCCAGGGGCTTCTGAAGCTCTCGCTATAGGTGATCCAATCATTACGGCATCAGCGCCACATGCAAGGCATTTGCATATATCACCTCCTGTGATGATTCCTCCATCAGCAATTATTGGTACGTATCTACCGCTTTCATTTTCGTAATCATCACGAGCCGCTGAACAATCTGCTACAGCAGTGGCTTGAGGTATTCCAACGCCTAGAACTCCTCTAGAGGTGCAGGCGGCCCCAGGACCTATCCCAACCATTATTCCTTCAGCTCCTGCTCGCATCAATTGCAGAGCAACTTCATAAGTCACACAGTTTCCAATGACAACTGGAATGCCAATGCTTTTACAGAGCTCTTCCAAGTCAAGACTTTTTTTGCCTTCGGGGCCAATATGTTGTGTAGACACAACGGTGGCTTGTACGAAGAAAATCTCTGCTCCTGCTTTCGTAATAGTTTCTTTGAAATTCATTGCAGCCCATGGTGTTCCACTTACAGCGGCAATCCCTCCCTTTTCCTTGATCTCTTGAATTCGTTTTGATATAAGACTTTTTTGTATTGGCTGGCTGTAGATCTCCTGCATTAATGGGACGAATTCATCCTTGCTAATAGATGAGATTTTTTTGAGTAAAGGTAATGGGTCCTCGTATCGGGTTTGGACTCCTTCAAGATTTAGTACTCCAAGAGAGCCAAGCTTAGAAAGTGCGGCAGCCATTTCAACGTCCACTACACCATCCATAGCACTTGCAATGATTGGGATTTCTAATTCAATTCCTCCAAGCTTCCAGTTGGTTTCGGTGATTTCTGGATCAACCGTGCGACTGCCTGGTACCAGGGCAATTTCGTCGATGCCGTAGGCGCGACGAATACTTTTGTTCCTTCCTATTTGAATATTCACCGCAGGCTTTAATACAGTTTCGCCAAGTTACCAACTTGAACGCTAAAAGTTTGTTTTGTTGTGATTAGAGGATGAATTTAGGAGTTTTTTTCGTTTTGGCCTGAGAAGGTTTGCCAGCGTTTTTTTGCCTTAAGGAGAAATTGTTGACGCTCTTGCTTGCGTAGTAGGCGCTTTATTGAAAACTTTGTTAACCAGATAGTCCCTAAAACTTGGCAAAAACTTGGTGCTAAAGGAATTTTCTCGAAACTTTCCAAAACACCAGTGTAAGCCTTAAAAAAAACCAAAAGAGCTATCAAACCTAATAAAACAAGAGAAGGGTCTAAAAAGAGATCGAACTCTTTGGAATTCGTTTTGAGACCTATCCATCCCCTTAATTTACTTAGAAGGCTTTCTAATTCGTTTCCAATGTCGAACCCTGATTGAATTTCTGAGGAGGCTGCTGATTTTTCAATTGCTAAAACTTCATTTGCGTCTGCAGGGTTTTGATATTGGTCTGGTTTGTCAGAAGTTGAAGACCTTTTTGAGTTGGAAAGTCCAATTTCTGAAGTGTTCTCTGTGTGAGATGGGAAATCCTTTTTGTTTCGCGAATTGGATCTCTTAACAGAGCTCATCGCTCACTTCAATCCTGATTTTTAATTTTAAGAGGCATCTCAGTTCTGGGAAGTTGGCTGTGTTGAGAAATAAATAAGGCAATTTTTCTTTGGTTCTTTCAGCAACTCAACAGATACCGAGATAACCTAATACTTGGTAAGTGGCTCTTATATGTCTGATCCTGTGGGACCTGGAAGCGGCGCTCCCGGCGAGTCCGACGATCGGATCATCCAGACAGACCTTCGCAATGAAATGTCGCGCTCCTACTTGGAGTACGCAATGAGTGTGATTGTCGGACGAGCTTTGCCTGATGCGCGGGATGGCCTTAAGCCCGTCCATAGGCGAATTCTTTATGCAATGTATGAACTAGGTTTGACCAGTGATAGGCCTTATAGGAAGTGTGCACGTGTAGTTGGTGAAGTGCTTGGTAAGTATCACCCTCATGGCGATACAGCTGTTTATGACGCCTTGGTTCGGATGGCCCAGGACTTCTCAATGAGAATGCCTTTGATTGATGGTCATGGGAATTTTGGCTCGGTCGATAATGATCCGCCTGCTGCCATGAGGTATACGGAATCACGACTGCAAGCTCTAACTACTGACAGTTTGCTTGAGGATATTGAGGCGGAGACTGTTGAGTTCGCTGACAATTTTGATGGTTCACAACAAGAGCCAACAGTCATGCCTGCACGAATTCCACAGTTATTACTAAATGGTTCTTCAGGGATAGCCGTAGGAATGGCTACAAATATTCCTCCACATAATCTTGGTGAATTAATTGATGGCCTGAAAGCTTTGATATCGAACCCAGACTTAAATGATCAAGGCTTGATGCAAATAATTACAGGTCCAGATTTTCCTACTGGCGGTCAAATCTTAGGTAGAAATGGTATACGCGAAACATATCTTTCGGGAAGAGGTTCTGTAACTATGCGGGGAGTTGCTGAGATTGAGACCATTGAGTCACCAGGTCGTCCTGATAGAGACGCTGTAATTATCACTCAACTTCCTTATCAAACAAATAAGGCGGCTCTTATTGAGAGAATTGCTGACATGGTAAATGATAAGAAATTAGATGGTATTTCAGATATAAGAGATGAAAGTGACCGTGATGGAATGAGGGTAGTTGTTGAATTAAGACGTGACTCATACCCTCAAGTTGTCTTAAATAATCTATTTAAACTTACTCCCTTACAGAGTAATTTTAGTGCTAACATGCTTTCATTGGTAAATGGAGAGCCTGTACTACTTACATTGCGTAAGACTCTGCAAGTTTTTTTAGACTTTAGAATAGAAACTATCGAGAAACGTACTCGTTATTTTTTACGCAAAGCAGAAGAAAGAGATCATATACTCTTAGGACTTCTACTCGCTTTAGATAAGCTGGACCCGATTATTGCATTAATTAGAGCAGCTTCAGACTCTGCAACTGCGAAAAAGCAATTACAAGATCTTCATGGGCTTACTGAGATTCAAGCTGATGCAATTTTGCAGATGCAATTGAGGAGGCTGACAGCATTAGAAGCTGATAAAATCAGGCTTGAGCATGAAGATTTAGTCGATAAAATTGCAGACTTTAAGGATATTTTAGATCGTAGAGATCGTGTTCTTTCAATTATCACTGATGAATTGTCTAAGTTAAAGGAACGTTATGCGACACCTAGACTTACTGAAATACTTGATTTAGGGGGTGGACTTGAGGATATAGACCTTATTGCTAATGAGCGATCAGTAGTTTTACTAACTGAGACAGGCTATCTAAAGCGAATGCCTGTTAGTGAGTTTGAGTCAACTAGCCGGGGCACCAGAGGTAAGGCAGGTACACGTAGTCAAGGAGAGGAAGCGGTAAGGCTTTTTATCAGTTGTAATGATCACGATACTCTTCTTCTTTTCAGTGATAGAGGGGTTGCTTACGCATTGCCTACTTACCGAGTCCCGCAATGCAGTAGAGCGGCAAAGGGGACTCCTGTAGTGCAGCTTTTGCCCATCCCTCGTGAAGAGGCAATCACTTCTCTTTTGTCTGTTTCTTCTTTTGATGATGAATCTCATCTGTTGATGCTTACTAAGGGTGGCTTTATAAAAAGGACATCTGTATCCGCTTTTAGCAAAATTCGCTCTAATGGATTAATTGCTATTGGATTGGAAGAGGGAGATGCTCTTACTTGGGTGAGATTGGCTGCTTCTGGTGACAGTGTTTTGATTGCTTCTAGAACTGGAATGACAATTCACTTCCGAATAAATGATAATGAGCTGAGACCACTTGGTAGAACTGCTCGTGGGGTCAGATCTATGAACTTGAGAAGTGGCGACTCATTAGTAAGTATGGATGTTTTGCCGAAAGAATTGGCTGATCAGGTTGCAAGTAGTTTTGAAGAGGATGTAGATGATGGAGTCGAGTCCTCTGCAGTGACGGAGGGACCATGGGTTTTAGTTGCTTCAGCGACTGGATTGGGTAAGAGGGTTCCAGTGACGCAATTTCGATTACAGAAACGGGCAGGTATGGGCTTGCGGGCTATGAAATTTAGGAGAGAGGGGGATGAGTTGGTGGGGTTAAGAGTTTTGGGATACGGAGAAGAGCTGTTGCTTGTGAGTGAGCGGGGTGTAATTGTGCGTACGAGCGCAGACAAGATTCCTCAACAATCTAGAGCTGCAACAGGAGTTAGGCTTCAACGCCTTGATTCTGGGGATCAACTCTCTGAAGTTGTTTTGGTTCCGCCAGAACCTGAAGAACAGGCTCTTCAAGCTGAAACTCCAAGTTCAGATGACACTTCTGAACTTAACGAAGCGACTCCTCTCTGAAGTTGACAAAGTGTGCCGATGTTTTGGTTTTGGGGGCTGGTCCCGCGGCTCTCTGCATTGTTGCTGAGTTGGTCCAGCAAGGATTAGAGGTCCAAGCACTTGCATCACATGCTCCTAATCGCCCCTGGCCTAATACCTATGGGATTTGGGCTGAAGAAGTTGAGTCTTTAGGAATGGCTTCATTATTGGGCCATCGCTGGTCCAATACTGTAAGTTTTTTTGGTAATGGAGTTGATGAAGATGGTTTAGCTCCTGTTCAACACCATTTTGACTATGGCTTGTTTGATCAAGCTGCATTACAAAGAGCATTGCTTTTGAAATGTGGGGAT
Organism: Prochlorococcus sp. MIT 1307; assembly: GCF_034092395.1. Taxonomy (NCBI): domain Bacteria; kingdom Bacillati; phylum Cyanobacteriota; class Cyanophyceae; order Synechococcales; family Prochlorococcaceae; genus Prochlorococcus; species Prochlorococcus sp. MIT 1307. The sequence continues at coordinate 734,907 of NZ_CP139301.1, read as the reverse complement.
ATTAATTGGCTTGTGGAGACTGCTGAAAGAATTAATTTCTTAGGAGCTAATACTGAAGTTTGTTGTAGATCTGGTAATACATATCGCGCAAGGGTCGTTATTGATGCAAGTGGCCATAGAAGTTCATTTGTACGTAGACCGAATCATGGCCCAGTTGCGCAGCAAGCTGCTTATGGCGTAGTAGGTCGATTTAGTTCCCCTCCAGTTGAAAGTGGACAATTTGTGTTGATGGATTTTCGTCCTGATCACCTTACGAAGGCTGAATTAGAAGAGCCTCCGTCTTTTTTATATGCAATGGATTTTGGCGAAGGTGTTTTTTTTGTAGAGGAAACTTCACTTGCATGTGCTCCGCCACTTTCTTGGAACAAGCTTAAAGAAAGGCTTTATGCACGCTTACAAAAACGAGGTATTGAGATTCAAGAAGTTCTACATGAAGAAAATTGTTTGTTCCCTATGAACTTGCCTTTGCCTGACAGGAATCAATCACTTCTTGCTTTTGGAGGATCGGCAAGCATGGTCCATCCTGCGTCTGGTTATATGGTCGGCGCATTACTTCGAAGAGCTCCAACTTTGGCTAAACATTTAGCAAAGGCAATTGCTATTGAGCCTGCATTGAATTCAGAAGATTTAGCTAAAAGGGGATGGCAGGTCTTGTGGACTCCTGAGCTTGTACAGAGACATCGTTTGTATCAATTTGGTTTGTCAAGGTTAATGAGCTTTGATGAAACTCGCTTGCGAAGCTTTTTTGGAACTTTTTTCAGACTTCCTAGAGAAGATTGGTCAGGTTTCCTAGCCAATACGCTTCCATTAACTCATCTTTTGATTGTTATGTTGAGGCTTTTTGCGATGTCTCCATGGAAGGTGAGAATTGGAATGATTTTTGGGGCATCGAAACCTATTAGTTAAACTTGCACCAGTCGTTTATATCGATTAGTGGAAAGATCTGATCTTGTGTTTCAATCTCCTTGAGTAGGCGTTTTGTAAGCTTTTCTTCTCCATCAATTACACGAATTAATGCCCAAAAGCGAGTTAGATGAAGGTTAATGCGGGCTTTAGCAAGATCTGTCGTGGTTCCTGCTCGAATAATGAAACTCCAATCGGATGATTGTGATAAAAGTAGTTCTCTTGCTGCTTGTTTAAGGAGCATCTTGTTGACTTTGCCTCCTTTATTTTGTCTGGAGCAATGTTGAATCATGGCATTTGCGGCTTTGCTCCATTCAGGAATAATCCATGCATTACTTTCATTTAGCCAGTAGTCGTGGTAACCACCCTTTCCCCAACTTGAAGGACAAGGATCGCAAAGTTGAAGTGCTTGGGCTTCAGAGAGCACATCTCTTAACCGAGTGAAAAGTATGTTCTCTTTCTTTGCCTGTAGAAATAGTTCAGCCAAGAAAGCAGGTCCTTCGAACCACCAGTGGCCAAAAAGTTCTGCATCAAATGGAGCAACAAGTAAAGGTTTGATTTCCATTTGGGCCTCAAGCTTATCTAGTTGGTTCCGACGTCCTTGTAGATAATGCTTTGCATGCTTTTTGATTCGTTCAGCTGCCAACTCTGGCTCGTAAATTTTTTTCTTATCCAAAGCTATTTTTAGATCAGTTACTTTGTGCAACTTGAGCCCTAGTGGTCTGGGCTCTTTTAATCCGAGGCACTTGAGTTTTTTTATTGGTAAATCCCACCCAACATCTCTGTGAAATTCTCGATATTCAGGGTCCCCTGGATATCCATCCCTTGCTGACCAGACTGGAAGTGTAGCTTCACTATCTCTTCCAAAGAAAGCTACTCCATTTTTGCTGCATATTGGGGCATATAGTCCATACCTCGGTCTTGGATTGGCATGTAGTAGTCCATGGCCGTCTAGAACCGCATAACGAAGTCCAGCACTTAGCATTATTTTGTCCAACCCTTCATAGTAAGCGCATTCAGGTAGCCATATACCTAGTGGATTGACACCAAATAGTCGATGATGTTCCTTTACTGCTGTTTTTAATTGACCATTTACAGCCTCGGGGTTCTCTCTCAGTAAAGGGAGGTATCCATGAGTTGCAGCACATGTGAGCAGATCCAAGACTCCTGAAGATTGCAGAGCCGCAAAACGACCAATTACATCTCCATCACATTCCTGCCAATGAATTAGTTGATTATTTATTTTTTTTGCTAGTGACCTCGCAGCATTTCGTTGATTACTTGGAACATCCTTTAAAAGATCAATCCTGACTTTGAGCCATGTTGGGAATCGTTGCTTAAGTTCCTCATCTTGAAGAAGCGCCAGCAGGGTTGGAGAAAGTCCCACAGTGGCTCTTGGTATTTGTTCGCTTGAAGATGCAGCAACTTCAAGTGTTTGAATTAATGGTAGATAACACTCCATTAGGGCTTGGAAGAACCAGTCTTCTTCCAAGGACCCTGGTATTTCCGTCCTCACGTAAGGAAGGTGAGCATGTAGAACCAGGGCTAGTGCGCCAGCGGCCAAATTCAGATCACCAATTGATCGAATTTAGAATGCTTTCCCCCCCCCTAATAGAGTGTCTATAGAAATTGGTGATTGTTAGAGAAAGGATTTGGAAGGGTTTGAGCCTCAGAGGCTGCCACAAATTGATTTATTTCTTACTTCTTATAATTAACATATTACTTTTTTCGATTAGGAAAATTTCCTGTCTTGGAAGGGGATATGAGCCAGTGGCATAATCTAATTTCCTTATGCCCTTGATTATTTCTATTGAGATTTAGTGAATGTATTTTGTTTTCAGTTTTGCTTTTAAATATTTATTCAATTGTCAATTAGAATATATACAGTTTAGTCCTAGTGACTAATTCCTCTAAGGAGGTATATATGGCTAAGGATCCAGGACGCGTTTTAATTTTCGACACTACCCTCAGAGATGGTGAGCAATCACCAGGAGCAAGTCTCAATCTGGAAGAGAAACTTGCAATTGCTCAGCAATTAGCACGGCTTGGAGTTGATGTAATTGAAGCTGGATTTCCTTTCGCTAGTCAAGGAGACTTTGCTGCCGTTCAGCGGATTGCACAGCAAGTTGGAGGAGAAGAAGGCCCAGTTATTTGTGGGCTAGCACGAGCATCTCGCTCTGATATTAAAGCTTGTTTTGATGCAGTATCTCCTGCGCCAAGAAGACGTATTCATACTTTCATAGCTACAAGTGATATTCACCTTGAGCACAAACTGCGAAAGTCACGGGCTGAAGTCCTTGGAATAGTTCCTGACATGGTTTGTTATGCACGTTCTTTGGTAGATGATATTGAATTTTCATGCGAGGATGCTGCAAGGAGTGATCCAGAATTTCTCTATGAGGTTATAGAGCTTGCAATTGCTTCTGGTGCAGGAACAATAAATATTCCTGATACTGTTGGCTATACAACTCCGTCTGAGTTTGGTGAATTAATTGCTGGAATAAATCGCAATGTATCTAATATTGATGAGGCAATTTTATCTGTTCACGGACATAATGACTTAGGTCTTGCTGTTGCTAATTTTCTTGAAGCTGTAAAAAATGGTGCAAGACAACTTGAATGCACTATTAATGGAATAGGAGAAAGAGCCGGGAATGCTGCTTTAGAAGAATTAGTTATGGGGTTGCATGTTCGACGTCGTTACTTTAATCCATTCTTTGGTAGGGATATTGATAGTCCAACTCCGCTTACAGCTGTGCGCACTGAAGAAATTACTAAGACCTCTCGATTGGTTTCAAACCTAACGGGGATGGTTGTTCAACCAAATAAGGCAATAGTTGGTGCGAATGCTTTTGCCCATGAGTCAGGCATCCATCAGGATGGTGTTCTGAAAAATCGACTTACTTATGAAATAGTTGATGCTCGTACGGTTGGACTTACAGACAATAGGATTTCTCTAGGAAAGCTCAGTGGGAGAAGTGCAGTAAGAGCACGACTAGAAGAGTTAGGCTATGACCTTAATAGAGAGGATCTTAATGAAGCTTTTGCTCGATTTAAGGATTTAGCTGATCGAAAGAGAGATATTACTGATAGAGATCTTGAAGCGATAGTAAGCGAACAGGTTCAACAGCCAGAAGCGCGTTTTCTATTACGTCTTGTTCAAGTTAGTTGTGGGAGCACTCTTAAGCCAACTGCAACAATTACTCTTGCCGATCAAGATGGGAAAGAAGATACAAGCTCTGCTGTGGGAACTGGTCCTGTGGATGCTGTTTGCAGAGCATTGGACGCTCTAATAGGAGAGTCCAATGAATTAATTGAGTTTTCCGTTAAATCTGTCACCGAAGGGATAGATGCAATGGGAGAGGTGACGATTCGATTGCGTCGTAATGGCAAGCTCTATTCAGGACACTCTGCAGATACTGATGTAGTGGTGGCTGCAGCTCAGGCTTATGTCAATGCACTAAATAGGCTTGTTTCTAACGAAGGGAGTACTTCTCTTCATCCTCAGCTAGATGCAATAGGTCCAGACCCTTTGCCAAGGATTTGATCAAATGATTTTATAAGGCTAATGAGTGTTTTTTTTCTTGTCAGGCTTTATATGGCTATGAGAGTATGAGTGACGGTTGAACAAGCGAACATACATTTATGGCTCTTTATCGAAGGCTTTACCGCCTAGCTGGATTAGATGGAGGTCCTCATCCTGTGTTGGATGCGCCTTATGAATCAATTGAGGCTGCAACAAGTGCAGCGCAAGATTGGTGCAATGGACAGGGACTTAATTGCCCTATAGGAAAGAAAGCCATTGGCGTTGAAGTAATGACCCGAAGTGGCGCCTGGAGAACCGTTGGTTATCCAATTAACTGTTTGCGGTCAGGTATCACTTTTTGAAGAATTTACCTTTGATTGAAATCTAATGTGGGTAAGTGTTGATCTTTGCGTAGTGCCACTAGGAGTGGGCCTATCTCTTTCGTCTTATATCGCTGCTTGTAAAAATGTTATTGAAAAAACAGGACTTGATTATGAGGTTGGCCCCAATGGTACAGCCATTGAAGGTGATTGGGACGAGGTTTTTGCATGTATACGAGCTTGCCATGAAGCTGTTCATAAAAAAGGCGCAGCTCGTATTTATACAACTTTGAAAGTAAATACTCGTATAGATCGTAAACAGTCATTTCGGGAGAAAGTACCAAGTATTAAATTTGCTCTTAATTCTGAAGGCTGACAAGTTGTTTGTATCTAGATTTGCTTTAAGGTATTGCGAGAAAAGTTTTTAATTCTTTAATGCCATTCATGCACTTGTTTATTTTGTAAGGAGCAATAAACGAAGTAATGAGAAATGAGTTGCCTGGCTATTGGATTCTTACATGGATAGGTTTAATTGCCAATGTTGCTGTTCTGCCTTGTATTGGCTTAGTTGCGTTTAGTAATCCAGACTTGCCATTAGTCAACTTTATTTTGGCGATAAGCCTTGCTTGGCCTGCTGCAATTGTTGGCATTGTTGCTGCAGCAGGACTTCTCGCTCAACGTAAATGGGGAGTGATATTGGCAATAGTTGCACTGTCTATGACTCTTTCAGGAACATTGCCTTATGGAATTGTCAGACTTGTTAGAGAAGGAGATATTTTTGGCTTGAGTGGATTATCCTTTTTGATAGCAATTTTAAATTTACTTGCATTGATTTATTGGTGCAGACCAGCTCATAGGAAAGGAATAAGATTTTGAAATTATTGATGAAAGCTTCGCAATTAAATTAATAAAGAGCAACCCAGTTGATATTATTTTGCTTGATTCTTGATTTTTGGTGTTTTATTTTAGGCAGTAAATGATTGCTTTGTAGATGGAATTGGGTATGGAATTCGTCGATGTCGCATTCTTCTCCAAACATTTACAAAAGCTTGAATTACGATTTCAACTTCAGCTCTAGTTAGGCTGCTTTCTTTGAGCTGTCCATCAAGTTGGCGAGACTCAACAATTTTTCTTACCGTTAGGGAGGCCTCCTCATTTGTGGTTTTAGGGTCAAGTGACCTAAGAGCTGCTTCGCATCCATCTGCAAGCATAAGGATTGCGGTCTCTCTACAACTAGGGATAGGTCCTTGATAGCGAAATCGACTTTCAGTCACGGTTGAATCTTTTTTTCTTGCTTGGTGTAGGAAATAACCCATTTTTAATGTCCCCTGATGTTCGGGTATGAAGTCAGCAATAGGTCCTGGTAGTCCATGCCTGCGTGCGAGTTTGAGCCCTTCATCTACATGAGCCTGCAAAATATTTGCACTTGCGTAAGGGTCATTTAGTTGATCATGTGGATTAACTTCGTCGGTTTGATTCTCTATAAACCATTCAGGGGCATGAAGCTTTCCGACATCGTGGTAGAGGGAACCTGTTCGAATTAAATCAACATCTGCTCCTATTCTTCTAGCACCTTCTTCTGCTAATCCACAGATCATCAACGTGTGCTCGAAAGTACCTGGCGCTTCAGAAGAAAGTCTTCGCAATAAAGGGCGCTCTTGATCCGCTAACTCCATCAATCGAGCCTTTGTTATGAGGCCGAAGGTGGTTTCTAATATAGGAATTAATAAAATTGCCAGCATTAATAATCCACCTAAGACCAGGGCCTCATAGACCAATTCGTCAGAAGAGTTGGGTATTTCTCCCCCTCTAAGGAAAAACCATTCACCCAATAAAGCTCCAAATGGCAGTAAAAAAGCCATTTGGAGCAATTGAGCTCTACTTCTCATCCGTCCACCTTGAAAAGCAACTACTGCAGAAACTGCACAAGCAACCATTAATCTGCTTTCATCAACTCCATTTGCAGGTATTTGCCATAGGAGGCTTCCAACTGCTAGCCAAGCAATAGCGCTTGTAGCTCCAAGGCCTTGAGAAAGTAACAGTGTTGGTGGAACCAGAACAGCAAGAGGGCTTAAAGCTGTACCAAACCAGACCTTACTTATTTGGGCGGTTAGCATTAATCCCAATGCAAGAAGCCCATGCCTGGCTTGGAGTCGTGGCTTTTCTCTTCTCATAATTAGGAGTAAAACACCACAGCTGGCAAGCGCTTCTCCGAAAGTTCCTATGAAAGGAATAAACCTGGGACTCTTTGGAACAAGATTGAAATGGTTTAGGACGAAATAATCCTGGGAATTAATCAGTTCACCTTTGCGAGTAATGTAATCACCTTTTTTGACTTTTATAGGGGGAGTTTGTTTATTGATAGTGTCTTCTAAAAGACCCTGTAGAGAACGATCTTGACGTAGATTCGAGTTGCGATGAAAGGTTCGGGCAAGTAATTTGCTTCCTAGACTGCGAGATGGACTTTCTTTTTTGCCTAATTGCTCTAATTGAAGAGATGCTGCCTCGCGAAGCTCTTCAAAGCCAATTGTATTTACAAGTCCTTGCTTTAGCATTCTATTAGCTGCCAGCTCGACTTCTTTTTTCCATTCTTTTCTTCTTGATTTGGAACTTTTAAGAAGCCATTTTTCTTCTATCCCACTTATATTAACAGGGGCAATTCTATCTGGATCACTGTTATTAGCTAATAGTTCTATTTTATCCAGCTTTTTCTTTAGCGATTCTTTAAGAATAGTGGATTGATTCTTATCAATTACCTGTACAAAGATTGTATCTTGTAATCGCTCAGCCCCTTTTTGTTGTTTGGTTTCTCTGAAAGGGACTTCTGCGTCTTTTGGGGCAACCTCATTGCGGGGAGCAGGCATGCCAGGGGTAAAGTCAGGGACTTGAAGTAAATGCCAGCTTGATAGAAGAGCAACTGCAAAACATACTCCCATTAAACAAGCTTTATCCGCTCCAGACCAGCGAATTAATGATCGTCTTGGTGACTCGCTGCGAACCCAGCTTCGCCAGAGACTATTCAGACTTGGAATTCTGGCCACAAAATCAGGTATGTGACGATAACGTTAGCTATCTATTTAATCAATGCTGCAGTAAGCATTGTGTATCTGAATGTCTTTAAAGCTTGACGGTAGGAAGCTTGCGAAGGAATTGGAGGATCGTCTTCAGTTCGAAATAGCGTCAGGTCTTTCTAAAGCAGGACGCCCTCCTGGATTGGCAGTAATTCGTGTTGGAGAAGATCCGGCTAGTGGTGTTTATGTTTCTAACAAAGAAAAGGCTTGTGCTCGCATTGGGGTGGCAAGTTTTGGAACGCATTTGCCATCAACAACCCCATTGCCAGAAGTAATTCAAAAAATTCAAGCTTTAAATGCCAATGAAAAAGTTGATGGCATTCTTGTTCAATTGCCCTTGCCTGCAGGAATTGATTCGACTTCTTTATTGATGAGTATTGACCCTGAAAAAGATGCTGATGGATTGCATACTTTGAATCTTGGGAAATTGTTAAAAGGAGAATCAGGACCTCGCTCTTGTACTCCTGCGGGCATTATGGCGTTGCTCTCTACTAACGGGATTTCGGTGGAGGGGAAAAGAGCAGTTGTGGTAGGGCGCAGCATCCTTGTTGGTCAGCCAATGGCACTAATGCTTCAATCTGCTAATGCCACTGTGACAGTTGCACATTCAAAGACTAAAGACTTGATTGATTTGACTAGACAGGCTGAATTGTTGGTGGTAGCGGCAGGTCGACCTCAAATCATTGGAAGAGATCATGTTCGATCAAATGCTGTTGTAATTGATGTTGGCATTCACCGACTTCCTTGTGTTGGTTTAGAAGAACAGCCCCAAAAGCCGAAGCTTTGTGGAGATGTTTGTTTCAATGAAGTTGCATCGAAAGTGGCTGCTATAACGCCTGTTCCTGGAGGTGTAGGGCCTATGACAGTGGCAATGTTGCTAGTTAATACGGTGAGCAGATGGCAGCAGCATTGCGGTTTGTCCTTCAACCTTGGTGATTTGCTTCCATGAAACTGTTAATCCTGAGAGAATCCATATAGCAAGATTGTTTTAATTGTGGGAGAGGACATTTCAACCTTCGATTTTTCCAGCTATCTCATTAAGCACAGAAAAAGTGTGGAAGCGGCTTTAGATGCTTCTCTTGGGCCAGAGCGACCAGAGCAATTACGTGAAGCGATGCGATATTCACTTCTTGCAGGAGGTAAGAGGCTTCGCCCAATCCTTTGTTTAGCTGCCTGCGAATTTGCAGGTGGTGATTCTGTGTTGGCCCTTCCTACAGCTGTGGCTCTTGAGATGATTCATACCATGTCATTAATCCATGATGATTTACCAGCCATGGATAACGATGACTTACGCCGAGGACGTCCAACAAATCACAAGGTGTATGGAGATGCAGTAGCGATTCTTGCTGGAGATGCATTGCTTACACGCTCTTTCGAAATGGTTGCACTTCGCAGCCCTGGAGTACCAGTCGAAAGATTATTGAAGGTTGTTGGAGAGCTTTCTTTGTTGGCTGGGGCTCCAGGGCTAGTTGGAGGTCAAGTGGTTGATCTGGAATGTGAAGGGAAGGCAGTTGATCTTGAAACTTTGGAATTTATTCATCTTCATAAGACAGGCGCTTTACTTAAGGCATGTGTTGTATCAGGTGCATTAATTGCAGGTGCATCAGCTGACCTTTTAGATGCCCTTTGCATTTATGCAAAGGGCATAGGCCTGGCTTTTCAGATAATTGATGATGTCCTTGATGTCACGGCTAGTAGTGATGTACTTGGGAAGACCGCTGGGAAAGATTTGGTTGCCGATAAAACTACTTATCCAAAGTTGCTTGGATTGGACGAATCGAGGAAACGGGCTAATGATCTAGTTATTGAAGCAAAAGCTGCGCTCAAGCCATGGAATAAAAATTCGGCTCCACTTTTAGCTTTGGCTGATTACATAACAAATCGCGATAGATGAATCACACTTCTTCTCTTCCAGCGTTATTGCAGCTATTTAATAACGCGGTCCTTGCGTGGGGACTTTTGGCTTGTGGCATTGCTCAGGCCTCTAAATTATTTGTTGAATTTGTTCAGCATCGACGATGGCGACCTTCTGTTCTTCTTGAAACAGGGGGAATGCCGTCCAGTCATTCTGCATTTGTTACTGGGACGGCATCAGGTGTTGGCTTAGAACTTGGATTTGACCACCCCGCTTTTGCTATTGCAGCTACGTTGGCTTTTGTTGTTATGTATGACGCCAGTGGAATTCGAAGAGCTGCTGGGTTAACTGCAGAAAGAGTGAATGAGTTGCCAGCTTCGAATTGGCCTTCGCCCCCTGCGAGCCCTTTAAAAGAAAGTTTGGGTCATACTCGGCGTGAGGTTTTTGTTGGCAGCTTGATAGGACCAGCAGTTTCATTGCCTGGCATATTTTTTCTGGGATCTCCACTTCATTTATTTCAAACCTTTGGTTTGTTAGTGGGTTGACTAGAAATAATTCTGGACGAGTTCTTAAGGAATTAACTGTTGATCAAAAACAAGCCTTTGATTCATTTAGCGCATGGTTGGATGGAGATCAAGTCGACAAGCCATTTGTTCTAAGTGGTTACGCTGGAAGTGGTAAGACTTTTCTCTCAATGAGATTTCTGAGAAAAGTTGAAGCTGAGGGTTTGTGTTGGACAGTTGTAGCTCCTACTCATAAGGCTGTCGGAGTTTTAAGGCAAACATTAGAGATTGAAGGAATAAGGCCTACTTGGTATCCTTCGACGATTCATAGATTGCTTCGTCTAAAGTTAAAACGTAAGGGTGATATTGAACTCTGTGAGCAAACAGATCAAACAACTAATTCTTTGGAGGAACTTGGGTTAGTACTCATTGATGAAGCTTCGATGGTTGACAGTAATCTTTTACGAATAGTTCTTCAATGTGCTCATTCTTTTAGTACGCGCCTTGTATTTGTTGGAGACCCTGCCCAATTGCCACCAATAGGGGAACCTGTAAGCCCAGTTTTTTCTATGAAGAGAGCATCTCAGGCTCAATTAAATCAAGTTGTCAGGCATCAGGGACCTGTTTTGCAGTTAGCGAGTTGTCTTAGAGATGGTCGTCTGCCATGTGACTTTCCCCCTTGTTTGCCTTTGATCCAAAACAAAAAAGGATTGGTTGCATGCGTAGATGAGACTAGTTGGCTGGGAAGGGCAAGGTCAGCATTAAGGGCAGCGGCTGAAGAAGGAACCCCTGATGCTGCAAGAATCCTTTGTTATACAAATCGCACTTTGGAGAGGCTGGTTCCTCATGTGCGCAAGGCAATTCATGGGGAGATGGCAGAACAGCTACCTGTACTGCCTGGAGAGGTTCTGATTAGTCGTACCGCTGTTATGGCTCCTGCTTCATTGGATGGGGCTGAGACTGGAGAAGAGCCAGATATGGTTATTGGTTCCAACAGGGAGCTAGTGGTTAGAGATGTCACTCCGGAAAGTTGTGACCTTGCAGCCTTTGGGTTGGCTGAACTAGGAGATGGGAAAGCACCAAAAATTGAGACGCTAATGGTTAATGTTGTTTCTGGGGCGTTAGAGCTTTCTTTGCGACTGGCTCCGCCAGTTGGATCAAATGCAAGAAAGCTTCTTGACAACACTTTGCAGAGGTTGCGTAATCGAGCGAAGGAAGCGGGTAAAAAGGATGGTCGAATGCTGTGGCGACAGTTCTTTCTTATTAGAGATGCGTTTGCATCTTTAGGGCCCGCTGCGGTTTTAACTGTTCATAGAAGTCAAGGAAGTACTTTTGAAGAAGTTTTTGTTGCTTCGGATGTTTTCTGGCCAAAAGATTTAACTCTACGGAGACAGCTTGTATATGTAGCTGTCAGTAGGGCAAAGAATAGTGTTTGGATAGTTGGTAGCCAGAGGGATAACTCAAAAAAGACTCTTTGGGAGGATCAATTAAGAACCAGTTTGGAAAATTGATTTTTTCGAAGATGATCAGTAAATAAACTACAACTTTAATTGATGAAATATATCAAAAAATCCTATTTACATTGACACATTCCCCTTTGTTTTGTTTCTCTCTACAGCATTTTTCCAGTATTGCATTGTTTTTGATGCACTCGGCCAATGAAGATGAATCCAGCTTGCATGTATCAATTTGTTTCCCCAACCTTCTTCTATTTCTTCTATTCCCCAGCCCTTTATATTCCATAGAGCATGGAAATCCTTCTCTTTGGCATTAGTGCTTATAACTGCATCTGAAATATTTGTTTCATGATTAATGTTTAATTTCCAATGGTGGAATTCATGACCGATCAACTTTTCACCTGCCCTTGTAACTAGACCATCTCTTCTGCAACTTATATTTCTATACCCAACTTTTAGAGGACCTTTCTTTGCATCGAAAGGCAGTAATCCTGCCATTTGATGGGTTTTCCCTTTTAAGTCCGTAAGTGTTTTCCCCAGTAGAAGCATGCCGCCACATTCGGCATAAGTCGGATATTGACTGCAAAAGCTTCTAAGGCTGTTAATGCTCTCTGTACAAGTACTTAATTGCTCTGCATATTGCTCTGGAAAACCACCAGGAATAATTAAACCTTTTGCTTCTTTTGGAATTGGTTCGTTTGCAATTGGCTGCCAAGTAATGCATGGCATGCCCAAACTTTCTAGGCTTTCTTTTGTCTCTGGATAGCGAAAGTGAAAGGCCTTATCCTCTGCTACTGCAATAGGAGAAGGTTGTAAGTGTGTTTTTGTACTTTCTAATGTAATTAGTTGGCTATTTAGGTTTTGTTTTGGTTTAGGTGGTTGGAGAAGAGCTCTGAAGGATTTTAAATTGAGATGCGATTCTGCTATGGCGGCCCAATCTTCTACCTTGTGTTGAATGTTTTGAATTTCATGAGCAGGCACTAGGCCTAGATGCCTCCTAGTTAGTTTGAGTTTGGAGTCACTTGGTAGGCATCCCAGCAATTTCACGTTGATACTTTCTAAGACCTCTGTTAACAAGGCTTTGTGGCGGGCAGTGTTGATGTGATTGAGGACTACTCCAGCAAGTTCAAGCTCAGGATCTTGGTCTCGAAATCCTTTAACAAGTGCAGCCAGTGAAGCTGCTTGTCCTCTTGCATCAACTACAAGAACAATTGGCAGTTGTAAGCAACGAGCTAAAGCAGCAGTGCTTCCCTCGCTTGAAGTCCCTACACCATCGAATAGTCCCATTACTCCTTCTACTAGTGCTAGATCAGCAGACCCTCCAAAGTTGTAAAAACTATCGGTAACCCATTTAGAGCCACAAAGGATAAGATCTAAATTATGGCAGGGTCTTTTAGAAACAACGCTTAGTTGCTGTGGGTCTAGATAATCAGGCCCTACTTTGAATGTTTGTAGCTTTAGTGATCTTTTTCTTGCCCAAGCAGCAAGAACAATTCCTAATAAAGTTTTACCATTTCCACTTGCTGGAGCTGCAATCACAAATGCCATGTGGATTTGTTTTTAGTTTGAGAAGCTTTCTTTCTCAGCTAGAACCAAATTGAGCAGTTTGGATGCTATTGGTGCGGCGGCAGAAAGTAGAGGGCTATTACTATCTCGACTACTGCTAAGAAGGCGTGCTACATCCATCTCGACAGAATTACTTTGGATGGGTACTACTTCTTCTAAAAGTTCCATACTTGCCATTCCCCCAGCTTCTAGCCTCATGCATTCACCTGATTCTGAAGCAAGAATTACACAAGTTGCTTTTTGAGGCTCTTTTTTTGGTTCGCAGATTAACCTTATCCCTACTAATTGACCAGGGTGAATGCTTGGAGTCCCAACTGGTAAAGGGATGAGGCATAACTGAACAATTTCTCCATCTACACGTTGGAAGCTTGCTTTAATAATTTCTCCATTTTGTGAATTTGCACTTTTCAGCTCCCAATTGAGCCTCTCGGCAATCCAAGCAGCAAGTAAAAGTCCTTGGACAGGATGATTACCCTCGATATCTATATCAAGCCTAATCACGTGGTTAAGTGCATCTCTTCTATTAGGCGGATCAAATACCATTGCCAAGGTTTCTCTCCAGTTTCTAAGCCGTAACCAATTAAGGTCATTTATTGATTGACCTGAAGAAATTCTGCTTGTTAGAAGTTCAAGGCATTGGATTGGTTCTCCAAGTGCAGTGTCAATAATTAGCCTTCGCTTAGGGATGGCTAATTGATGAAGAAGTTCAGGAGCCTCATCGAGGTTGCCATTCCACCAAAGCCATGAGGGCAGTTCGTTGGGTAATAGATCTTTTAAAATTTTTAGTCCTTTGTTAAGTGATTGTTGATCACCTCGTAATACCACTACGTCTCCGCAGGCAGCATTTAGATTGTTTTCGTCGAGTAAGGGGCAATAAGCAGCGACCAATGTCTCAAGTGGATGACCTTTTTTAAGAGTTGGTGCGAGGGTTATTAGGCGTCTTGGATTGAGGGCACTAATAGCAACGTCTACATACTGCCCTCTGAGATCTTCCGCCTCTTGTTCTTTGTTGATGAATGTAGAAAGAGAGGTCGCGACACTTTTGTCTAATGGAGGAGTGCAATGAGGTAAATCACTGTCCAAAACAACTGTGCGAGCTGCTTCGATCAGTTCTCTGCGTTGATTCCCCACTATGGGACCTTTTATTTTTCCTGTCCGCACAAGTTCTTGCTCAATCCAAGCCGGTTGCCAGACAAGTAAACAAAAAGTTGTTGCACCTGAACTATCAAGTTGCTCCTTAGACCAAAGTTGTTTTAAATAACTTGGAATCTCTGAAGGAGGGATTTGGAGAGGGGTATGAAGTGTGAGTTGTGGAGACATTGATCTGTGTCAATTCGAAGATTTGGAAATTCAGTAGTTATGGACGTCGCCAAAGAAGTTCATCTTTGCTTAGAAGAGCATCAGATTCAGCCGGCCCCCAGGTTCTTGATTCATATGGGTAAGTAGGCAATTGCCAAGGCCTATCTTCAATTAGCTCTAATAGTGGGGTATATAAGCGCCAGGCTGCTTCTACTTCATCATTGCGAGTAAATAGTGTTGGATCACCAAGCATGGCATCAGCCAAAAGTCTCACATAACCTTCGTCTGAGGGTTCTCCAAAAGACTCTTCATAGGAAAACTCCATTTCTACCGGACGACTCCGCATACCGGAGCCTGGGGATTTAACTTCAAATCGAAATTCAGCTCCTTCATCGGGTTGAATTCTTAGGATTAATTGGTTGGAAGTTGGACTACCTCCTGCTGCGTCGAAGAGATGAACAGGTGCTTCTCTGAAAGTAAGCACAACTTCACTTAATCGTTTCGCCAGCCGTTTTCCAGTCCTTAGGTAGAAAGGCACCCCTTGCCACCTCCAATTGTCAATGAACAGCTTTGTTGCGACATATGTTTCTGTGGTGCTAGTGGGATTAACTCCTGGCTCATCTCTGTATCCAATTAATGGCTTAGACCTACTCCCACCTTTTTCATATTGCCCTCGAACGCAACATTTCCATGGTTCAAGTTCATTGGCAAGATGAGCGGCTTGAAGAACTTTTGCTTTTTCGTTTCTGATAGCTTCTGGATCAAAGTGTCCAGGAGGTTCCATTGCTGTTATTGCAAGCATCTGTGTGAGATGGTTTTGTACCATGTCTCGAAGTGCGCCAGAGCTTTCGTAGTAACCTGCGCGCTCTTCAACCCCAACTGTTTCTGCAGCAGTAATTTGAACGCTTGAAATATAATTTCTATTCCATATTGGTTCGAATATGGCGTTGGCAAATCTCATTACCAGTATGTTTTGAACAGTTTCTTTGCCGAGATAATGATCGATTCGGAAAACTTGGCTTTCTTGGCAAGAGCTTTGCACAATTTGATTAAGGGCTTGAGCGCTCCCGTAATCACGCCCAAATGGTTTTTCGATAACTAATCGACTACGTTTTGGATCGTTTAATAGGCCTGCACGGGCTAAAGCTTGGCAACCACTTCCATAGAATTTTGGAGAGACAGAGAGATAAAAGGTTCGATTGCTATGAGTAGCCTTGATTCGATCAATTTCTTCTAACCTTTTCCCTAGTTTGATTAAGTCTTCAGGCTGTTGAAGATCAACAGATTCATAGAAAAGGTATTCCAGAAATTGTGTGACTCCTTTTGTATTGTTTTTAGTTTCTCTCTTTAAAGCTTGAGCCATTCTTTCACGAAATTCGTCATCACTCCATGGACGTCGAGCACATCCAATGATTGCAAAATCACTTGGCAAACGTCGTTGTAAAAAAAGCTGGAAAAGAGCTGGAATAAGTTTGCGATGAGTTAGATCTCCACTTGCGCCAAAGATCACTAGACATTGTGGAGTTATAACTCGCTCTTGGCGTAGTCCAACCCTAAGTGGATTTATGGTCGGCGTGCTCATTGGACACAGACTTCCTGGGTTGGTTTAAAAATTATTAACTAAATTCAAAGTGGTCTTAGGAATCTCGCCATACTTTGTTGTCGGATGCCCAAAAAGTTTGTTGAATGATTTCTAAAACCTATCAAAAAAAAGCTAGCCCATATGGGCTAGCTTTTTTTTGATAGGTTTTAGAAGTTAGAAGATTGTGTGCTTTTTAGTAGGTTTCAACGTGCCAGCGGTCTTCTTTCTTTAATTGAGGCCTTAGCTCTGCCCAATTTATGCCCTTTGCTTTGGCTGCTGTGGTCATAGCTTCATCTATTCCAGGCTCCATGCCTTTGAGTCCGCACAAGTAAATATGGGTTTTTGGGTCCTCAATAAGAGCAAATAACTCATCTGCATACTCAAGAACTCTATCTTGGATATACATTCTTCCGCCTTTCGTATTCTTTTGCTCTCGGCTGATTGCCTTTGTATAGCGTAGGTTCTCAGGAAATTGCTTTTTATAATGTTCAAAATCTTCGTCGTAAAGCAGGTTTGCAGTTTTTGGGGCACCCATAAATAACCATGCCTTTCCTTTGAAGTTCCATTTATTCTTTTGTCTTTCAGTAGGCTCAAACATGCGCCTTAGATAGGCTCTCATCGGAGCGATTCCAGTCCCCGTTGCCAGCATTATTACGTTTGCGTCTTCATCGTCTGGAAGAAGCATCTCCTTGCCTACAGGACCTGTGATTTTTACTTTGTCTCCTGGCTTGATATTGCATAAATATGTTGAGCAAACCCCATCAATAGTCTGCCCATCTTTTTCATATTGAAGTTGGCGAACACAAAGAGAGACTGTATTGCCAGCATAATTGTCTCCATGTCTTGTGCTGGCTATCGAGTAGAGCCTTAGTTTGTGGGGCTTACCTTTTGCATCCTCTCCTGCAGGCACAATTCCAATACTTTGGCCTTCTACGTAACGAAGTTGTGGATCTCCGCCTGAAAGGTTGAATGTGATGTGGTTTACACGTCCAATAGCACCTTCTTTAAGCAGGCTGTAGTTCTCAAGTACTTCTCCTTCGAAAGGTGCTTTAGGTCTATATGTGTTTACAGGAACATTCGCATGAGGTTTTTTGCGGGCAGGGGCTTTAGTAGCAGGTACTGAAGAGCCAGTTGATGTGCTGAGAGTCTTTTTTTTGCCTATTTGACCCTCTATTGCTCTAAAGAGACCAATAACAATAGGGATATGGATTAGCCCTCCGGCTATCACCTGTGCTTCCGAATAAGCCATTAATAACTCAAAACCGAAGGTGACAATACCAATTTCTTGGCTGAATTAGTTGTTTTGGCTAGTAAAAGAGGACACGTTTTGGGATTGGCACAGCTCATGTAATGGTCTGCAGGATGGCCTGTTGGCATAAATTTTTATATAGTCTTCTACTGTTATTTCTCTTTTCGTTCCAGTTGGAATCTCTTAAGGGACTTCAGAGGCCTTCTGGTTCAAAGCAATTTTTGCCATTGGAATCAAAGGGGATAATGCACCAGACCATCGAGCAGACGATGGAAAGGCTCCCTAACGGAACAAGAAGACTGGCTGCTTTGCTTCGGACCCCTATTTCTATTGATTCGATTTGGAATATTCTTACTGATTACGATAATTTGAGTAATCATATTCCAAACCTAGTTAGTAGTAAGGTTATTTCTCGTGATGCAAATCGTGTACATCTAGCTCAAGTGGGAGCTCAAAAGTTGATGGGTCTTCGCTTCTCCGCCCAGGTCCAGTTAGAGTTAATTGAGAATCGTGATTTGGGGGTATTAAGTTTTCATCTGATTAAAGGCGACTTTAGGCGTTTTGAAGGCTTATGGAAGATGAAACAACTTAAAGAAAACAATGGAACCTGCTTGTTATATGAGTTAACTGTTCAGGGCTGTCTTGGTATGCCTGTAGCACTTATTGAGCAGCGGCTTAGAGGAGATCTAAAGACTAATTTGTTGGCTGTTGAACAAGCTGCATTGAAGAGAAAATAAATACAGATAGGTTGACTTGATGACTACTAAATATTTCCAAAACTCTTCTTGTGAGATTTCAAAAAAGAAAATGTAATGTCAAAACTCTATTAATCAACAAATTTAAATCTAATCAAACCTTGGTCATTGTTATACCCCCAAGGGGATTCGAACCCCTGTCGCCTCCGTGAAAGGGAGGTGTCCTAGGCCTCTAGACGATGGGGGCGAGGCCGTGACCTTTTGCTTAGTGCCTAAGGTCACATTGGCAAGCTACGGGCCAGCCTCACCCTCCGTCAAGGCTCCCTCATTCTTCTCTTGTCCTTGCCATACAGGAACAGTGAAGTAGAAACAAGATCCTTTGTCTGGTTCAGAGATCACCCAGATTCTTCCACCATGAACTTCGACAATGCGACGACACACTGAAAGTCCAATGCCAAAGCCAGATGTCCTATTTGATGTCTGAGGTAAGCGGACTCGATCTAAGAATATTCGCTGTTGTTCCTCTTCAGGAATGCCTGGACCACTATCACAAACGCTGACTTGTACCCATTGATTTGTACGGTGCAGCATTGTTATCGAAATCTTTCCACCCTTTTCTGAATATTTCAATGCGTTTTCAATGAGATTGAGCAAAACCTGCCTCATGCGTCTTTGATCTGCAAATACTTTTGGAAGGTCTGAAGGAATATCAGTAATAACCCCAATCCCTCTTCTTAGCCAATGCTTTTCAAGTTCAAGAATTGCTTCTGCTGAGACATTGGCTAGATCTACTCGTTGAGGATTAAAGAGTGCTTCCCATCTAGTGCTCCCAACCTCTAAGAGATCTTTAGACAACAATTCAATTTCTTCTAGGCGTCTTTTGATTACATCTTGAAATTTATTGATATCGATTTGTCCAAGCTTTTGACTTTGGACTGCTAGGGCTGCTGCCGTTAAAGGTGTTCTTAATTCATGAGCAACCATCCTTAGTAATCTTTCTTGAGAGTCGATGCGATTTATAAGTGTTTCATTCTCCTGCCTTAAAACTAACAATTCATCTTCAAGGAGTAATTCTCGCTGAGTGCGGCTGCTATCGAGATCTGTTGGCTTTAGACTTAGGCCTAAGCCGCTTACAAAACCTTCCTGTTGCCATCTAGGAAGCCAGCTTCTCAACTGTTGAAAAATACTGCTACCTGCAAAAATTTGTTTTGGGGCAGGGGAAAGTTTGATTAGAGCAGGTATTGCGATTAATCTATGTAGTTCAAGAAGTTCAGGATGCTCGCTGGGATCAGATAACTGAAGAGTGACTTTGAATCCGAAGTCTTCTTTTTCCAGGTATTGAATAAGGGATCTAAGGTCGCCCCTTGAAAGGTGCTTGCGACCTGCTACTAGTAAAAGCTGTAGCTCTTGTTTTTTTTTGAGATCGACCCCATTCACAGCCTGGAGCCTCTAATAATGCTGTGGGACACATTATTAGGTTTTGCGGAAACTCGCAGAACAGCTAACAAGTTTTTGAACTGTTTTTTGCTCGCTAAGTATATGATCTTTCTGCCTCCAATTTGACAGCCTTGATAGTTCAAGGTTTTTTGAAAGGATCGATGGCCGATGAATTGATCTCTATATCAACTTTTTAGGCATATGGTCTGATTTAAAGATTATTCCTATTACTACTTAGTGGAATTATCGTAAATAAGGATGGTTTTGATAGGATTTGCTGTTTGGAGTCGTTTTTCTACTATCAAGAATTGAAAGTCTTTCTTCATTAAGGTTTTTGTGCTCTCCTGAAGTTATGATGCTTCAGGAGCTATTTGTGTGATTAAACAGATGGCTCTTTCCACTTAATTCTTTTACTGTTAACTTATTAATAACTCTTGTCTTTAAACTATTTCTGCAGGTTAATGATCTACATGAATTACTAGCTTTGTAAAAATGTAACTAAAACCATAATCTCGGTATTTTTACCTTTGCTCTAAGGTGAGACTTCCTTCTAAAAATAGTGCTAAGTCGACCTTGTTAAGTGAACCATTAAAAGCAATCTTTAACTTGCTAAGAAAAAAGGCTTTTAGTGAACCCCCTTATTCAATAGAGACTTATAGACCTTTGACTCAAAACATGTAATTATTATGAGCATTAAGAATTGGACTTTATAGCTCCAATTTTGAACATTCAGAGTTAATCCGTTGCCAATTCACTCGCGTCGTCTAATCAAAGCTCTAGTGATGCCCATGCTGCTCCTGCCAATGGTGCTTATAGGTTGTAAGGGATCCAACCCTCCACGTGGAAGGTTGGATCCCTCTAAGGATGCAACGAATAAGCAAGCGCCTGCTTCTGATGAGGATGTTTACCTATATAGGGGGATGGGAGCTTCTTACCTTTGTAATGCGCGAGCTGCTGGAGTTGAATTCCCTAAGGCTGTTGGCATTGCTGCATCAACTTATGCTCAAGTCCTCAATGGAAGGCATGGTGGTGTTGTCGCTTCTGCTGGAGACAAAAAACTAACAAATAAACAGCTTTTTGCCGGAGCTGAGTTTCAGGTAATCACTGGAGCTTTGCAATATTGTCCAAATGAAGTCCCAGAAGATGTTAAAACAAAAGTTCAGGAGGCTATAGAAAAACAGAAAAAATAATTCTTATTTTTAAAAGATTATGAATTCAACTATGATGATGCATGATTAGCTTATTTATTTTGCATGAAATATTTATGAAACTTATTTCCTTTTAATAGGTTTGAATTACAACTAACTCCTAATGGTAAATAAGAATTTAGTCAAGCTTTCTGATTACAAGCCTTATCCATTCTTCTTGCCATTTATTTACCTGGATTTTTCTATTCATCAAGAATATGTACGCGTTACTTCTTGTATTCATGTAGAGCCTTTGCCAGACAAAGGGGACACTCCTTTAATTCTTCAAGGTGAAAACTTAGCCTTGGAACACTTGAGTATTGAAGGAAGGCTTTTGATGGAGCATGAATATGTTATTTCTAGCAGTAAACTGATAATTAAGCATCCACCACCAGCCTCCTTTGATCTAAAGATAGTTACCAGAATTGACCCATATAACAATACTTCTTTAGAGGGGCTTTACTTAAGTGGTTCTTTGTTGACAACTCAATGTGAAGCTGAAGGGTTTAGACGAATTTGCTTTCACCCGGACCGTCCAGATGTTCTTAGCAAGTATCGAGTAAGAGTTGAGGCTGATTTTAAGAAATACCCTATATTATTGTCTAATGGTAATCAAATTACTTCATCCAAGCTCTCATTAAATAAAGAACGTCATGAAGTAATATGGGATGATCCTAACCCTAAGCCTTCTTATCTATTTGCATTAGTAGCAGGGGATTTAGTGCAAATAAAAGATTCTTACTCTAGATCTTCGGGGCGTGAAGTATCTATAAACTTGTATGTAGAATCTGGTGATGAGCCCTTTACTTCTCATGCTATTGACTCGTTAAAGAGAGCAATGAAATGGGATGAAGAAGTTTATAGCTTTGAGTATGACTTAGATGAGTACAACATAGTGGCTGTTAGGCATTTTAATATGGGTGCAATGGAGAATAAAGGTCTTAATATCTTTAACTCTAAATTAGTTTTAGCCGATTCAAATATTGCCAGTGATGATGAACTTCAAAGAATAGAAGGTGTTATAGCTCACGAATACTTTCATAATTGGACTGGTAATCGTATTACCTGTAGGGACTGGTTCCAACTTTCTTTGAAAGAAGGCCTAACAGTTTTTAGGGATCAGTCTTTTACTGCTGATTTACATTCGGCTTCAACAAAGCGTATAGAAGATGTATCTTTCCTTCGAAATACACAATTTCTTGAAGATTCCGGACCTACTGCTCATGCTGTAAAGCCTAGTGAATATTTAGCTATAGACAATTTCTATACGACAACTATTTATGAGAAAGGTGCAGAGTTAATTCGTATGCTTTATACGCTCTTAGGTAAGAAATCCTTTATGAAAGGTATGAAAACTTATGTTAAAAGGTTTGATGGTTGTGCTGCTACTACTGAGGATTTTATTGAATCAATAATAGAAGGTTCGAGTGATGATGATTGTTCTCTTTACTTTGACCATAAACAATTTTATCAATGGTATTTCCAGCCTGGAACTCCTTATGTAGAAATCACTCGTAAATGGGATCCTGAAGTTGGAACTCTAACTCTTAAAACTAAACAAAATAGGTCTTTTGAAATTAATGGGAATAATAAAAACCCCTTAGTTATTCCTATTCTAATTGCCTTAGTTTCATCTGAAGGTAGACAAGGCAGAGAGAGACTATTAATTCTTGAGCAGAATCAGCAAGATTTTATTATCGAAGAACTTCCTAAAGAAAAAAAGGTTCCAACGGTATCTCTTTTTAGAGGCTTTTCTGCTCCAGTTAGATGGCATTCTGATGTTTCTATAGATGAGCTGTTTCACCTTTTTAAATTTGATGATGATCCATTTTCTAGATGGAATGCAGGACAAGATTTGATGCGAAGGGCTTTGACCTCAAGAGGTACTGGTAATCCTGATATTCAATTAGAAGCGGGTTTAATTGAAACCTTTTCATATTTGATCAAGACACTTGGGGAGGAAGATGCTGAGGTCCTTTCAACTTTGATAAATCTTCCTGGCTCGTCTGAATTAGAGCTTTATCAGGAGTTTGTAGACCCAATTGGTCTTTGTGAGGGTCGATTGTTTTTGCAGTCCTTATTTGGAAGGACACTTTTACCGGTTTTAAAGTCTTTGTTAATAACAATTAGACCTGCCTCCTTGCTTGAATGGCCCGAAGGTATGGGTGCTCGCAAAATAACCTCCATTGTTTGGAGCTGGTTGGCTGCTGGAGGTGATGCTGAGGTACTAATTGATGCCAAGAAGGCAGTTGGTGGAAATTCAATGACTTTGGCCAAAGCAGCTCTTACTGCTCTAAAGCCCATTGATTGTAAAGAACGTGAAATGGCCATGAGCGAGTTCTATGAGCGATGGAAAGATCGCCCTGTCATTCTTGATGCATGGTTTGCTCTGGAGGCTTCTACACCCAGAAAAGATGGTCTTGAGCGCGTTCGGGAATTATTAGAACACCCTCGCTTTGATCGAATGGCTCCAAATGCAGTAAGAGCTGTCTTAGGAGGGCTTGCAGCTAATACAAAACTTTTTCATGCCATTGATGGCAGTGGTTATGAGTTTATGGCCGATCAGATTATTGAACTTGATCAACGAAATCCAATTACTGCATCACGAATGGCAAAGGTATTTAGTCGTTGGAAAAGTTATTTGCCTGTTCATAGTGAAGCAATGTCTAATGTTCTTCTTAAACTTTCGGAATGTGATCTATCCTCCAATACGCGAGAAGTAATTGAATTGATATTATCAGCCTAAGTTTTATTTAATAAACCTTTATTTCCTTTGATTGGTTGGGCTTTATGAGAAAAAAAACTTTGTAAGTTCTGAATCAATTTAGACGTTAACTAACGGAACATTGAACTTATTGAGCTCTCTGCATGAACTCTCCAAATCGCTTCTCCTAGCATATTTGCCACGGATAAGATCTTTAGCTGTGAAAAATTATCCACATTTTCAACAGGAATACTATTAGTCACAATCACCTGCTCAAATAACCCTTTAGAAGTCAACCTCTCTAATGCAGGAGGAGAAAATACTGCGTGAGAAGCACAGGCAATAACTCGTTTTGCACCCTCTTTTCTTAGCAATTCTGCACCAGCACAAATGGTGCCACCAGTATCAATCATGTCATCAATAAGTATTGCTGTTTTTCCAGAGACATCACCAATAACAGTAAGACTTTTTGAAACATTATGTGCTGATCGACGTTTATCAATGATCGCTAATGGAGCATCTTTCATTTGCTTGGCAAATGCTCTTGCTCTTGCAACTCCTCCTACGTCTGGTGAAACAACTACTATTTCGCCAAGCTTTTGCTTGGAAAGGTAGCCCACCAGAACAGGCGAGCCATATATGTGGTCACATGGAATATCGAAATACCCTTGTATTTGAGCTGAATGAAGGTCCATCGCCAACACTCTGTCCACGCCAGATTTGACAAGTAAGTTTGCAGTTAATTTTGCTGTTATTGATTCGCGACCTGCTGTTTTTCTATCAGCTCTTGCATATCCGTAGTAGGGAATTACAGCAGTAATTTGTCTTGCAGATGCACGTTTACATGCATCAACCATAATCATTAGCTCCATGAGGTTGTCATTTACGGGAGCACATGTGGGTTGTATTAGAAAGACATCGCAGCCTCTTATTGATTGTTGGATTTGCACATAGAGTTCACCGTCTGCAAATCTTTTGCAGACAAGTGGCCCATCTGAAATCCCGAGATATTTGGCGATCTCTTTAGCAAGATCAGGATTTGAGGTGCCACTGAATAAGCGAAGTCTTGATGTATCAAGAGAAACGTTCTCTTGTTCAGAGCGAGCTGCTGTCTGAAAACTTGTCACGGTGCTCGCAAGCAACATCTGCTGTACTCCGATCGTAATGCTGTGTAGGCACCTCTCCAATATTCTTTATATGTCTATTGTCTGAGTATGGTTTGTAAGAGGGCATTTTTAGTTGGTGCTGGCCATTTGTCTGATGATGAAATGAGGTCAGGATCTACTGCACTATCTAGTGTCTGGGGAGGAGAATTGCTTGAATATTCATGCGCTGATGACCCAAGAGAGGTCCTTGCTTCTTTATCTAAAGAGAATGGGTTAGTGCAGGTTTTGGGAGATCCAGCTATTAATTATTGTTATAGGGGTAGTTGGTTAGAGGCTCTTGCAGCTTGGAGGGAACCAACAATCTTGATGGCATCCTCTGATTCTTCTGGAGAGATGACTGGTTGCGCCTCTGCTTATGTGGCTCTTTGTCAAGTTTTGTCTGTTCCTTTGCTTGGAATTATTCAAGTCGGAGGTGTTTGGACCCCTTTGCATAGAAAATTAGATGGACTTCCTTGGTGTGGACTGATTCCAGGCAGTGAGGGGAATAAATTACTTAGTAATGATAATAGTGGTAAAGATCAAGAAATCAAGGTCGAAGAGGTTGTTTTTCGCTTGCGCCAACGCATGCTAAATCTTAGTTTTAAATAGAGATTTGGTTGATTAATTAGGAACTAGTTGCTGCTTAAATATTAACTTCTTGAAATTTTGATTTTCATTTTTTAGTTTGAATTAACTTGCAAGTGATTACTTGCCAAATACTTTTTAGGTTTATTTTAATATATTCTCATCAATAGACTTTTCTAAAGACTTCCTAAGAGTACTTTGATCCGGCATAGGCCAAATTAGATTTATCATTAAACTTGTCAGCCAGATTCCTACTAATGCTGTCCCTATCCGATGCAATGCTCTACCAGGATAGTTTCCTATAAGACAATTAAAAAAGACTTTAGACTTTTTTTGATAGTCAATTTTTTTTGGCATTAGCCTTTGTGTTGGGTTATTTTCGTTTCTTCTTGATATTGAAGAGTGGTGAGGTTGCAAGTCCTTTTACCATAGAGTAATTCTTTAGATAGATCTTTGACAACATGTACTTTCTGAGCTTATAGAGCATAACTGCATTGCTATATTTTCCCTTTGCCATGGGCGGCTTCCAATGCCTTGTTTGCTTCAGAAAACATTTATCATTGGTTCTGAAAAGAAGATATGGGTTATTAGTGTTAAGTAGATGTATTTAGAATATATTATCAAAATCTAATCTCCTCTGAGCTTTGATTTGATGATTATTCCTTTGTAAAAGGAAGGTGAATATCTTCAGTGACTGTGCCTTTTCAAAAGATGGGATTGATTTTGTTGACTTTCTATTCCTTCCTACCTAACTGATGTACTGCTCAAGTCAAGAGTTAGGGCGATCAATAGGCGTTTTGCTTCACCCTTCAGCATTGCCTTTGAGTCCTGCATTTGGAAGTTTTGGTTCTCCTGCTAGAGAGTGGATAAAGGCATTAGCAATTAATGGTATTGGCGTTTGGCAGTTTTTACCTCTAGCTCCATGTGATTCAACTGGTTCTCCTTATAGTTCTCCTTCGAGCTTTGCACTTAACCCTTGTTTCCTTGACGCTAAAGATCTTGTAAAAGACGGATTTTTATCTTCTTCAGTTATTCAAGACCTGCCTGGCTCCAAGCATTTGCACAAGATTTCGGTGAACTTCAGTTTGGCACAGGAAAGAAGTGAAAAGTTGGGGCAAATATTAAGAGAAGAATGGCCAAATCAAGCTTCAGATATTCATAGAGACTTCAATCTTTGGTGTCAAAAGCAATTTTGGCTTGAAGATCATGTTGTTTTTATGGAAATTCGTAGACAATTTGAAGGCCTTCCTTGGTGGAAATGGCCTAAACCACTTGCTCTTCGAAACCCAATTTCCTTATCTTGTTGGAAAAGAGAGCATAAAAAAAGTTTATTAGAACATCGTTTGTTGCAATGGCATCTTGATCGTCAATGGAATGCTCTCAGGAAATTAGCCAGTGAGTTAGGAGTTTTACTATTTGGTGATTTGCCTTTTTATGTATCTAGAGATAGTGCGGATGTTTGGAGTAAGCGTTCCCTTTTTTCTATTCTTCCTAGTGGTGAATTAGAACATCAGAGTGGAGTCCCACCAGATTACTTTTCGGCTACTGGGCAACTATGGGGAACACCCGTTTATAAATGGAGTCAGCATCGTGCAACCCATTTTTATTGGTGGAGAAAGAGATTCTCGAGACATCTCCAGCAGGTGGATTTGCTAAGACTTGACCATTTTCGTGCTCTTGAGTCGTATTGGGCAGTTCCAGGAAACAAAACAACAGCAGTAGATGGCTTTTGGAAGCCATCTCCAGGTTCTGATTTGCTTCGTTTATTGAGGAATGATTGTGGTGGCACTCTTCCTTTAGTAGCAGAAGATCTTGGTGTGATTACTTCAGAGGTAGAAGAGCTGAGGGATGAATTCGGGTTGCCAGGAATGAAAATCCTCCAATTTGGGTTTAATGGTGACGCCAATAACCCTTATTTGCCTGAGAATATTCAAGGAAATGCTTGGGTTGTCTATACAGGTACTCATGACAATCCCACAACGTTGGGTTGGTGGGATTCTCTTGATATAGAAACTAAAGATCGAATTAATCAGCGCTCTACAAGGAGTATTGATTCCCCTGGATGGAAATTAATTGAAATGGGCTTGAAAACTGATGCAAGACTTGTAGTAGCGCCATTACAGGATTTACTTTCTTTAGACAATAAAGCTCGCTTTAATACTCCTGGCACCATAGAAAATAATTGGAATTGGCGACTAACAACTCTTGACTCTCATCTTCTCAAAGCATTAAAAGATTATGGAGAACGAGGGATCTTATCGGGACGATCATTAGAAGGTGCGATTGGATTGTTCGATTCTTGAGTGAATCTATAGGAACTATTCCTCGGCTTAAAATCTATATAATTTTTTCCTCTCCAAATGATTTTGTCCTCCTTAGTGAGCGGCGGCTGAATATTAACGATTACAGGTTCTAGTAACTTTAATTTAAGTTTTCCCCGCACTTTCTTGAAATCAGATTGATGCCTCCCCCCACTTTTGATTGAAACTTTACTTGGATTACTAATTTCTAGCTCAAGCCATTCAAAATGACCTTGCTTTTTGAACTTACTTAGTAAAATATCTACCCAAATTGGATAATATTGCATGGTAATAATCTTCTCTTCAGCTTCTTTTGTATTATCTTTTTGCTTCTTCATTAAGTCGTTGACTATTAACTTTCTTTCGATATTTGAAGGAATAGGGAGAAATGTCTGACTATTTAGCTTTGCCAATTGCCTTTGTTGATAATTTAACCCAAATATGCTACAAAGCATTAAAGATATATATATAAGTACACCTTGCAATGTCCTAAAGATATGTTTCTCTGAGCTGATTTTGTTTGAATTTGGCCCATTTATTGGAATTTTGCTTAATTTAAGTATCCCATCAAGACTTTTCCTTTCTAAATTAAGCTCAATTTCAAGAACTGTCAGCATTGAATACAGATATGCTGCTTCAGGTAATTTCTTGACATATCCTTTTTCTATTGCTTCTAATATATAGGGTGTAATTCTTGTCTTTCTTGCAAGATCATTTCTGCTGATCCCATATTCTTCTCTTCGTTCCTTTAACAGTTGTGCAGCTTCTAGAAAAAATTGCTTTGGACTTTTTTTAATAGTCAGGGGTTTGTCTTTAGATTTTTTGGGAGTCATCCAAGGAATTTTTAGCGCCATTAAACGGAATATTTACTTATTGATGTTTTTTTTAGTAGCTTGCACTCTTCTGGTTTTAACTTTCGCCAATCTCCTTCATGTAAATTATTTAATTTAATAGATCCAATTGCAGTGCGTTGGAGATCAATTACTGGGTGTCCTAGTATGGTTGCTATCCTGCGTATTTGCCTTTTTCTCCCTTCTTTTAAAATAATTTTAAGTAAGCTTTTATGTGGTTCACATTTTAATAGTTTAACTGATGCATTCATTGTTAACTTTCCGTCTAAAATTAAACCATTCTCCCATTCTTTTATGGCTTTATTGGAAGGTACTCCTTCTACCCATACGTTATATGTTTTTGTATGTAAATAACGAGGGTGGGTTAATTGAAGGGTTAGATCTCCATCATTGGTAAGGAGTATTGCCCCTCTGCTGCTTAAATCTAAACGCCCGACATTATGAAGCCCTTTGCGAAATTTTTCTGGAATGAGGTCTAAAACTGTTGTCCTGCCGCGTGGATCACTGCATGTACTTATTACCCCTATAGGCTTATTTAGAAGGATTACTTTATACTCAGTCCTGTTAATTACTTGTAAGTTATCAACAAAAATAATGTCTAATTTTGGATCTGCCTTGTCTCCTGGTTGAGCTGTTTTACCATTAATTATTACACGATTTTGACTTAAAAGGGCTTCCGCTTTGCGCCTGGAGCATATACCAGCTTCGGAAAGAATTTTTTGTAGTCTTAGTTTGGGCATCTTAATTTTTACTTTCTTATATTTAGAGGCTGTTTCTTTTGAATGATATGAGATATGACTTTATTATAAATCAAATGATTGGATTATTGCCTGAATACTAAAAGTTAATATTTCATGAATACTCTTAGCGAAGCAAGATTTTGCTACATCAGGAGCAATGATAGATTAGGAAACAAAGGGGTTTCGATATTGCCTGTGACCTTTTCCTCCCCAGTAGAAGTTGACCTGGTCCGTTCTTATTTACGTGATATTGGTCGTGTGCCATTGCTTACTCATGAGCAAGAGATCACATTGGGGCGACAAGTGCAGGAGTTGATGTCTCTGGAGCTTCTAGAAGCTGAACTTCAGGCCGATTTAGGTGATAAGCCTAGTCAGGATGCCCTTGCAGTGGCTGCTGGATTAACTCTTTTACAGTTGAAAAAGAAGTTAAAGAATGGTCAGCGTGCAAAAGAGCGCATGGTTGCGGCCAATTTGCGATTGGTGGTCAGTGTTGCTAAGAAGTACACAAAGCGGAACATGGAGCTCTTGGATCTAATCCAGGAGGGAACTATTGGATTGGTTCGAGGAGTTGAGAAATTTGATCCGACGCGTGGGTACAAATTCTCTACTTATGCCTATTGGTGGATACGACAGGGGATAACTCGTGCGATTTCAGAGAAGAGCAGAACGATTCGTTTGCCTATCCATATCACTGAAATGCTCAACAAGTTGAAGAAGGGTCAGCGTGAATTGAGTCAACAAATGGCTCGAACACCAACTTTGACTGAACTGGCTGAGTTTGTAGAGCTTCCCGAAGAAGATGTCAAAGAGTTGATGTGTAGTGCACGTCAACCAATGAGTTTGCAGATGAGTGTGGGGGATGGGGATGAAACTGAGCTGCTTGATTTGCTTTCTGCTGGAAAAGATGTGCCAAGTGAGCAAATTGAGAGTGAATGCATGAAAGGTGATTTGGAAACATTGCTTGAGCAGTTACCGGAATTGCAGTCTCGAGTTTTGAGGATGCGTTATGGCATAGATGGAGAGGCACCGATGAGCTTGACTGGAATCGCGAAGGATTTAGGGATGAGTCGTGATCGTGCTCGCCGCTTAGAGAGAGATGGTCTTGCTCTTATGAGAAGTTCTCCTAAAGAGTTGAAGGAATATTTGAGGACTTGATTTGTATTATGTCCCTTATGATTTGACTTTTAAGGTTATGATTCCTAGACAAGATTGAAGATGAAGTTATTGAACATTTATTTAGAATTGAATGTGCTTTTTAATTAGAATCTAGGCAGCAAGTGGATTTAGATATCTAATTAAATCCTCAGCAATTTCTTTTGTCTTGAACTTACTCCTTAGTAATTTTAATAATCCTTTGATGTCACTAGTATTTAATCTTTCATCCTTAATCATTGTCATTAATAAGTTTCTTCTTAGCATAGAACCATCTGGGCTTAGTAGGAGCTTAAGGCCGGCTCCAGCTACAGGTAATAGTGTTGAGTCTGACGCACTTGAATCGTTTGTTAGTACATCTAAAAGATTTTCTATTCGATCTAGGCGTATTCCACCTTTTTTATCGAAGATTACATCTAGAAGAATATCTAGCATCTCCTTAGTTTCGCCAGAAAGCAACCTTCTAGCAACATATGGGTATGCAACAGCAATTATTTTGAAATTTGGATCTAACTTTAATGCAAGACCCTCTTGGCTTACAACTGCACGAATTATCAAGGCAAAGCGTGCAGGGACTCTAAAAGGATAATCAAACATTAATTCTGAAAACTTATCTGTTATGGCTTTGAAGTTGAAATTTGCTACTTCTTCATCAAGTGCTTCTCCTAATACCTCTTTTAGGACAGGGCTGATCACATCAAGACTTTCTTCAGCACTTAAGAAACCTAGTTTTTGAAAAGCTTTTGCAAGAAGATTAAAATCACTATTGATTAGATGCACAATAGCCTTTGTAAGTGTAACTCTATCCTCATTAGAGATTGAGTCCATCATTCCAAAGTCTATATATGCCATATGACCAAGATCAGAAGTTTTGCCTTCTAAAGCAAAGATATTTCCTGGATGAGGATCAGCATGAAAGTATCCAAATTCTAGTAATTGTTGAATTCCACTTATTACTGCTGTTTTAATTAGTGCAGATGGATCTAAACCAATTGCTCTAAGTTCTTGACTATCTTTTAATTTGGTACCTTCTACCCAGCTAGTTGTAAGAACTTTTCTGGATGAGACAAGACGTTCCACTCTCGGCACATATATAGTTGGATTTTTACTAAATAAGTTTGAGAATCTTTCAGCATTACTTGCTTCTAACTCATAATCAATCTCTTCAAAAAGTGTTTTACCAAACTCATCAATTATCTCGCTTAGACTGAAGCCCAGATTTAAGGGGAGAATTGGAGATGTAACTATGCCAAGTAATTTTATTATGACTAAATCACGCCTTAATATAAATGGTAGATTAGGTCGTTGTATTTTTACTGCTACCCAATAATCAGCCTGAAGTCTTGCCTTGTATACCTGGCCTAGACTTGCAGAGGCAATAGGATGATCAGGGAACTCTTCAAAGATTTGTTTTGCTGGAGCGCCAAGTTCTTCTTGAATAGTTTTGAGAGCTTTGTGATGTTCAAAAGGTGGAAGGTTATCTTGAAGATTAGTTAGCTCTTCAAGCCAGTCACGCCTTACCAAGTCGGGACGTGTTGATAATGCTTGACCAACTTTTATGAAGCAAGGTCCTAAGTTTGTAAGAGTTTCTAGAAGGTTTCTTGCGAGGCTCTGATGGACTTTTTCGTTATTACTTGATCCTTGTAATAGCATCCTGATTGTGAGGATGGATAATGAGGTGATTATTTCAAAAATTCGTGGGATCCATATCCAGGGTCTTACCAATAACCAAGCCAGGTCACGCTCAGGGTCATAGCGTAATGCTGGTATCCCAGATGCATTATTAGAGGGAGCATCGAACACTTCCAATAGACCTACACGTTGTTATCCAGACTTTAGAAAGCAGAATATAAATCTATGGGAATTGCTTCATTACTAACTTTTAATCGAGGCAAGAGTCTTTTCCTGCCTGCTCATGGGAGAGGAGTTGCTTTACCGACGGAAATAAAGAAACTCCTTGGAAAACGTGCAGGTTTATGGGATTTACCTGAACTCCCAGATTTAGGTGGGCCTCTTATTTCTAACGGAGCAGTTGCTGCAAGTCAGGAACGCTCAGCATGTGGCGTTGGAGCTAAGAGGTGTTGGTATGGGGTTAATGGTGCAACAGGGCTTTTGCAAGCGGCACTTTTATCAATTACCAGACCTGGCCAGGCTGTTTTGATGCCTCGCAATATTCATCGCAGTCTTATTCAGGCATGTGCAATCTCTGAGTTACAGCCCGTTTTATATGACGTTCCATTTATGGCTGATCGAGGTCATTTTGGAACATCTGATGCTTTTTGGATTCAAAAAGTTTTGAATGCACTTCCGCTAAGTGAAGTTGATATTGCAGCAACAGTTTTGATAAACCCTACTTATCACGGCTATACAGGTGATCTCACATCTTTGGTAAAGATTTTTCATGAGCGGGGTTGGCCAGTTTTGGTTGATGAGGCGCATGGCGCTCATTTTGCGAGCAGAGTTGATATGGATTTGCCTGCCTCAGGGTTATCAGCAGGTGCTGATTTAGTAGTTCATTCATTACATAAGTCAGCAGCAGGTCTTGTTCAAACTGCTGTTCTTTGGTTGCAGGGAGATCGAGTGGACCCTATAGCAGTCGAAAGAAGTGTCAGTTGGCTTCAGACCTCTAGTCCAAGTGCTCTATTACTAGCCTCTTGTGAATCTGCGTTAAGTGAATGGAAGACTAAATCAGGCCAAAGCAAATTAATAACACGCATTAATGAGGCGAGACAGATATCGACCCAATTAAGAAATATGGGCGTCCCGTTGCTACTTAATCAGGACCCTTTGCGTTTAATTGTTCATTCTGCCTCTAAGGGTATAAGTGGTTTCGATGCAGATAATTGGTTAATTCAACACGGAATAGTAGGAGAGCTGCCTGAGCCAGGTTGCTTGACACTTTGCCTTGGGTTTGCGCCTCAAAAAGGGCTAGCAAGACGTTTTAAGAGAAATTGGAATGCTCTTTTAGCTTCACACCCGGATCGCAAACCTTTACCTGCTTTTGTTGCTCCTCCAGTTCCACTATTGATGACGCCAATGATGAGTTGTGCTTTCGCTTGGCGATCTAAGTCTCATACCGTTCCTTTAAACGAAGCTGTTGGACGGGTGGCAGCTGAAATGATTTGTCCTTATCCACCTGGAATTCCAATATTGATTCCAGGGGAATCCTTAGAGAAAGCTGGAGTGAAATGGCTTCTTCAACAAAGGAGCTTATGGCCGGATCAGATTCCTTCTCATTTGAGGGTGGTAAATCAGTAAGCCTTACATTATTGAATATTGATAACATAGTTTTTGAAAGTTTTGAACGAAAAAAATACCGGTCAGTTTTTCTTGATGAGAAGAGGAATTTTCTTTAAATCTTTAAAAGACTTGCCGAAAAGCCTTGCTTTGAATTAAATCAATAGAGTGCTATTCCTAAAATGTTTACTCGCAAAACAATTGCTTGGTAGTGCTTTGTTGAGTTGGCTTGATTTTGGATTTTGATGGGTTCAGTTTTTTTCCGGAATCGATTCCTTAGTGGTCTTTGGGCCGGAGTATTTGGAATTCTGGTTGTAGGTCTAGGAGGTTGGTGGTTCACCCTTGCTCTGGGTGTGATAGTGCATCTTGCTCTTTTGGAGTTCTTCCGAATGGCTCAATTTACTGGGATTCGCCCAGCCACTAAAACTACTCTGGTTGCTTGTCATCTTCTACTGATTAGTACTCAATGTGGTGTTAATGGAGTCCTTTCTGGGGAATTGACTTCAGCAGTATTGCCACTTTCTGGGGCAGCAATTTGTGGCTGGCTATTGCTTCAGCCTGTTACTGGCTCAATTGCTGATATAGCAGCATCAATTTTTGGACTGTTTTATTTGGGGTTTTTACCTAGTCATTGGCTGAAACTGAGGAGTTTGAGTGGGATTGAATTTAAGCAAGGCTTGCACTTACTGCCTCTTGATTGGCCAGCCTTTGCATCTTTTGGGATGGTCATTACTTTCATGGCCTGTTTGATGATTGTTGCAGCTGATATTGGTTCGTATTTTTTTGGCCTCAGCTTTGGTCGTCATTCTTTGTCTCCCATCTCTCCTGGTAAAACTGTTGAGGGAGCAATAGGTGGTTTTTTATGTGCCATGGCAATAGGAGCTATATCTGGAGAATTATTTAAATTGAAGTTGGGTTTTTTAATTGGTGGTTTTCTTGGAGCTTTTGTTGCTTTATTTGCTTTAGTTGGTGACCTGACAGAATCAATGATGAAACGAAATGCAGGCTTAAAAGATTCCGGCGATGTTTTGCCAGGTCATGGAGGAATTCTTGACAGGATTGATAGCTATCTTTTTACTCCTGCAGTTGTTTATTATGTGGTAATACTTTTAATGCCATTCTTGAATAGGTAGTTGCAATTACGGCTTTATCTTTGAATATCCAGTTAAATGCAGCTTTTCGTCTTCAAGAGTTGCACTATCAATAAAAATCGACGGATCCATTGGTAATAGTTTACTTATATCTTTGCTTTTATTTTTGAATATTAATGTGCCTGAATTTGCCTCTACTTCCAAAAATTCAACATTGTTAGAGTTTATAACTGGGTCTTTCCCTGTACTTTTTGCTTCAATTGAATTTCCTTTAATTGATAAGGCTTCTAATTTAGTAACTTCTAAAAGATTTTTAGCTAGCCAATCCCCAATCCAGCTCCATTGTTTTGAAAAGATTATTTTATTGAGACTTTGACTCTCTAAAGAAATTCTACCTTGAACCTCAAATATATCTTTTAGACTAACTTTCTGCTTTTTATTAGAAAGGTCAATTTGAAGGTGAAGTGAATTGCTAGTTAAGCTCACTTCATAAAATGGTAGTCCTTTAAAGATGACATCATTAGCTTTGATTTTTGCTCCAGAAAATCTTCCGGTCAGTAATTCTAATGCTGATGCATTTATTTCAATCTTTATTTTGCCAATAGACTGGCATTGAGTACGTACCCAGATTTCAAGCCCAGATTCGATAATTTGTATAAGCGGCCCTTTTTTTGATAATGGCTTATTGCTCATTATTTGAACTGCTTAACCAGCGATCTGCTACTACCTTGGGGAGGTCTAAATGTGGAAGATGGCCACACTCTTTAAGTTCTTCTAAGTGTTTTCCTAATAAGGCTATACATTCTTTCTTTTGAGTCTCATTAAGGATGTTGTCTTTTGCTCCCCAAAGAACATTTATCGGTTGATTCGGTAATGGGCTTCCGTAATTAGCGATGCCTCCACTTCTTGCAAATGCTGCTAGAGATCTTCCCCATCCAGGAACACTTAGATGCAATGAGGCAATTTGTTCTTCAGGAAGACCTACGCTCAGGTTTGGATGAGCAAAGGCTTGTCTGCATAAACTCTTCCTTACAAACTTTTGACTTAAGAACCAAACTCCAAGTTGATCCAGTGGGCGAGGAACAGGCATAGGACGACCTGTCAAGCCAGCGGGAGAAAGTAATAACAAACGATTGACTTTCTTATGGTTTCGCCTTGCAATCTCGATAGCTAAAGCTCCCCCCATGGAAGCACCAATTAAACCTATGGGACTATCTTTTGCTAGCAGGTTTAAAAAGGCTTCTATGTGGGATATTAATGAATTTGGCCCATATTTAACATTATGGGGGCGAGGGCAGAAGCCAAACCCATAAAGATCTGGAATAAGTAATTGATGATGGTTTTTTAACAAAGGGACTATTCGGCGAAATTCAAGGAAGCTACTGTCAAAGCCATGTAGAAGAAGTATGGGTGAACCTTTTCCTGTAATAGCAATTGGGTATAAATCAGAGTTGTGCTGAGAAACCCCCCGTAGAAATTTCCATTGAACTGTGTTGGCTAGTTCTTTTGCTAATGGGTCTAATAATTGATCCTTTAGAGTATTTAAAAGCTTTTCTGGTTTTGAATCGCTTCCTAAGTTAAATTTTGGTTTTTGATTAGGAATCAATTTGCTTTATTTTTGTGAGATTTTTGTCTTTTAGGTATTATTCTTTGACCGTTTGTAGCATTCAGTGCTTCTAAAAGCATTTCTTTGTTGACTTTAAATGGAAGTTTATGGATATCAGACCCATCTTTACAAGCGAAGATACAGGCTTCTTCTATCTGTTTAAAACAAACATTACTTAATCTTAGTTCATCAAGACTTGTAGGCAGATTAAGCTTTTCAAGAAACTGAATAAGCTGCTTCCTGGCCTGTTTTGCTAGTTGATTTTCTTTATGCCTTTCTTCAAGGTGAAGTTGTACTATTATTCCAAAACAAACGACTTCACCATGTAGAAATTTGTCGGTAGATTTTAATTGAGTTAAGCCATTATGTAATGCATGTGCTGCTGCAGTCCTACATTTTGAACCCCCAATTCCTCCTATTAAGCCTGCAGTAAGAGCGCATCCCTCTGCGACTCTGACCCAAGCATCGCTATTGGGGTTTTGAAATGCCTCATATCCATCTATGAATAATTGATCTCTTAAAACCCTTGCCATTTGCACTGCTTGTTGAACTAAGCCATCGTTGCTGGAAACACTTGTAGTTGAGGCTTCATACCATTTTGCAAGTCCATCAGCTATTCCGCTTGCTAATGTCCGAGGAGGAGCTTGTCTTACGAAACTATGGTCAAAAATTAATAGTTCAGGACAAGATCTAAGGCTTTCATCTTTGATAAATGCCCCTTCTTTTGAATAGATATTTGATAAAGCCGTCCATCCAGCACATGTGGCGGCACTAGTTGGGATAGTGATACAGGGGAGAGAAAGTCTATTGGCTAAAAGTTTACCTGCG
This sequence comes from Prochlorococcus sp. MIT 1307, assembly GCF_034092395.1. NCBI lineage: Bacteria > Bacillati > Cyanobacteriota > Cyanophyceae > Synechococcales > Prochlorococcaceae > Prochlorococcus > Prochlorococcus sp. MIT 1307. The sequence goes on along the minus strand of NZ_CP139301.1, from coordinate 698,018 downwards.
TCTAGGACTTTCCCACCTCCAGCGGTAATAACTGCATCACAACTATTACTTGTTGCGAGTTCTTTTAAGCGACTTAAATCTAATTCACAACAATCAAAATTTAATTCAACAGAGAGAACTTCTAAGCCTAGTTCGCGAAGGTCAAATAATAGAATATTCCTGATATTTAAAGTTGCTTTACTTCTTCCAATTAATATTGGAGCATTACATATAGAGGGGATGATTTTTTTGCCTATTCCCCATGCATTCTCACCCCGAATAACTTTAGCCGGTGAAATTGAGTGAGAGCAGGATGCAATATCCATGTTTATTGAGATCGGTTTTCTCAATGCCTTTAAACACCTGCTCCTGCTAGTTCAGGGGCTTTTGCATCTAAATGTTTTACAACAATTTGCTTGTTCTCGTCTATATCTACTTCTGCATTATCACCATCTTTTATTCGTCCTGATAGAACTTCTTCAGCAAGACTATCTTCAAGTAGTCGCATGACAGCACGTCTAAGTGGCCTTGCCCCATAAGAAGGATTGTAGCCTTCTTCAACAAGTCTCTCTTTGAAGGCATTTGAAACAGAGAGAGTAATACCTTTGTCTTCAATTCTTTGGAATACTTCTTTTAGCATTATTTCGGCAATATCTTTTACTTCATCACGAGTTAACTGACGGAAGACAATTATTTCGTCTAGACGATTGAGAAACTCTGGCCTGAAGTATTGCTTAAGCTCTTCATTTACGAGAGAGCGGATTCTATTGTATTGACTATCTTCTGCACTCTCACCAGAAAATTCGAATCCAAGCCCACCCCCACCTTTTTCGATTACTTTTGACCCGATATTAGAAGTCATTATTATTAGAGTATTCTTGAAGTCAACTGTTCTACCTTTTGAATCAGTAAGTCTTCCATCTTCTAATAGTTGTAGTAATAAATTGAATACATCTGGGTGAGCTTTTTCTATCTCATCAAAAAGAACAACAGTATATGGTCTTCTTCTTACAGCTTCAGTTAGTTGGCCTCCTTCATTAAACCCTACATAGCCAGGTGGTGAACCTATTAATTTACTAACTGTATGACGCTCCATAAATTCAGACATATCTAGGCGAATCATTGCTTCCTCACTACCAAAGAAATAGGTCGCTAATGCTTTCGTTAATTCGGTCTTGCCTACTCCTGTAGGCCCAGAGAAAATGAAGCTAGCAATGGGCCTGTTTGGATTTTTAAGGCCTACTCTTGCTCTTCTAATCGCCTTAGATACTGCCTTTACTGCTTCATCTTGGCCAATCAACCTTTGATGAAGTGTATCTTCCATATTTAATAGTTTTACTGACTCACTCTCGGTTAGCTTTTGGACAGGGACTCCTGTCCAGGAAGCAACAATATGTGCAATGTCTTCTTCATTGACTTTTGGGCTTGTTAAAGCTTCTTTTACAGATTCTGTTAAATCTTTGCTCTCTAGATCAACTTGATTAATTGGTTTATTATTGGAATTATTTTCTGTTGGTGTTTTTACATCTTGTCGGTTATTTTGCAATAGGGTTCTTATTTTTTCTCTGAGAGCAACTTCTTGCTCCCGTAATTCACCAGCTTGTGTAAAGTTTTGATCTCTAACTGCCTCCTCTTTGTCTTTTTGGATTTTTCGTAGTTCCTTGTCTACTTCCTTTGCCTCTGGAGGTAGCTTTGAATTGAGGAGACGTACTCTGCTTCCTGCTTCGTCAATAAGGTCTATTGCCTTATCAGGTAAGAAACGGTCAGAAATATATCTATCTCCTAGATTGGCGGCAGCCTCAAGTGCTTGATCAGTGATTTTTAATCTGTGATGTTGCTCATATCTTTCTCTAAGCCCACGCAGTATTTCAATAGTATCTTCTATAGATGGCTCTCCTACCATTACAGGTTGGAATCGTCTTTCTAACGCAGCATCTCTTTCTATATGTTTTCTATATTCATCAAGAGTTGTTGCACCAATACATTGAAGTTCTCCGCGTGCAAGGGCAGGTTTGAGAATATTCGCAGCATCGATAGCCCCCTCTGCAGCACCTGCTCCGATAAGAGTATGAACTTCATCTATTACTAAGATCACATTTCCTGCGGTTTTAATCTCTTCCATAATTTTTTTTAGTCTTTCTTCGAATTCTCCGCGGTATTTGGTTCCAGCAACTAATAGGCCAATATCAAGAGTTAAAACCCTTTTCTCTTCAAGGATATCTGGGATATCACCTTGCTGTATTCGTTGAGCTAAGCCTTCGGCAATCGCCGTTTTACCTACTCCTGGCTCTCCAATAAGAACAGGGTTGTTTTTGGTTCGTCTTCCAAGAATTTGAATGACTCTATCAATTTCCTCATGCCTTCCTACAACTGGATCGAGTTTTGATTCACTAGCGAGCTTTGTCAAATTGGTGCCGAACTCATCAAGTGTTGCTGTTTTTAAGGACCCCTTCCCACTCCCTCCTCCAGAAGTAACTTCAGCAGTCTCACCAAGCATCCTTATTACTTGAGTACGTACTTTTGTCAGGTCTACTCCAAGATTTTCTAAAACCCTCGCAGCTACTCCTTCTCCTTCTCTTATAAGTCCTAATAACAGATGTTCGGTGCCTATGTAGTTATGACCCAGTTGACGTGCTTCTTCAAGGGAAAGTTCAAGAACTCTTTTGGCACGAGGGGTAAAGGGAATTTCTACAGCAACAAAACCAGACCCGCGACCGATTATTTTTTCAACTTCAATCCTTGCGTCTTTAAGATTTACCCCCATTGACTTCAGAACCTTTGCGGCTACACCTGTACCCTCGCCAATTAGTCCTAAAAGGATTTGTTCAGTTCCAACAAAATTATGTCCAAGACGTCGAGCTTCTTCCTGAGCCAGCATGATCACCTTGATGGCTTTCTCGGTAAACCGCTCGAACATGTTCAAGCTCACTTGCAAGTTTCTCTAATTTATCAGGATTGAGGAGTGAATGTTGTTGTGATGTCTTTTTGGTCACACCCTAGTCCTGAACAGCTATAAGCTCCTTAAAAATTAACAATGAACCCGCAAAAAGTACTATTAATTATATGTGTTTAGGACGGTAATCCGAACTTAAAGGAGGTTATCTCTCTCGGATTTGTCTAGGGATTCAAAGATCTCCATTGAATAAGCGCATCGGTGCCATTTTTGTAGTAACTCTGTCTATATCCTTCGGTTTTGAAGCCGCAACTTTTGTAAAGAGCTAAAGCTGCGTTGTTATTACTTCTTACTTCTAAAGTTGATCGATTACAGCCTCTATGAATTGCTTCTTGAAATAGATGTGTTAACACTATTCTCCCAAGACCTTTTTGGCGGTATTTAGGATGAACAGCGATTGCAGTTAAATGAAGCTCATCCACTATTACCCAGCCACAACCAAAAGCTATTAGATTTGTAAAGTCCAAAATTCCCAGGCAAAGTCTTTTGGAGTCAGCCAATTCTTTCTCCCATTGCTTTTTGCTCCAGAGCCCTTTGAGTGCTATTTCATCTAGTTTCAGGCAAGCACTTAGATTCTTTAGGCTTAATGAGATGACTTCATAGGATGAGCTTTTTGATTTGAGAAATTTTTCTTTCATGAAATAGCTTTTCAATGTGTTAGATCTTTAACTCTTGCCTCTTGTCTCAAAATCTCTCCTCCTCCATGGCTAATCGCAATCAATATGAGTCTGGGCGTGATTTACTTAGTCCTAATAAGAACTTTGCTCCAATTACTAGTCAGATTGATGATCAAGGAAGCTTGATGGTAGGAGAATGTAATCTTAATTGTCTTGCTGAACGATATGGAACGCCACTATATGTTCTTGATGAAGTAACTATTCGTATTGCATGCCAGGCTTATAGAGAGGCTCTAAAGAAATATTATCCTGGCCCTTCATTGGCCTTATATGCATCAAAGGCAAATAGCTCTTTGGCTATTAGTTGTTTAGTTGCATCAGAAGGCTTAGGCCTTGATGCAGTTTCTGAAGGAGAGTTATTGACTGCTTTCAAGGGTGGTGTTGCTAGTGAAAATATAGTTCTTCATGGAAACAATAAGTCTGATCAAGAGTTGTTATTGGCTTACCACAATGGAGTGACTATTGTTATTGACAATCAGAATGATATTGATCGACTAGCTGAAATAATTCCCTCAGAGAGTCCTCCTGCAAAATTGATGTTGCGCTTTACTCCTGGAATTGAATGTCATACTCATGAATATATTAGAACTGGACATTTAGATAGCAAGTTTGGTTTCGACCCAGATCAACTTGAATCAGTTTTAGTACAATTAAAAGCGGCAAAATGGGCAAGCTTGAATGGATTACATGCACATATAGGTTCTCAGATTTTTGAATTAAAACCTCATGATGACTTAACAGAAGTAATGGTAGAAGCTTTAGCTTTGGCAAGACGAATTGGCCACCCTGTTGAAGATTTAAATGTTGGAGGAGGCCTTGGTATTAGATATAAGGAGACAGATGACCCACCTTCTATACAAGACTGGGTCAAAGTGATTGCTAGTGGAGTTAAGGAGGCTTGCCAATCAAGAAACCTTAGGCTTCCTAGATTGTTATGTGAGCCTGGAAGATCCCTAGTTGCTAATGCTGGTTTAACTCTTTATCGTCTTGGAGCAAGAAAGGAAATACCTGGGATAAGGACCTATATATCCGTAGATGGGGGAATGAGTGATAATCCACGCCCAATCACATATCAATCTTGTTATTCAGCGTGCCTTGTGAGCCGCCCTTTTGCTCCACCACAGGAAAAAATTACTATTGCCGGAAAGCATTGCGAATCTGGGGATATTTTGCTTAAAGATATTGACTTCCCTTCTTCAAGTACTGGTGATGTCTTGGCTGTATTTGGCACAGGAGCTTATAACGCTTCTATGGGGTCGAATTACAACAGAATTCCTCGGCCAGCAGCAGTGATTGTTAACAAGGGGCATGCTGATTTGGTTCAAAGAAGGGAGAGGCCAGAAGATCTTTTGCAATACGACGTCATCCCAGATCGTTTGATAGCGTTAGGCTAATAGAAGGTTGGGGGGTAAGAGTGAATTTATGGGGTCTCTTAGATCCGCGCCTATTGCTAGATGTTTTATTTGCATCTGCTTTGGGTTTTTTGCTTTTCTCTAGAGTTAACGAGCCTAGAACTCTTTGGTTGCTCAGAGGATATTTATTCCTCGTTTCTCTTGCTTGGTTTGTTCAGCGGTTTGCGAATCTACCAATAACTTCAAAGTTGGTTGATGCGTTGGTATTGGCATGTTCTCTTTCTCTTGCAATCCTTTGGCAGGGTGAATTGAGACGTTTAATGGAATTGCTCGGTACTGGCCGGTTAGCAGTTCTATTGGGTAACCCTCAGAATGAGTTCCGGGCGAATGAAAGTAATATTGTGCACCTTTCTGAGGCCGCTGGCCGTCTTTCGCAGAGCCGAAGAGGAGCATTGGTTGTTGTTGATATGGGAAGTGATCTCCGCCCTGAAGATTTTCTTTACCCTGGAGTTCCCATTGATGCTCAGTTATCAACTGAATTGTTGTTGAATTTATTTGCTTCAGATACTCCTCTGCATGATGGAGCTGTTCTTGTAAAAGGGAACAGAATTATTTCTGCAGGTGTAATTTTGCCTTTATCTCGTCAGGGCATAAGTCGCTATGGAACTAGACATTTAGCTGCTTTGGGTATAACTGAACGTTTTGATCGTTGTATATGTGTTGTGGTCTCAGAAGAGACAGGAACTTTATCTCTTGCAAGTCAGGGAAGACTTGAGAGGCCCATTACTAGTAGTAGATTATTGGACCTTTTGAAAGAGCTAATAGGTTCTTCTATGGGAGCATCTGGGGCCAAGGCAATCGCTAGTAGCGGCAACACATCTAAAGTTATGGTTAGCTCAAAGGAAGCAAAAAAAACTCCCAGGAGTAGCGTTGTTAATAAAAGCTCTAACAAAGAGACGCTTCAGTGAGCCATTCTTCGGCTATTAACACAGAAAAGGTACAGCTTCGTGCTTGCCCGACTGGCCTGGATCCCCATCGAATTCCTAATCATGTTGCTGTCATCATGGATGGAAATGGTCGATGGGCCAAGGCGAAGGGTCTTCCAAGGGTTATGGGACATAGAGCTGGTGTTGAATCGCTCAAGAGAACCTTGAGATTATGTAGCGATTGGGGTATTCGAGTTTTGACTGTTTATGCCTTTTCAACTGAGAATTGGGCCAGGCCAGGGGAAGAAGTAAATTTCCTTATGACACTTTTTGAACGTGCTCTTCAGCGTGAGTTGGAATCACTTCAGCGGGAGCAGGTTCGAATTAGGTTCCTTGGAGATCTAAATATTCTTCCAAATGGGTTGCAAGATTTGATTAAAGAAGCGACGGACCTTACGGCAGGAAATACTGGTATACATTTTAATGTTTGTACAAATTATGGAGGTAGACGTGAATTGGTCCTTGCTGCTCAAAAAATTGCTGAACGTTCTGTGAAGGGTGAATTAGATCCTGCCAAGATAGATGAAAGAGTTTTTGCTTCAGAACTCTTTACTGCTAATGAGGTGGATCCAGACTTGTTAATTAGAACTAGTGGAGAGATGAGAGTTAGTAATTTTTTGCTTTGGCAATTGGCTTACGCTGAAATCCATGTTTGTGATGTCATGTGGCCAGATTTTGATGCAACAGCTCTAAGAGAAGCACTGGCTGACTATCAATCTAGACATAGACGTTTTGGTGGTTTAGACCCTGTTCCTTCCGCTCTTTCTGAACCTTGATTCTTTAGTTCCTTATTTATGACTCTGCTTGATGCCAAGTCTTACGTTTCGGAGGAGCAAATCCTCCGTCATGATTGGACCTTGAATGAAGTTAAAGAGTTGCTTCAGCAACCTCTTATGGATTTGCTATGGCAGGCCCAATTGGTTCATCGTACGGCTAATCCTGGATATAAAGTTCAACTGGCTTCTCTCCTAAGTGTAAAAACCGGCGGATGTCAAGAGGACTGTGCTTATTGTCCTCAATCTATTCATAACAGTAGTGATGTTTCAGGTCAGCCAGATCTTGATGTTCAGCCAGTTCTAGATCGTGCAAAAGCTGCAAGAGATGCAGGTGCTGACAGGTTTTGTATGGGATGGGCTTGGCGTGAGATTCGTGATGGGCAAAGCTTCGAATCAATGCTAGCGATGGTACGTGGAGTTCGTGAGCTAGGCCTAGAGGCATGTGTAACAGCTGGAATGCTTACTAATGAGCAGGCATCCCGCTTGGCTGATGCCGGCTTGACGGCTTATAACCACAATTTAGATACAAGCCCAGAGCACTACGAGAAGATCATTACCACACGTACTTATCAGGAAAGATTAGAAACATTGCATCGAGTTCGTGCTGCTGGTATCACTATTTGTTGTGGAGGAATTATTGGAATGGGTGAATCTATAGCGGATAGAGCTTCGTTGTTAAGGATTCTGGCCACTATGTCGCCTCATCCAGAGAGTGTTCCTATTAACTCCTTGGTCGCTGTAGAAGGGACTCAATTAGAGGATGTTGCCGCAGTGGATCCTTTGGAAATGGTGCGGATGGTGGCCACTGCAAGAATTTTGATGCCATTTAGCCGTGTTCGTCTCAGCGCTGGACGTGAGCAGTTAGGTAGAGAAGGGCAGATACTTTGCCTACAGGCTGGAGCTGATTCGATTTTTTATGGCGATACTCTTTTAACAACAAGCAACCCAGAAGTCTTAGCAGATCGAGAATTACTATCTCAGGCTGGAGTTAAGGCCAATTGGAAGTTGAGTAATTCATGAAGAATCCCGAAGAAGTTCTTCCTGCTGATAAACTTCAAGTTGCAGCTTTTTATTGCTTTATTCCTATAGAAGAGGAGACAATTGATATTTTATTGACTCAGCTTACTAAGAATGCTCTTCAAGGGCAAGTACGAGGGACAATTCTGCTGGCTGGAGAAGGAGTAAATGGGACTATTTGTGGACCGAGCGAAGGGGTTGTTTCTTTGCTCGAGAATTTACGGCAATCAGTTTTCGGAATGACCTTAGAAGTCAAGGTAAGTTGGACTGATACTCAGGCTTTTCGTCGTTTCAAAGCGCGTAGGAAGTCTGAAATCGTTACTATGGGTGTAGCAGGGATAGATCCTCTTAAGTCTGTAGGCGCATATGTAAACCCTTTTAACTGGAATACCTACCTTAGTGATCCAGATACTTTGGTAATTGACACTCGCAATGAATATGAGATAGGGATTGGGAGCTTTCAGGGTGCAATCAATCCCAACACTAATACTTTTCGCGACTTCCCTGCTTGGGTAGATGCCAGTTTGCCTTGGATTGTCGAACAAAGAGGTCCAAAGCGTATTGCTATGTTTTGTACGGGAGGCATACGTTGTGAGAAAGCAACTTCTTATTTACTCCAAAAGGGTTTTAAAGATGTGCACCATCTCCAGGGAGGGATATTGAGATATCTGGAGGAAGTCCCTGAGGAAGAGAGCCTATGGGATGGGGAGTGTTTTGTTTTTGACAAAAGAGTTGCGGTGAATCACAAGCTTCAGCCTGGGCAGCACACCATGTGCCATGCCTGTGGAATGCCCTTGGCGCGAAAGGAACTTCAGACCTCAACCTATATTCATGGTGTTCAATGCTCACACTGTAAAGATCGATATACAGATCAGGACAGGGGTCGTTTTGCGGAGAGGCAAAGACAGATTGATGAAAGATCTAAAAACTCTCAAAAAACATTTCCTAGAAAAAGCTTGTGACCTTATCTGTGGTGTCAGAGTTAGGAAGAGAGGCCTTGGAAGCAGGACTTTTGCTTCGTCTTAAGGTGACACGCCCATTCAATCTGTGGTTATTAAGGCTTGTTGTTGCCGATCAGTTAGATCCAAACAAGGTTCGGATTTTGGGTGAAATGAAGGCTTGGGCTTATGGAGGAGTAAAGGGATTGCAATTAGATACTATGCGAGTTAGTTCCAACGCACCTGAGGGCGTTGGACATCTGATTTGGGCCGCGACTATGGCTTGGGCTTTGGAAGAGACACCTTGTAAACAGGCTAGGTTATTGGCTATTTGTGATGAAGAACATCAGCACTTACGCCTTGTTCGTTATTTTTTAAGGAGGGGATTTAAGAAGGTTAGAGAAGTTGGATCCTCTCCAAGGGATCTTCCCTTGAGGATGGTTTGGGGGGGGGCTGGAGTCCTTATGTCTGCAGAATGCAAAGAGGTTCTCCATAAAAGTCTTAGGCTTTGGAAAGCCTCTGATTCGGATGCGTTGAGTATTTAGCTTTCTTCTGCGTGATAACTACTTCTTACCAATGGTCCACTATTTATTCTTTTGAAGCCTAGCTTCTTTGCTTCACTGGCAAAAACTACGAAGTCTTTGGGCTCCCAATAATGAGCTACTGGAATATGCGCAAGTGAAGGCCGTAAATATTGCCCCAAAGTTAGGTATTGACAATCCACAGACCTGAGGTCTTCTAGTGTTTTTATTATTTCTTCTTTAGTTTCTCCTAACCCAAGCATTAGGCCAGATTTGGTAGGGATGTTTGGTGCTAACTCCCTCGCTGCTTTTAATAGACCAAGTGACCTCGTGTAAGTTGCTCCTCGCCTAACTTCTTTTTGGAGCCGCTCAACTGTTTCCAGATTGTGGTTGAAACATACTGGCTTCGCCCGAAGCACTTCCATTAGGCGTTCTCTTTGCTTGTTAATTGAGTGTGTTTTGTTAGCACCACCTCCCCAGAAATCGGGTGTTAAAACTTCAATGTCTATTTCAGTATTTAGTTTGCGTATCTCCTTCATGGTTTTGCAAAAGAGGCTTGCCCCATGATCAGATAAGTCATCTCGTGCAACCGATGTAAGGACTACATAACGAAGACCCATCTGAAAAACAGCATTTGCTATTCGTTCAGCTTCTAAGTAGTCGATATTTTTATTAGGACTCCCTTTATCGACCTGACAGAATGAACAACTTCTAGTGCAGATCGACCCTCCAAGTAAAAAGGTTGCTGTGCCTGCTGCATAACATTCTCCACGATTAGGACAACGCCCTTCTTCGCAGATAGTGTTAAGACGATATTTCTTGACAAGGCCTTGTACTTTTTCTAATTCCGAGACTCTTCCAATAGATGGTTTGATCCATTTGGGTAACCGCTCCTTTGGAGGAATGCGGCTAAATTGAGATTGTCTACTCTGAGTAGTCATTTAATTTAATTGTGACATTGGTTGTTAATCCATTGCCCTACGACCTTCAAGAGCACGTGTTAGCGTGACTTCATCTGCGTATTCCAGCTCACTCCCCATAGGAAGGCCGTAGGCGATACGACTTACTTTAGTAAAAGGCCTTAGCAGGCGAGCTAGATATAGACTTGTTGTATCACCTTCGACACTAGGAGTAAGCGCAAGAATAACTTCTTTGATATCGTTCTTATCGACCCTTTTGACTAGGCTTGATATATGCAATATTTCTGGCCCTATGCCATCCATTGGTGAGATTAGTCCTCCTAGGACGTGATAGATCCCTTTGTATTCTCGTGTTCGTTCTAGCGCTATTAGATCACGAGATTCAGCAACTACACAAAGTTGATCTTTGTTCCTTTCAATGTTGCTACAGATTTCACATTCGGGCTCAGCACTGAGATGGAAACATTTTTGGCATTGTCCAACTTGGCTTTTAGCATTTAGTAGGGCATTAGAAAAAGCAAGAATTTTTTCTTCAGGTTGACGCAATAAATACAAAGCAAGCCTTTGGGCTGTTCTTGAACCAATCCCAGGTAACTGTTCAAATTGCTCTATAAGTCGAGCAAGTGGTCGCGTAAATCCGCTCAGGGTTTTGCTGCATGTGGACAGAATTTAAGCGGTGTTGGGTTGATTAGATAGTGGATGCACAATTCTTCTGACAGTAATTACTAGACTCCGGCAGAATAGAAAAAGCTATTTGGCTGATGATGTTAGGAACCTTTCGTTCTTGGATGAGTTTGGGAGTGACTCTTTTGCTGGTTGTTTTTTTGACTTCCTGTGGAGGAGGGAACCTGGCCTCAGGCTTTAATTCCTTTCAAAGTACAGATGGGCGCTATGGATTTCTTTATCCCAATGGATGGACCAGAGTTGCTGTAAGTGGAGGTCCAAAAGTGGTTTTTCATGATCTCATCAATAGTGATGAAACTCTTAGTTTGGTTGTTTCAGAAGTAGGGGCGGATGTCGAACTAGAGGAACTTGGCAGTCCTGAAGCAGTTGGAGAAAGATTAATGCTAGAAGTGATTGCGCCTGAAGGAACAGGTAGAGAGGCTGATTTGGTTGCAGCAAATAAGCGTGAGGACTTTGATCACACTTTTTACGATTTGGAATACTCTGTCCACCTTCAAGATCGAGACAGGCATGAGCTTGCAACAGTTGTTGTTGATCGAGGATATTTATATACTCTTGCAGCGAGTACCAATGAGATTAGGTGGACTAAAGTCAGAAATATATTTGAACGCTCTATTACTTCATTTAGATTTCTTATTTAAATATCTATTGTATTTAATAGGGAACCTGGTAAGAATAAATTCCGTTAATAAATTGTCTATTCTGCATCTCAACCTAATAATTAGTTGGATTTTATTTTGCTTAAGTGAGCAAATCTTTACTTTGTAATCCGGCCTGGACCCTCCATAAGTCTGCATATGAACCATTCATATCTAAAAGCATTTCATGCCTTCCTACTTCAACGACTTTTCCTTTTTCTAAAACTACAATTTTGTCGGCATTCCTAACAGTACTTAGTCTATGAGCTATGACAATAGTAGTCCTATTCTTTGTTATTTTTTCAAGAGAACGTTGTATCGCGGCTTCAGTTTCATTGTCAACGGCGGCAGTGGCTTCATCTAAAATTAAAATTGGTGCATCCTTCAAAATTGCTCTTGCTAGAGCAATTCTTTGTCTTTGACCACCTGAAAGCTTTTGCCCTCTTTCTCCTACAAGTGTTTTGTACTTTTCTGGAAGACAATCTATAAATTCTGCTGCCTCAGCTAATTTAGCTGCATTTATAATTTTTTCTTTACTTACATTTTTATTTCCATAGGCAATATTCTCTTCAATTGTTCCATGGAAGAGATACACATCTTGACTAACAAGTGCAATACAGCGACGAAGATCTTTGAGATTAAGGGATTCAATTAGATGCCCATCAAGTTTGATTTCGCCAGAATTTAACTTATACAGTCTGAGTAGAAGTTTGACTAGGGTGCTCTTACCTGAACCAGTTGGGCCTACTATTCCAATTGTTTTTCCTGCTGGTATTTGTAAGTTAAACTTATCAAGTATTACTAAACGATCACTATAATTAAAATTAACTTCTTTGAACTCTATCGTTCCAATTATTTCATTTGGCAGAATATTTTTCAATCCACTTGAAATAGTTATAGGTGTATCTATTAAATCTAAAACCCTATTTGTCGAAGCCATTGATCGTTGGTATTCGTCAAGAGTGTTGCCTAGAGTAGTAAGTGGCCAAAGAAGCCTTTGGGTAATAAACACTAGAAAACTATACGTGCCTATTGCTAGTTCTCCTCTCCAGGCTTGCAATCCTCCAATTACTAGGATTGAAAGAAATGCAAAAAGTATTGCAAAACGGATGAGAGGTATGAAGGCGGCAGAAAGCTTTATTGCTTTGCGATTACTTCTACGGTATGCCTCACTTTCTTCTCTAATACGTTCTAACTCCCAACTCTCTGTTGTGAAGCTTTTAATAGTGAGCATTCCACCTAGATTGTTGCTGAGCCGAGCTGCAATATCTCCTGCTCGATTTCTTACCTCCCGATACCTAGGTGCTAGTTTTTTTTGGAAATTAATTGACCCCCAGAGAATAAAAGGGATGGGAAGGAATGAAAGAAAAGCAACTCCTGGAGCAATAATTGCCATTGCTCCACCGACAACTATAACGGTGACTATTAATTGAAGGATTTGATTTGCACCATGATCTAAGAATCTTTCTAGTTGATTAATATCATCATTAAGAACTGTCATTAGTCGCCCTGAACTATCACCTTCGAAAAAAGCCATCTCTAATTTTTGGAGGTGGCTATAAGCTTTTATTCTTAGGGTGTGTTGTGTCGTTTGAGCTAAGTTACGCCAAAGAAAACCATAAAGGTATTCAAATAAAGATTCCGCACTCCATATTAAGAAGGAAATAAAAGCAAGAATACCTAGCTGACTAGGAACAGATTTAAACCCTAGACCAGCCAACCAAGAGGTTTGCTCGCGAACGACAACATCGACTGAAAGTCCTATTAGAACAGGTGGAGCGAGGTCTAAAATTTTGTTTAAAATGGAACAAGTTGTTGCTGCAAAAATTAGTTGGCGAGAGCTCCTTAGATTGCTTAATAGTCTAAGAAGCGGATTCTTTGATGATGGTGTTCGAATAGTCATTAAGTTTTGCTATTGATCATTTTATAGAATTGAAGAAATTCTTTTGACTATTAATTTAAGTAAGAATGGCGATTGGATAATGACACTTTTTCACAGTGCGAATAGAAATTTGAGAGCTTGGAATTGAGAAGTTATTTTCGAATTTATAAGCCGAATAATATTTCTACTAAAGGATGCTTGATGGGACCTTTTTCTTTATTTAAGAAATCGATTGCCTCTAATTAATCCCAATAGACATTCTAGTAAATCTTAAAAGATAGGTTTTGCTCTATTGAACAAAACCTAGAGCGAACTGAGAGACCATCATTTGGATGAACTCTCAGTTCTCAGTTCGCAGTTGATAAGGATTTTGGGAATTACCAGCGATTGTTGCCATTATCGCCATAACCGCCACGTCCACCACCACCACCGCCACCGCCACCACGTGATCCTTCACGAGGTGTAGCTTTATTTACACGTATCATTCGACCCATCCATTCGACATCCTGAAGATCATCTATTGCTTTTTGCTCATCTGCATCTTGACTCATCTCAACGAAGGCAAACCCTCGCTTTCTTCCAGTTTCGCGATCTAGGGGAAGACTGGCTTTTTTTACTTCCCCATATTGGCTGAAGAGGTCAACTAAATCTTCCTGCTCTGCCTGGAAAGACAGGTTTCCTATGTAAATGGTCATTCCTAAAGGGACTGATGGGATGTGATCAGTGAAGCATTGGTCCGAAAAGGAAAGTCCTTGAATGCTGGAGCCTGGAAGCTGAAGCTTTGGGAGCGAGCCGTTTGGAGCCTGTTAGCTGAAGCTGATGCATTACCAAACTACAGGGAAGCCGGTTTAAAAGTGACAGCTAGCAACTAATGAACAAAAAGAACATTTTGTTTCTTTGAGGATATTGGCTCTTTAAACAGGATCTAATTTGGTTGTTTTGCATATAGATAATGCTTCTTTTGTTCAAGAAAGTAAGGAGTAGGAGCTCAATCTTGTTAATAGCAATAAATCATTGTTGGCTGTTTCGACTTATCTGCAACTCTCTGTTCATGACTCTAAGTTTTTTTAAGTCCTTGAAGATATCTTCTGGCATACCCTTTGGCAGGTCTATTAAACTATGAGATTGAAAAATTTGAATTCGTCCAATCATTCGCCCTTTTAATCCAGTCTCATTGGCTATAGCACCAACTAAATTGCCAGGTTTGACTCTGTCACGATGACCAACAGCGACTCGGAATGATTCCATGTTGTTGTCAGAATGATGCGTGTCTCTATCAGTTCTTCGTCGTGAGTGATTGCGCTTTTCTCGACGCTCGTCTGAGCGATTGCCTTGGGCAAATTGTTTTAACCAATCTTCATCTTCATGAACTAGTAAAGGATTAGGCCCAACAGCAAGACTTATTGCTGCAAGAGCAATTTTGTCCGAATCTATCTTCAGTTCTTCCCCTACGTTTTTAATTAGCTCATTAAAAAGGGTTGTTTCTTCGTCGTGATCTCTACCCTCCTTTGCAGCCTTTAAGAGCTGTGCATGAAGTCTTTCGATTCGGCTCTTATTAATATCATTATTGCTGGGTATTGCCATCTGCTCAATAGGTTGACCAACCGCTCTTTCAAGGTTGCTTAAGAAATGTCTTTCCCTGGGATTTACGAAAAGGATGGCCTCACCATTCCTACCAGCCCTTCCAGTACGACCAATACGGTGAATATATGCTTCACTATCGAACGGCATGTCGTAGTTAACTACAAGGCCGACACGTTCAACATCTAAGCCTCTAGCAGCTACATCTGTGGCGACAAGAATATTAATATTGCCATTTCGTAGACGTTCAACTGTCCTTTCGCGTTGGGTTTGAGGGACATCACCATTAAGAACAGCGACTTCATGACCAGAAGCTTCCAGTGCTTCGGCAACACTTAATGTAATCATCTTTGTGCGTACAAAAATGATTACACCTTGACCACTTCTCGCTTCAAGCACTCTTTTGACAGCTTCAATCTTGTGAGTATTTTTGACAGTTATAAAGCTTTGCTTAATTAGCCGGGCTTCTTGTGCGCAAGATTTGATGGTGATTTCTGCAGGCTCATTAAGGTAGCGTTTTGATAGCCTTCTTATCTCAGAAGGCATAGTTGCAGAGAATAAAATAAGTTGACGCTTATTCGGCAACTGATCAAGTATCCATTCGACATCATCTATAAAACCCATTCGAAGCATCTCATCTGCTTCGTCGAGGACTAGACATTCCAAGTCAGCTGTAGTAAGTGTTTTTTGACGCATGTGGTCCATTACTCGACCAGGAGTACCAACAATGACGTCTACCCCCCTTTTAAGAGTATTGATTTGAGACCGGAAGTCAGCACCTCCGTAAACTGCCAAGATTTTCAGATGAGGATGACCTGCTGCATATGCTCGGAAAGAATCTGCAACTTGCATAGCCAGCTCACGAGTAGGTGTGAGCACTAGAATCTGAGGATGTTTGTGTTCCTTCTTTAATCGTTCTATTAGCGGTAGAGCAAAAGCGGCAGTTTTACCTGTCCCGGTCTGGGCTTGTCCTACCAAATCTCGCCCTAGCATCAGTTCAGGTATAGCCGCCTTTTGAATGGGTGAAGGTTCCTTGTAACCTTTCAATTTGATTGTTTCTAGGAGTGCATCACTGAATCCGAAACCTTCGAAATTGTTTTTGATGATATTTCTGGAGTCGGCTTTCTCTTGCAGAACTTTATCTTTGGACATTTTATCTTCTAAGTGCTGATCATTAGTTGAGTGGCCTTCAGGTTTGGAATCGTTGAGCTTTTCCATGTTGAGATCTACATAACATGAAAAGTCCTCATGCGCTTTTGTATTAGTCATCTAGATGGAGTTGGCCTGATTACTCCTTCAAATCAGGCAGACAACGTCCAATCGGTAAATAACCGTGCTGTGTTGACTCGCCTTTTTAAAGGTTCTTTTTAATTTATCATCATTTAAGCCATCATTGTAGGAATTTAAATTTGTATTCTGAGTTCAGATCCTCTTAATTGTTTGATTTAGTGATTAGATCAATTTTTTTTCTAGCTCTTGTTATGGCTGTATAAAGCAATCTTTCTTCGTAGCTCTTTGACTGACATGTTTCTTGGTTGGTTGGTAATGATTGTGATTTCTCATCTGGCCAAAGTAAAATAACTTCATCAGCTTCACTTCCCTGGGCTTTGTGAACTGTCATTGCGAATGCTGGTTCAATTGCCTTTAATCTTGCAGGATGAAAAAAACGTGTAGTTAACTTATGCTCTTCAGAAAAAACACGAAACAATAATCGTCGATTTTCTTTTTCTCCAATTAGAAGACCAATATCTCCGTTGGCAAGTTGAAACTCTGGTTGATTTTCTTTGCACATGACAGGAGTACCTTGTGGCCAATTTGATAAGTCTTCTGCAATATTGCTGCCCAACAAAGCTTTGTGTACTTCATCCACTCCCCATCTTCCATGACGTTTTGGGCAAAGGACCATCAACTCTTCAATCCCGCGAAGAAGTTTTTCTCCTTCTTTCCCTAAATCGATATTTTCGTCAAATGAAACTTGGAATTCTTTTGGCAGCTGTTTAAGTAGTAATTTAGTCAGGTGCTTTAGTCGCTTGGAGTGTATTTGTAGACGGCTTAATAAAAAAGGAGGAATTCTATTAATCTTGCAATGATGAGTTTGGATATTTGATTCTTTGGTCAGGTTTGATAATTCTTCCCAAAAAGAATAAAGACCATGCTCACAAAGAGTATTGCTTGCCAAAGCTAGCGCTCCGCGATTTCTGTAACGCTTGTGCAGATGAACCGCACCTTTACCAAATCGACTCCGAACATTGTCTCTTTGTAGCTTGTGCCAGATCGAACCACTACCTATTGGTGGTAATTGATTGCTATCACCTACTAAAAATAGTTGAGTACTTTTAGGAAGTGCATCAATTAGAGCCTTCATTAGGCGTAGATCTACCATTGACATCTCGTCAATCACCAATAGATCAAGGTTTAGAGGATTTTGTTTGTTCTTTGCAAAGCCTTGGGGATTAGATTGAAGCCATTTGTGGAGTGTATAGCATGGAATCTCATATAAGACCTCTTGATGGAGAGGAGTGAGAGATTCAATGCCTCTGTGAAGAGTTTCTTGAAGCCGCCTTGCTGCTTTTCCTGTAGGTGCCGCTAGGCCAATCTTTAAATTGTTGTTTAAGCTAAGTGCTTGCTCAAGCATTTGCATGACAGTACTTGTTTTACCTGTTCCAGGGCCCCCGCTAAGCATTACAACCCTTTGATTGGAAACAACTTCAACAGCAAGTTGTTGTTCACGGTTAAGCATTGTGGGTAACCTAGTGAGGTCTTGAGATGTTTTACTCTGTTGAACTGTTAGTTTGATCTGCGATCTATTAATTAGATTTTTAATTACCTCGTTCATTTCGTCATGCCATCGACGCCAACTAAGTTGATTATCTTCTAGAATCATGGGAGCATGCTCACCCTCTAGCCATCCGCTTTTTAGAAGAGCCTCTTGATGCATTTTAGGCCAACCTGGATTTTTTAATTCTTTGTCAGGAGGGTTGCTATTTAGATTTAGCTCTAACTCTCCTTTTGATAATGCATCCATTAGTGCATTAACTATGTCTTCTAGATGGGGCGAAAATGATTTTGGAGGAATACGTTTCAATAATGTTTGGAATAGGGAACGTTTTAAATCTTGAGGGTATTTAAAAAGGTTTTTGGGGCTCATCTTCCTCCTTCTTGAAGTAATCGGTTGAGTTCTGTTATGCGCTCTAGGGGCGCTTCCTCAATAATTAGGCCAGGGATATTCTTTATTTGAGATCTTTGACTGAGCGCCTTTGCTCCTGGTACACCTCTTAGAAAGACGTAGATATAGCCTCCAAGATGGGTCTTGGGGTCATAATTAGGCAGGCGCCATTCTAAAAAACGATGGAGTGCAACAAGGTATAGATGTGCTTGGAGTGGATAGTGATGGTAGATCATTTGATCTTCCATGGCTTTTTGATGGTAGTAATATGGCCCACAATTGACTAATTTATTATTGTCGTTATAGGTTCCAATCCAGTTGCTTTTCCAGTCAACTATCCACCATTGAGCATTTTTCGTATTTTCTTGATCTGTAAAAACTAGATCAATTGAACCAGTAAGAAAACCACGACTAGAAAAATTTAAGGAGGCTAATCTTTTAGAGTAGTTTGGACCAAATCGAGATTGAGGATTTTTTAGAAATGCACTAGCAAGATCTAATGAATTGATTTGGTGGCTTTTATGGGCAATAGGTATATCAAAACTGAGTTCGTGGATACGATGGCTTTTTTTTATTTGGTTGAATTTCAACTCACCAAGCGGGCCTCCTAATGGCGTTCCTAATACCTGAGCAAGACCATCCTGTACTTTGGACCTTAGATTGATATCTAACCCTGTTCTTAGTAGCTCTTCCTCAATTACGATTCTGTTCTGTGAGCTATCAAGAGATTCGTTGAAAGTTATTCTCTCGAGGACTCTATGAAGACATTCGCCAGCAGCAGCTCCACGTGGGAAGTCACCAAGAGGGCTTTGCCTCGGCCATGGATTCTTTGTGTCTAATCCCCTCATAGTAGAGGCAGTATCGATTAGTTTATCAAGATTATTTTGTTGATCTTTATCTTTCCCTCCTTCTAGTTCATCAGGGTCATTGGATTGTGTGTAGCCGTCTTCGTTAGAATTGACAATAGATGAGTAACTACTACGTCCCCAGCTAACATCTAGTTTGCGTCGAGGTATTGGTCCTAGAGTTAGTATCTCTTTTGGAACTTTAGGACTCCAGCGTTTTGTGGGTTTGCTTAGATGAGCAGGACTTATACTCATTCTTATCTCTTTATTAGTTATAAATTCCTTCAGCTTTTCGCTTGTAAGTTCTTCTATTTTACTTTTGGGTAACTCTTTTTCAAATAGTAAATGCGTGAGTGGATTGCCTTCTTGCTTTGTAGCTTTTGCCCATATCACTATTAATTTATCCTGTGCACGAGTAAAGGCTACATAGGCTAGTCTTTCTGCTTCTTGAAGAGAAGCCTTTCGGGATTCCTCGGCAGATTCTTTCCCTTTCCCCCATTTGTTATTCAAAGCTATTCGCCAGCGCTCGGCTTTTCTTTGAGACCATAAGGGTCCTTTAGAAACTGGTGGACTTTGCCATAGATATGGACATATGACAACTCGGTACTCTAGCCCTTTACTTCGATGAACTGTTATTACATTGACTGCACTCTCTTCAATATCACTATGTGGCTCCCTTGCCTCAGATAGCTGTTCACTGGGGTTTAGTCTCTGTCTTCTGAGCCATCTCGCAGCACCTATCGCATCTAGACCATCCCTATGAATTGCCTCTTGAACTAATTGGGCACATTGTTGAAGATCTCCAAGCATTCTCCCTCTGGTTGAAAGATCAGCCCTTGTCTGTCCTTTTAATAGCTCAGCTAGAGACCCCATAATGCCTAGCTTCTGCAAGTTCTTGGACCAACCTTTGAATTGAACTGCTAACTCGTTAAGCTCTCCATTCGTATCTGCAAGTTTGATCTTATCTATGTTCCATTGCATTAAAGGAGAGCAAGCAACGAGTTTTAGATTTCCACTGTTTCCTGGTCTTGCAAGGCAGTCGAGAAAGCGCTGTAAAACCTGTGCTGCGGAACACTTAAGAATATCTCCTTGACTAACAAGACGACTTGGCAGTCCTGCTAAAGCGAGCGTATTCCGGATACTTTCTGCTTGGTCATGGCGGCTTACTAGAACACAAACATCGGAAGGCTGAAGTTGATTTAATTGATTCTCTAAAACTTCCATTACTGCATTTGTCACAGCGGTTGGGATGATTTCTTCTAATTGGCTTTTTGAGTCGAATAATTCCGAATTGCTGTCTGATGAATTCTGACAAATTGTCAGTAGTTGGAGTGGGTATTGATTATTTGCTGAATGCAGCTCTTTCCTAGTTGCTCGTGGAGTTAATGATGGGACCTCTAGACCTGAAAGTTTCAGGCCAGGGGCCATTAATTGATTTAGCCCATGCATAAGAAGAGGAGTTGTTCGATAATTGTCTAGAAGTTGATCAATTCGATCGACTTCATTTCTTGCAGACATATAGATATTTAGATCACCACCTCTAAACCTATAAATTGCTTGTTTTGGATCCCCTACCATTAATAGAAGATGTTGAGGGCTAGTGCCAAAAGTTTGCTTTAATAATCTCCAT